>CAJXOU010000027.1 GCA_913057645.1 uncultured Rhodobiaceae bacterium | reverse complement strand
GTTACGGGCCTCTCGCTAGAGCGGGCGGGGAGCTTGTGGTGGTGTCCAACAACGTCCCCATCGCGCGCGGTGAAATTATCGTGCAGGGAGAACGGGTTGCGGTCTCCATCACGTCGGTCGTCTCGGCCGGTGAGGCCGACAGCCAGCACCTCTGAGCTGTCTCTTTTCACGCATTTTCAAAGGGCCCTTTTGGGCCCTTTTTGTTATATTCCACATCTTGAGTGTGAAACTAAAGATTATACGGACGTGAGTTGAATTATACGGCATAGTTGTTATCTCTAACGGGAATTAGGCGGCTTCCGTTGGAATACCGCCGTTTCCGGGCCTTGCCCGAGGAGGTGCCGCCCTTGTTTCCGATCCTGGTCGATCTGAGCGCCATGACGGTGGTGCTGGTGGGTGAGGGCGAGGCGGTGGAAAAGCGCCTTGCGGCGCTCGACGCGGCGGGTGCGCCGCATCTGGAGATCTATTCGCAAGCGCCGACCTCGGCGCTCACGAAACAGGCGGGCAAGCGGTTCAAGGGCGCGCGGCCTTCCGACGAGGTGCTGAAGGCGGCCCACCTCGTCTTCCTGGCCGGGCTTGGCGACCGCGAAAGCGTGGCGCTTTCCGGCAAGGCGCGGGCCGCGGGGCGGCTCGTCAATACCGAGGATGTGAAGCCGCTTTGCGACTTTCATGTTCCCGCCGTCGTCAGGCGCGGCGATCTCACGATCACCGTGTCGACCGGCGGCAAGGCGCCGGGGCTGGCGCGGCGGCTTCGGCTGCACCTCGAAAAGCTGTTCGGGCCCGAATGGGCAGGGCGGCTCGACGAACTGGGGCGGCAGCGCCGGACATGGCGCTCTGAAGGGCTCGAAATCGCCGAAATCGGCCGCAAGGTCGATGCCTATATCGAAGAGAAAGGCTGGCTCGCATGACCGCAATCGACCTCAGGAAGCGCCCCGGCAAGGCGTCGATGGACGAAGGCCGCGCCGCCGTCATGGATGCGGCGACCGTCGGTTCGCCCGCGCTTCAGCGCCTGCGCGACGCCCATGCCGGCCTGTCGGGCATGGATCTCCTCGAAGCCGCCATCAAGACCGATTTTCCGGGCCGGATCGCCGCCGTTTCGTCGTTCGGCGCCGAATCCGCGGTGCTGCTGCACATGATTTCGCAGGTCGATCCCACGACCCCGGTCATCTTCCTCAACACCGGCAAGCTCTTCGGCGAAACGCTGCGCTATCGCGACCGGCTCCAGGAAAAGCTCGGCCTCACCGACATTCGCGCCGTCGGGCCGCATCCGGTGGACCTCTCCGCGAAGGACCCCAATGGCGGTCTCTGGAACGCCAATCCCGATGCCTGCTGCTATATCCGCAAGGTGCTGCCGCTGGAGCGCGCGCTGAAGGGGTTCGACGCCTCGATCACGGGCCGCAAGCGGTTCCAGACCAACGCCCGCTCTGCCATGGACGCCATTGAGGAAGAAAAGGTGCGCGGCACCGGCGAACCGGGCTCGGATCAGGGCACCCGCTTCAAGATCAATCCGCTGGCCACGTGGACCCAGGAAGATCTCGAAGCCTATCTCGATGCGCACAAGCTGCCGCGCCATCCGCTGGTCAAGGACAACTACCTTTCCATCGGCTGCATGCCCTGCACCGAGCGGGTGCCGGAGGGCGGTTCCTATCGCGACGGACGCTGGGTTGGCCGCGACAAGGACGAGTGCGGCATCCACCTTCCCAACAATATCGATGGCGACGGCATTTAGGCCCGCTTTCCCGCCATTTGCCGCTTGAGCAAGTGTCGGGGATTTGTTACATCCGCCCGGCCCGAACATGCGGTCGTGGCGGAATTGGTAGACGCGCAGCGTTGAGGTCGCTGTGGGGTAACTCCCGTGGAAGTTCGAGTCTTCTCGACCGCACCATCCGGGCTCCGGTCATCGCCGGAGCCCTCTTTCCAAAGTCGATATCGGTTGTTTTCCCGCGGTTTTCCGCCGTCCTCGGCTGGCGGCTCACGGGCAAATAGCGCACACTCGCCGCAGTTCGGAACTGCGATTCATACGGGAGTGGCGCTTGGCCGATCCGGCTCTCACAGATGCACCGGAGGAAACGGCGGAGGAAACGCTTTCGCCGGGATTCGTGCGTTCCGTCGTCGATGCGGTGGACCGGGCGGATGCCGCGCAGGCGCGCGAACTCGTGCTCCCGCTCCGGCCCGCCGACCTTGCCGAACTTTTTGAGCTCTTGCGCAACGACGAGCGGCAGGACCTTGTCGGCATGCTCGGCAACGACCTCAACCCCGAGGTTCTGAGCGAGCTTGACGAAAGCGTGCGCGACCATGTGATCGAACTCCTCGATCCGAAGGACATCGCCGCCGCGCTCACGGAGATGGATTCCGACGACGCGGTCTATCTCCTCGAGGACATGGACGAGGACGAGCAGCGCCTCATCCTCGACCAGCTCCCCGCGAGCGACCGGGCCGCGCTGGAGCAGTCCCTCGACTATCCGGAATACTCGGCCGGCCGCCTGATGCAGCGCGAGCTCGTGGCCGTGCCGCCCTACTGGGATGTCGGCCAGACGATCGACTATCTGCGCGAAGCCGCCGATCTGCCGGACGAATTCTACGAAATCTTCGTGGTCGATGCCGCCTACAAGCCGAGCGGCACGGTGCCGCTCTCACGCGTGATGCGCACCAAGCGTCCGGTCAAGATTTCCGAGATCATGGAAACCGAGCAGACGCTGATCCCGGTCGAGATGGACCAGGAAGACGTCGCCCTCCAGTTCAGCAAATACGACCTCATCTCGGCTGCCGTGGTCGACGAGGCCGGCCGCCTCGTCGGCGTCGTCACGGTGGACGACATCGTCGAGGTCATCAGCGAGGAAGCCGCGGAAGATATCCGCTTGCTTGCCGGTGTCGGCGAGGAGTCGATTTCGGACTCCGTGCTGCAGACGACACGCAGCCGCTTTCCCTGGCTGGTGATAAACCTCTTCACGGCGGTTATTGCCGCCTCCGTCATTGCGCTATTCGATGCCACCATCGAACAGATGGTGGCGCTCGCGGTGCTCATGCCGATCGTCGCCTCGATGGGCGGCAATGCGGGTACGCAAACCATGACCGTGACGGTGCGTGCCCTCGCGACGCGCGATCTCGTCAATTTCAATGTGCGGCGCACCATCACCCGTGAATTTCTGGTCGGAATCCTGAACGGGTTGATGTTCGCCGTCCTGCTGGGCGGCCTTGTTTCGCTCGTTTTCGAGAATGTCTGGCTGGGCGGCGTCATTGCGACGGCCATGCTGATTAACCTGATAACGGCCTGCCTTGCCGGCATTCTCATTCCGCTCGGTCTTGATAAGATCGGCGTCGATCCGGCGGTGTCGTCCGCGGTTTTCGTGACAACCCTTACCGATACGATAGGGTTTTTCTCGTTCCTCGGACTGGCGGCACTGATCCTGTTCTACTGAAGCTGGGGGAGAGGGAGTTTTCAATGTTTCGAGCGCCGGGTTTGCGCCGCTGTTATGTGCTTGTCGCGATGCTTGCCGTCCTGCCATGTGCGGCGGCGGCCGAGGGATGGCAGGAAGGTTCCCCCATGACCACGGGCCGCGCCTTTGCGGGTGGCGCCCTGATCGGCAACGAACTCTATGTCATCGGCGGGGACAGCACCGCCGGTCCCAGAACCGTTGCCGAAATCTACGACATACGCGGGGATATCTGGCGCGCTGCTCCTGCGCTGCCAGCGGGCCTCCAGCAGTTCGGCGTCGCCGAGTATGGCGGCAAACTCTACGTGTCCGGCGGATACGAAGCGCCGCCTGCGCAGCGGCCGGAGTTCGGCACTTTCGGCGCTGAAGGAGCCGCGGACGCCTCCGAAGAAGAGGGCGATACTGCCCGGACGTGGTCATACGACCCGCGTGTGGGAACGTGGATATCCCTCGCCGCCATGCCGGGTGCGCGGGCGGGTCACGGCTTCATCGCGGTTGGCGACAGGATTTATGCGCTGAGCGGGCGGGGCGGCGGTGCGTCGCGGGTCTGGGTTTACGATCCGATCGAGAACGACTGGAGCGCGACCGGCGACGCGATGCCGAGCCCGCGTGTTTCCGCTGCCTATGTGGAAGTCGATGGCCGCATCTACGTGATCGGCGGTCTTGTAAACGGCGTCGCGACCGATCAGGTGGATATCTTCGATCCGGCAAGCGGGCGCTGGCAAAGCGGGCCGCGCTTGCCGTCTCCGCGGTCCGGCCATGTAGCGGCCCTGGTGGATGGCCGCATCCATGTCACAGGCGGTGAACTCCGCCGTCCGCCGCGTACCTATGGCGACCACTTCGTGCTCGATCTTGCCAGCGGTTCCTGGAGCAAGGCGGCGCCGATGCCGACGCCGCGACACGGCGCGGTGGCGGCGGCATCCGGCGACAAGTTCGTGGTCGTCGGCGGCAGTCCGGGGGCAGGCGTCTACACGGTCTTCACCGAGTCCGACGTCGTCGATATCTATTCCACGGAGTAATCCCCGGTCTGCCCCATTTGGGGTAATGACTGCGGGACAAGGGCGCGGCAAAGTCGCCCGGCAAAGAACAGGGAAACGAAGATGCTTGCCAACGACTACCCTTCGCTCGATTTCGATCTGGGCGAAACCGCCGACATGATCCGCGACACCGTGCGCGCCTTTACGGCCGACAGGATTACGCCGCGTGCCGCCGACATCGACAGGACGAACGAGTTTCCGCGCGATCTCTGGCCCGAGCTCGGCGAACTCGGTCTGCTCGGCATCACCGTCGAGGAGGAATATGGCGGCACGGGGCTCGGTTACCTCGAACATGTCGTTGCGATGGAGGAAATCAGCCGCGGCTCCGCGAGCGTCGGTCTTTCCTACGGCGCGCATTCCAATCTCTGCGTGAACCAGCTCCGCCGCTGGGGCACGGACGCGCAGAAGCGCAAATATCTGCCGAAACTCATGTCGGGCGAGCATGTCGGCTCGCTTGCGATGTCGGAGGCGGGTTCCGGTTCGGACGTCGTTTCGATGCGTCTCAAGGCGGAGAAGCGCGGTGACCGTTTCGTCCTCAACGGCACGAAGATGTGGATCACCAATGCGCCGGACGCCGACACGCTGATCGTCTATGCGAAGACCGACGCGGCGGCGGGACCGAAGGGCATCACGCCTTTTCTGATCGAGAAGGGATTCAAGGGATTTTCGGTCGGACAGAAGCTCGACAAGCTCGGCATGCGCGGCTCGTCGACGGCGGAACTCATTTTCGAGAATTGCGAAGTGCCGGAGGAGAACGTCCTCGGCAAGCTGAACGAAGGGGTGCGTGTGCTGATGTCGGGTCTCGACTATGAGCGTGCGGTGCTTGCCGCCGGTCCGCTCGGCATCATGCAGGCCTGCATGGACGCGGTCGTGCCTTACGTTCACGAACGCAAGCAGTTCGGCGAACCCATCGGTACCTTCCAGCTCATGCAGGGAAAGCTTGCCGACATGTATTCGACCATGAACGCCTGCCGGGCTTACGTCTATGCGGTGGCGAAGGCCTGCGACCGGGGCCAGACGACGCGCAAGGATGCAGCGGGTGCGATCCTTTATGCCGCCGAGAAAGCGACCTGGATGGCGCTCGAAGCGATCCAGGCGCTTGGCGGCAACGGCTACATCAACGACTATTCGACGGGCCGTCTGCTGCGCGACGCGAAGCTCTACGAGATCGGTGCCGGCACGAGCGAAATCCGCCGTATGCTGATCGGCCGCGAACTCTTCAACGAGACGGCATGATGCCGGACACATACCGGCTGTTGGGCGGGCCCGGGTCTCCCTATTCGCACAAGCTGCGCGCGGTTCTGCGCTATCGCCATTTGCCCCATCGCTGGATCGTGCCGCTCGGCGCGTTCCGGGGCAGCGGCTCGCTCGGCGAGGGAACGGAAATCGCGGCGGCGGGCAAGACGCAGGTGCCCGTCATCCAGTTTCCCGAAGGCTCCTATCACTCGGATTCGACGCCGATCATCGACGAACTTGAAAAGCGCCATCCGGGCGCGCGCTCCGTGGTGCCCGGCGATCCCGGCATGGCGTTTCTTGCACGGATCATCGAGGAAGCGGCGGACGAATGGTTGCCGCTGCCGATGTTCGACTATCGCTGGAACGAAGAGGCGGACCGCCTGTTCTGTCCGCGCCGTCAGATGGCAGGATGGCTCGGCGCGGTACCTGAAGCGGAACTCGGCGAGGCGGCCAGGGCTTTCCTCGGGCGGCAGGAGCATCTGCGCGAACTGCTCGGCGGAACGGCGGAGAACCGGCCGTTGCTGCAATCGACCTATGACGAACTGATGGGCTTCATGGAAGCGCATCTTGCGACGCAACTCTTCCTCTTCGGTTCGCGCCCGTCGATTGCCGATTTCGGTCTTTACGGCCAGCTCAGCCAGTATGCGGTCGATCCCACGACCTCGAACCTGATGAAACGGAAGGCCGTGCGGCTGTTCCAGTGGGTGCAGCTCATGGATGATGCGTCCGGCATCGACGGCGAATGGAGCGCACCGGGCGTGCCGCTTTCCATCGGCGCCAGGGGATTGCTGAAACTGGCCGGCGAAGTCGCGATGCCGATGATGCAGGCGGCCGTCGACGCGCATGTCGCGGGCAAGGATTTCCAGCCGATGGTGGCGGAAATTCGCGGCCACGGCTTCAAGACCATTGCGCGGCCGTATCAGGCGCACACGCTGCTCTGGATGAAGCAGCGTTACGCTGCGCTCGATGACGCGGCGAAGGCACGCACCGAACCGGCACTTGCGGAGAGCGGCTGTCTGCGCTGGCTTGCCTTCCGCGACGGCGAGGCGGAGAAGACGCCGCCTTACGGCATGGCCTGAGGCTGTTTCATCAGTTTCAAGGCGCGGAAGATCGCGGGCGCGATCCAGGTTGCATAGAGCCCCATGACCGTAGCCGCGATGTAACCCGTGATCGCTTCCGGGAGGCCGATGGCGAGACTGCCGCTCATCAGGCCCGCGCGCAGGATGAACAACCCGACGATGCCGCCCACCGCCATGACGATGCGGAGCCACCATGCGGGAAGGACAGGTTCCTCCGGCGCCGCCTTGCGGTCGAGCGCGGCGCCTGCGAACCAGCCGAAGAGCAGGAACAGGACGGAGGCGATGCCAGTCGGATCCTCGCCTTCGGGCCAGATAACCCACAGGACAGGAATGGCGATCAGGATCACCGCGAAGTCGATCCAGGCCGGAAGACGGCGCCAGCGGGCCACGACATTCTCATGCACCAGCACTGCGAAAACCGCGAGGCTGAGGAGGCCGAGGGCGATGCCGGCAAGCACGTCTTCGACATCGTGCACGCCGAGATAGAGCCGGCTGAAGCAGACGCCGGCGGCGATGAACGCCGCTGCGGCCCAGGCCCAGGGCCGCTTGATCTCGTAGGCAAGCCAGAACCACATCGCGATGGCGACCTGTGCGTGGCCGGAGGGGAGGCCGTAGGAATCGGCCACACGGTCGCCGTCGAGCTGGAAGGCGGGGTCGGGGCGGGCGTCCTGCCAGAAATCCTTGAGCCAGCTGTTCAGGACAGCGACCAGAGCGATCAGAACTGTCAGCCGCGTGAAGAGCTTGCGGTCCCAGAGCCAGTAGCCGATGGGCAGGAAGATCAGGAAAAACGGGGTATAACCGAGAAAAGTGAAGCCGTTGAAGATCGCCGTTGCGACTTCGCTGCGGAGCGGCAGCACCCAGCTCAGATCATGCAGGAAATCTTCCACCACTTTCCCCCTTCTCCTGTCTGCCTGTTTGGCAGAGCGCGTTTCTAGGCTAGGTTTCCCGACGAATCCTGCCTCATTACCACCAGTCTAGCTGTGGAGCCCACCCGATGTCACAAACCAGTCATGAAGCGGACCCCGTGGTCATCGTCAGCGCGGCGCGGACGCCGATGGGCGGTTTTCAGGGGGTTCTTTCGGGCAAGACCGGACCGGAACTTGGCGCGATTGCCGTTCAGGGTGCCGTCGAGCGGGCAGGGCTCTCTCCGACAGCGGTCGACGAGGTGCTGATGGGCTGCGTGCTGTCGGCCGGTCTCGGCCAGGCGCCGGCGCGGCAGGCGGCGCTCGGCGCGGGCCTCGACATGGGCACGCCCTGCACGACCGTCAACAAGATGTGCGGCTCCGGCATGAAGGCCGTGATGATGGCGCATGACGCGATCCTCGGCGGCAATGCCGAGGTCGCGGTCGCGGGCGGTCTCGAAAGCATGACGAACGCGCCTTACCTGCTCCCCAAGGCGCGCGGCGGGATGCGTCTCGGCCATGGCGAGGTGAAGGACCATATGTTCCTCGACGGGCTGGAAGACGCTTATGAAGGCCGCCTGATGGGCTTCTATGCCGAAGAGACGGCGAAGCACTACCAGTTCACGCGCGAGCAGCAGGACGCCTATGCGGTCGCGTCCCTCTCCCGTGCCCGAATGGCGGTCGAGGGCGGGACCTTCTCCCACGAGATCGTGCCGGTCGAGATGAAGACGAAGAAGGGCGTGGTCGAGGTCGTGAACGACGAGCAGCCGCTCACGGCCGATCCCGAAAAAATCCCCACCCTGAAGCCCGCCTTCGCGGCGGGCGGCTCGGTGACGGCGGCGAATTCCAGTTCGATTTCCGACGGGGCGGCGGCGCTCGTACTGATGCGTCTTTCGGAGGCCGAACGCCGCGGCCTCACGCCGCTCGCCGCCATTCGCGGCCAGACCATGCATGCGCAGGAACCCGCCTGGTTCTCGACAGCGCCCGTCGGCGCCATCTCGAAGCTCATGGAAAAGACCGGCTGGTCGAAGAACGAGGTCGATCTCTGGGAAGTGAACGAAGCCTTTGCCGTGGTCGCGATGGCCGCGATCAAGGAACTCGGCCTTTCCCATGACAACATGAACATCTATGGCGGCGCCTGCGCGCTCGGTCACCCGATCGGCGCTTCGGGAGCGCGGATCATGGTGACGCTGCTCAATGCGCTGAAACAGACGGATACGAAGCGCGGTATTGCCTCGCTCTGCATCGGCGGCGGTGAGGCGACGGCGGTCGCGATAGAGCGGCTGACCTAGGCGGCAGCCTTTCCGAGTGTGTTCTTCACATGCTCGGCAAGCGCGATCAGGCCGTTCAACGGGCGGATCAGCACTTCGATATGGGCCATCTCGCCTTTGTCGTTCACGGTAATGCGGTCGATGCCCTTCAGCTTCTTGTCGCCGATGCGCGTCTCGAATTCGAGGATGATGTCGCGACCGTCCACCCATTCCTTGGTGTAGGTGAAATCCTCGAAGCCCTGCATCACTGCGTTCAGGATAGCCGTCACATAGGGTTTCGACTGCTTGGGCGTGTAGAAGGCGGGCGAGGAAATCATCGCATCTTCCGCGACCAGCGCATCGAGCAGCGCCGGGTCGTGCTTCTCCACGAAGGCGTACCAGCGCGTGAGAAAGTCTCTCGCTTCGTTGGACATGTTTTCCTCCCCGGGGATTATTTCAGCACGCCCTGAAGCACCAGCCGCGTGTGAATGTCGATCAGCGTCTTCCGGTCGATCCGGCCTTTGGCATCGTACCATGTGCAGATGCCGGTCAGCATGGCGAGGATGGCGTATGCGCTGACAGCTATGTCGTCAATTTTGAACAGCCGCTTTGCCGCCCCGCGTTCGAGGATGCCGCAGAGCCGGTCCTCATAAGTCCGGCGCAAGGCCACGATCTTCTTGCGGTTTTTCGGTTCGAGGCTGCGGAGCTCCGACGAGCCGATGAAGACCTCGCGCTTGCGCTCGATATGATAGGTGAGGTGAAAGGCAATGAAGGCCTTCAGTTCCTCCAGCGGGTCGCCAATGCCGCTGAGGGCCTCGTCGACGCTCGCCAGCAGCGTCACCATGTGGTTGTGGATGAGGTCGAAGAGGAGGTCCTGCTTCGTTTCTATATGGTTGTAGAGGGAGCCGGGCTGCAGGCCGACACGGGTCGCGAGCTGGCGCAGGCTCATGGCCTCGAAGCCATGTTCATGAATAAGGTCGAGGCCCGCCTCGCGGATGGCGGCGAGGGTCTTCTTGCCCGAGGAGCCTGCCGTTCTGGTCAATGAGAGATGTCCTCGATCCCGGTCTTGCCGAAGCCTGAATACGAACGTATGATCGTTTTTATAAAAAATCCAGTCCGGAGTGGATGGCCGTGGCGGTTCTGAAAACAAGCGTCAATACGCGGGATGCCCGTTTCAAGGAAAATGCGGAAGCGATGGCGGCCCTGACCGCCGCGCTGAACGAGGAGCGGGCGGCGTCCGCGCTCGGTGGCGACGAGCGATCCCGCGAGCGGCATGTCTCGCGCGGCAAGCTGCTGCCGCGTGAGCGCGTCTATGGGTTGATCGATCCGGGTACGCCCTTCCTCGAGTTATCCCCGATGGCCGCCCACGACATGTATGGCGAGGCGATCAACGCCGCCGGCATCATCACCGGCATCGGGCGGATCGCGGGGCAGGAATGCGTGATCGTCTGCAACGATGCGACGATCAAGGGCGGAACCTACTATCCCGTCACGGTGAAGAAGCATCTGCGCGCGCAGGAAGTGGCGCTCGAAAACAATCTGCCCTGTTTCTATCTCGTGGACTCCGGCGGCGCGAACCTGCCGAACCAGGCGGATATCTTCCCGGACCGCGAGCATTTTGGCCGCATCTTCTACAATCAGGCGCGCATGTCCGCGAAAGGCATTCCGCAGATCGCGGTCGTCATGGGATCCTGCACGGCGGGCGGCGCCTACGTTCCGGCCATGTCGGATGAAACGATCATCGTGCGCAAGCAGGGCACGATCTTTCTCGGCGGGCCGCCGCTCGTGAAGGCGGCGACGGGCGAGGTGGTGACAGCCGAAGATCTCGGCGGTGCCGACGTTCATTCCCGCAAATCGGGCGTTACCGATCACTACGCCGTCGACGATGCCCACGCGCTCGCCATTGCACGCCAGATCGCGGGCACGCTCAACCGCAGGAAGTCCATCGCCATTCCGCTCGCCGAACCCCGCGCGCCGCTCTATGACGCCGGCGAACTCGACGGGGTTGTCCCCGCCTCGCTTTCCGTCCAGTACGACGTCCGCGAAGTGATCGCGCGCCTCGTCGACGGCTCGGATTTCGACGAGTTCAAGAAGCTCTACGGGACGACACTGGTCTGCGGCTTTGCCCATATCCACGGGTTGCCGGTCGGCATTATCGCGAACAATGGCATTCTGTTTTCTGAATCCGCACTCAAGGCCGCGCATTTCATCGAGCTGTGCTGCCAGCGCAAGGTTCCACTGCTTTTCCTGCAGAATATTGCGGGCTTCATGGTGGGCCGGGAGTATGAAACGGGCGGCATCGCCAAGGACGGCGCGAAGATGGTGACCGCCGTCGCCTCCGCGAATGTGCCGAAGGTGACGCTCATCATCGGCGGTTCCTACGGCGCAGGAAATTATGGCATGTGCGGGCGTGCCTATTCGCCCCGGTTCCTCTTCACCTGGCCCAATGCGCGGATTTCCGTGATGGGCGGCGAACAGGCAGCGAGCGTGCTCGCGACCGTTCATCGCGACGCGGATAAATGGACGCCGGAGGACCAGGAAAAGTTCAAGGCGCCGATCCGCGCCAAGTACGACGAGGAGGGGCATCCCTATTTCGCGACGGCGCGGCTCTGGGACGATGGCATCATCGCACCGTCGGAGACGCGCCGCGTGCTGGCGCTTGCCTTCTCCGCCGCGCTCAACGCGCCGATACCGGAGACGCCTTTCGGCGTCTTCCGGATGTGAGGGAGATGGCCATGTTCAAATCCCTCCTGATCGCCAATCGCGGCGAAATCGCCGTCCGCATCATCCGCACCGCGCGGCGCATGGGCCTCAAGACGATTGCTGTCTACTCGGACGCCGACGCGAATGCCTATCACGTTGCCGAGGCCGATGAGGCTTACAGGATCGGACCGGCGCCTGCGGCGGAAAGTTATCTTCGGGTCGAGGCCATTCTGGACGCCTGTGCGCGTTCCGGCGCGGAGGCCGTTCATCCCGGCTACGGGTTTCTCTCGGAAAATGCGGGCTTCGCGGAAGCCTGCGAGAAGGCAGGGCTTGTCTTTGTCGGTCCACCGGCCAGCGCCATCAAGGCGATGGGCCTGAAGGATGCGGCCAAGGCGCTGATGGAGAAGGCGGGCGTGCCTGTGGTTCCCGGTTATCACGGGGATAACCAGGAGGGAGACTTCCTCGCCGGGCAGGCAGAGACAATCGGCTATCCCGTTCTCATCAAGGCGGTCGCGGGTGGCGGCGGCAAGGGTATGCGCCGCGTCGATGATCCTGCGGACTTTGCCAAAGAGCTCAAAAGCGCGCAGCGCGAGGCGGGGGCCGCCTTTAGCGACGAGCGGGTGCTGGTCGAGAAATATGTCGCCCGGCCGCGCCACATCGAAATCCAGGTCTTTGCCGATAGTCACGGGCAGGCCGTATCGCTCCACGAACGCGATTGCTCGCTGCAGCGCCGCCACCAGAAGGTCATCGAGGAAGCGCCTGCGCCCGGCATGCCGGACGAGATGCGGAAAGCGATGGGCGAAGCGGCGGTCGCGGCGGCGAAGGCCATCGGCTATCGCGGCGCGGGCACGGTGGAGTTCATCGCGGATGCGAGCGATGGGCTCAAGCCGGACGGTTTCTGGTTCATGGAGATGAACACGCGGCTTCAGGTGGAGCATCCGGTAACGGAAGCGATCACCGGGCAGGATCTCGTGGAATGGCAGCTTCGCGTGGCTTCCGGCGAGCATCTTCCGCTCACGCAGAAGGATGTGCCTCTCAAGGGCCATGCGGTCGAGGTACGGCTCTACGCGGAAGATCCGGCGAAGAAGTTCTTCCCCTCGACCGGCAAGCTGTTGCGGCTTCGCACACCCGCCAACATGCCCCATGTCCGCACCGATATGGGCGTGCGCGAGGGCGACGACGTCAGCATGTTCTACGACCCGATGATCGGGAAGATCATCGCACATGGCGATACGCGGCTGATCGCGCTTCGCATGCTGCGGGGATATCTTTCCCGGATGGAAGTGGCGGGGCCGAAGACCAATCTCGCTTTCCTCGCCGCCGCGATCGGCCATGACGCCTTCATGGCGGGGGATATCGACACCGGCTTCATCGATCGGCATCTGGATAAACTTGTTCCGGCGGGCGGTGTGGAACCGCGTGTTCTGGCGCTCGGTGTCGCCGCGCACATGCTCATGCGGCGGAGCCAGTTGGAAAAATCGCAAGGGCCGGGAGACGAGCCGCATTCGCCCTGGGCGGCAAGCGATGGATGGATTCTCGGCGGTCACCGCAGCGAAACATTGAAGTTTGTCGTTGCAGGAGAAGAAGTTGCGCTCGTCGTGACACCCGAGGATGGTGGCTGGCGCATCACCGGCGCCGGTAACGCAGATGTCCTCGCGTCAGCACAGCTGGACGACGATCATGTGTTGACGGCAACCGTTGACGGGGTGAGGCTTGTTGCCGCCTGTGTTCCCAGGGGACCGGGCTTTATCCTCGCGCATGAAGGGGCGGCGACGGATTTCGAAGTGGTCGATCCGCTCGATGTGGATGTCATTTCGGATGCCGATGCGGGCGCTCTCAAGGCGCCGATGCCGGGCAAGATCGTCCAGGTGCTGGTGGAGGCCGGCGCGAAGGTGAGAAAGGGTGCGGCGCTCGTCGTGATGGAAGCGATGAAAATGGAACAGACTCTGGTTGCGGGCGCGGATTCCGTGGTGACCGACGTTCATGTGGGCGTGGGCGATCAGGTCGAAGCCGGTGCGGCGCTTATTACCTTCGAGGAGAAGGATGCGTGACGGTTCATCTCGTCAAACTCTGCGTCGGTGCCGAGGATATCTCCGATCTTGCGACCTGGCAGGCCGAGCGCCTCGCCGAGAAGAAAAAGCGCAAGGAACCTCAGGTTCTCGCCCATGTAACGCGCATGACACCGAAGCGGGCGGACGAGCTTCTCGCGGGCGGTTCGCTCTACTGGGTGATGAAAGGTGTCATCCGCTGCCGCCAGAAGCTGATCGGCATCGAACCGTTTACCGACAATGAGGGGATTGGCCGCTGCCGTCTCGTTCTCGACAACGAAATCGTACCCACAAGGCGGCGGGAGCGCCGCCCGTTCCAGGGCTGGCGCTATCTGGAGGCAAAGGATGCGCCGCCCGATGTAAAGAAGGGCGATCCCGAGGAAGAGATGCCGGACGAAATGCGCCGCGATCTCGAGGAACTGGGGCTCCTCTGAGCCCGCCCTAAAGGACGGGTGACATGTAGCCCTCCCCATGCTGGTGTTGGGAAAACACAATGGGAGGGAGACATGCGGCGCGATATCGAATTCAAGACGGAAGACGGCGTTACGCTTCGCGGCTGGTTCTACCAGGGCAAGGGGGCCAAAGGCCCGGCGCCCACGGTGGTGATGGCGCACGGCTTTTCCGGCGTGAAGGAAATGTATCTGGACGACTTCGCGGAGTTTTTCGCGGAGGAGGGGATATCCTCGCTCGTCTACGATCACCGCAATTGCGGCGATAGCGACGGATCTCCACGCGGTCATCTCGATCCGCGTCAACAGATCGACGGATACCGCGACGCGATCACCCATGCGCAGGCAATGGACGAGGTCGATGCTGAGCGCATCGGCATCTGGGGATCAAGCTATTCGGGCGGGCACGTGCTTGTCGTCGGCGCGATCGACCGGCGCGTCAAATGCGTCGTTTCACAGGTGCCTCTGGTCGCCGGGCTCGAATCCGCGCGCCGTCTCATTCGTGGCGATCACTGGGCGGCAACGCGGGCGGGGTTCGAAGCGGACCGCGCGGCACGGATGCGGGGCGAGCCCCATGCCCGCGTTCCGGTGACGGCCCCCGAAGGCGAACCCTGCGCATTGCCGACGGCCGACACCTACGCGTTCTTCACCGAGTTCACGAAATCGAACTCGACGAACTGGGAGAACGAGGTCACGCTGCAGTCCGTCGAACTCTTCACCGAATACGAACCGGGGATATATGTGTCGCGCATCTCGCCGACGCCGCTTCTCCTCGTCGCGGCGCTGGAAGACCATCTGACACCCTACGACCTGACCGCAAAGGCATACGAGGAGGCGCTAGAGCCGAAGAAATTCCTGCGGCTTCCCTGCGCTCATTTCGAGGCTTACACCGGGGACATGTTCAAGATGTCCGCGCCGGTGCAGCGGGACTGGTTCAAGACGCATCTTTGAGGCGACGCTCAGACCGGCATGTTGTCGATGAGGCGCGTCCTGCCGATCTTCGCGGCGACAAGGATGCGTGCCGAGCCTTCGGGTTTGTCGCCCTGGAAGGCGGCGAGCGAGGCTGCATCGCGGACTTCCAGGTAGTCGAGCTTGTCGAATCCGAGTGCCAGGATGCGTTTGCCGCCTTCTGCGGTTGCCTTGGAGATCGGCGTACCCTTTGCCACGGCATCCGCTGTTTCGCGCAGGATCACATTGAGTTGCCCGGCCGCTTTCCGTTCCTCCGGGGTCAGATAGACATTGCGCGACGACATGGCGAGGCCGTCTGCCTCGCGCATGATCGGACCGCCGAGGATTTTCACCGGGATGTCGAGATCGGCGACCATGCGGCGGATCACCATGAGCTGCTGCCAGTCCTTTTCGCCGAAGATCGCGATATCCGGCAGGGCGCGGAGGATGAGCTTCGCGACGACGGTGGCGACGCCCGCGAAATGTGTCGGCCGGAAGGTGCCTTCCAGCGATTCGGTGACACCGGTGAGCGAAACGGTCGTGGAGAATCCTTCCGGGTACATGTCGGCGGCGTTCGGAGCGAAGATGAGGTCGGCCTTGCCTTCAAGCTTTCCGACATCTTCCGCTTCGGTGCGGGGATACGCCGAGAAATCCTCGTTCGGCGCGAACTGCGTCGGGTTGACGAAGATCGAGACGATAACGCGATCCACCTTCTCCCGCGCAAGGTCCACGAGCGAGATGTGCCCGGCGTGAAGCGCCCCCATGGTTGGTACCAGCGCGACGCTGAGACCGTCCTTTCGCCAGCCGGCAACGGCTTCGCGCAGGTCGCCCGCGGAACGTGCAACGGGAATTTCATAGCTCGCGGTGTCGAGCGGCATGGGTGGGTCCTCCGGAAACCGCGCGGAAGATAGCCGGGGGAGGGAAAGACATCAATTCCGGTCGAAACCGGCGGCGGCCACCCTATATCGCTGTCATGGACAGAATTCTTCTCATTGCGGCCATCTTTCTCGTCGCGTCGCCCGTATGGGCGAGAGGTCCGACTTCGCCCGAGGCGCCACCCCTGCAGACCATCGAGAATCCTTCGCCGAAGGTAGAACAGCAGAAGAGCTTCGTGCCGGGGCACAAGAGCAGATATGGCGGCTGGGTCAGGCCCTACTACAAGGAGGGCGGCGCGTTGCCACCCGTCGCGCCAACGGGAGAGAGTGGCGGTTATATTCCGGGCCACTATGACGGAGACGGGAACTGGGTACCGGGCCGCCCGCAATAACGGTCAGGCGAGGCGGCCTTCTATCGCGTTGGCATAGAGCGCCTCGTAGGCGGCGACGGTCATCGGAACCGGATTGCCGCCGTTCGACGGGTCTTCCAGCGCCATGGCGGCTGCTTCCGGGATGATGTCCCCGTCGACGCCGATCTCTTTCAGCGTGTTCGGAATGCCGACCTCTTCGCGGAGCGCGAGTACCCAGTCCACGAAGCCCCCGAAGCTCTGGTCCTTGAGCCCGAGGTAACGCGCGGCAGCGGTCAGCTTTTCGTCGATTGCCGCCTTGTTGTGGACGAGGACGTAGGGCATCACGACGGCGTTGGTGAGGCCGTGGTGGGTACCTCTGAGGGACGAGCAGGGGTGGCTCATGGCGTGCATCGAGCCAAGGCCCTTCTGGAAGGCCGTTGCGCCCATGGATGACGCCGCCATCATGAAGGCGCGCGCCTCGATATTACTGCCGCGTTTTGTCGCTTCCGGGAGCCATTCCTTGCAGAGCCGCATGCCTTCGAGCGCCACGCCCTGAGCCAGCGGATGCCAGAAGGGCGAGCACCAGGCTTCGAGATTGTGGGACAGGGCATCCATGCCCGTCGCCGCCGTTATGTGCGGCGGAAGGCCGGTGGTGAGTTCCGGATCGCAAATGACGTCCACAGGCATCATCTTTGGATGAAAGATGATCTTCTTCGTGTGGTCGCTTTCATCCGTGATGACGGCGGCCCGGCCCACTTCGGAGCCCGTGCCGGCCGTGGTCGGAACGGCGATTACAGGCGCAATGCCCTTCGGGTCCGCGCGGGTCCACCAGTCTTCGCGGTCTTCATAGTCCCAGATCGGCCGTGTTTGCCCGGACATGAAGGCGATGGCTTTGCCTGCGTCCATCGCGCTGCCGCCGCCAATCAGGATGACGCCGTCATGCTTCCCGTTGCGAAAGACCTTGAGGCCCTTTTCCACATCGGCGCCGACCGGGTTCGGATGAACGTCCGTGAAGAGCGCGGGCGGAATGCCGTTGCCTTCCAGTAGCGCCAGGGCATCCGCGATCATGGGCAGGGGTTTCAGTCCAGGATCGGTTACGAGAAGCGGGCGGTTTATCCCCGCTGTCGCGCATGCCTCGGCCAGTTCCTTGATGCGTCCCGGCCCGAAACGCATCTTGGTTGGGAAATTCCAGTTGCCGGCAAGGCTCGGATACGTGTCGATCATTTGGTTCTGGTTCTCAGGTGATAACTCTTGGGCCGGGTCAGATGTTCGTAGCCGACGCGCGAAAGCGTCGCGCCACGGCCGGTATCCTTTACGCCCGTCCAGGCGAGGGCGGGATCGAGATAGTCGCAACGGTTGAGGAAAAAGGTACCGGTATCGATCTGCTCGCCGATCTTCTCCCCCGCTTCGTCGTCTTCGGTCCAGACCGAGGCTGTCAAACCGTAAGGGCTGTCGTTCATCAGCGTGATGGCTTCCTCATCCGAGGTCACCTTCATGATGCCGATGACGGGACCGAAGGTTTCATCCCGCATCACGTCCATCTGGTGGTTCACGTCGACGAGGACTTCCGGGCCGAGATAGGGCGTGCCGGCTTTCGAGGCGGGAAAATGCGTTTCTCCAATCAACGCCCGCGCGCCTGCGCGTTTTGCCTGCTCGATCTGGCTGCGCACGAAGGTTGCCGCCGACGTTCGGACCATGGGGCCGATCGTCGTGTCGGGATCGAGGGGACTTCCGAGTTTGTATTTCTTCGTCAGGTCCACGAAGCCCTCGACGAAGTCATCAAAGACGTCGGCGTGGACATAGAGCCGTTCCTTGCCGCAGCAGGACTGGCCGGAATTGAAATAGGCGCCGTCGACGAGGTTCTCGATGGCGAAGGGAAGGTTCGCATCCTTTCGGACGTAGGCCGGGTCCTTGCCGCCCAGTTCGAGCCCGATATCGATGAAGCGGTCGGCGGCGGCGCGCACCACGGCGTGGCCGCCCGACACCGAGCCGGTGAAAACCACATGGCTTGTGCGCGGGTCGGCGATCGTGCGCTCCGTCATTTCGTGGCTCATATGAAGAACCTGAAAGAGGCCGTCCGGGGCGCCAGCCTTTGCGAAGGCCATGGCAAAACGCTCGGCGCAAAGCGCTGTCTGGCCCGAATGCTTCAATATGACGGAGTTGCCCGCCATGATGGCGGGAACGACCGAGTTGACCGCGATGAGATAGGGAAAATTCCACGCGGCGACGGCGAGCACGGTGCCTACGGGCTCGCGACGGACCCAGCGCCGGAATCCTTCCTTCGGGCCTGCGTCGATATCTGCGAGGGCATCTCCGGCTATCGCGATCATGTAGCGGGCGCGTTCCTCGAAGCCCTTGAGTTCGCCCGCGCCGAAAGCGACGGGGCGCCCCATCTGCCAGGCGAGTTCGGGTACGATCTCGTCCTTCATTGCGAGGAATGCCTCGACGAAGCGGAGGCACAGCGATGCACGTTCGGCGACGGGCACAAGTTTCCAGGCCGCCTGAGCGGCTTTGGCTGCTGCGAGTGTGCCGTCGACTTCCGGCCAGTCGGCCAATGGCCTTTCGGCGTAAACACTGCCGTCGACCGGGGATATGATTTTCAGGCCTTCGGTCATCCGCGTTCAAATCCTCTCATCAGTTCCCAGTCCGTGACACGGCGCTCGTATTCCTTCTGCTCCCAGCGGCCGGTGTGGAGGTAATGCTCGACGACATCCTCTCCGAGAGCGGCGCGGAGCGTATCCGACTTTTCGAGTTCTGTAAGTGCGTCACGAAGGCTCTTCGGGAGCGAGGGAATGCCTGCTCCGCCATAGGCGTCTCCGGAAAACTCGGGTTCCAGCGACAGTTTCTGTTCGACCCCGGCGACGCCCGCGGCGAGCAGCGCCGCATAAGCGAGATAGGGGTTGAGATCCGCGCCGCCAATGCGGCATTCGATGCGCAGGCTCTTTTCCCGTCCGCACATGCGGAAGCCCGCGGTGCGGTTGTCGTTCGACCAGACGATGTTGGTAGGGGCAAAGGAGCCGTCAACGAAACGCTTGTAGGAATTGACCGTGGGCGCAAGGAAGTAAGTGAGTTCGCGCGCGTGCCGAAGCTGCCCGGCCAGGAAGTTCTGGCAAAGCTCCGACATGCCGTGCGGCTCCGATTTTTCCTCGAAGAAGTGGGCAGCCTTGGCCTTTTCGTCCCATAGCGACATGTGGATGTGGCAGGAGGAACCGGCGAGTTCATAGTTCCACTTCGCCATGAAGGTCACGGCCTTACCGTGAAGCCAGGCGATCTCCTTGATGCCGTTTTTCAGGATGGTATGCCGATCCGCCATTTCCAGGGCTTCGGCATAACGGACGTTGATTTCTTCCTGTCCGGGCCCCCATTCGCCCTTTGAATTTTCGACCGGAATACCGGCATTTTCGAGCCCGGTGCGGATTGCCCGCATGATCCCTTCTTCCTTGCTGGTGGCGAAGACGTGGTAGTCCTCGATGTACCAGTTCGGGGTTTTCAGGTCGCGATACCGCTTTTCGTGAGCGCTCTCATAGCTGTCGTCGAAGAGATAGAACTCCAGTTCGGAGGCCATGAAAGCCTTCATTTTCATGGCGGCGACGCGCTTCAGTTGTTTCTTGAGAATTGAACGCGGCGCGTGCGGTATGTCCTCGCCATGATGGTCGACCGTGTCGCAGATGACGAGCGCGGTGCCGGGCAGCCACGGAATGCGGCGGAGTGTCGAAAGATCGGGCTTCAACGCGAAGTCGCCATAGCCCTGCGCCCAGCTTGCCGCCTTGTAGCCCGGCACGGGCTCCATGTCGGTATCCACGGTCAGCAGATAATTGCAGGCGTGTGTCTCATGAACGCCGGTATCGAGAAAGAACGGGGCGGCCATCCGTTTCCCTACCAGCCGTCCCTGCATGTCGGGCATCGCCATGACGACGGTGTCGATTTCGCCGGCAGAGACAAGATCGGAGAGCTGGTCGAGGGTGAGCATGCCGTTCATTCGAAACATCCCGGATGTTGTCGCCAAAATGGGGGGAGGGCAGCAATGTTCCGGCGCCCCGCCTGTCGTGTCTCCTGAGTGTAGCCGCAGGGACGGGGGAGGCTGCAAGTGGCGTTACGTCAAGTCACTGGACGGGAACGCGCGGCGCGGTTGACGCTTGAGGTGCCAGCACCCAAACTCCGCGCGATTCGACCGTTATTGTCGTATTGGCGGGAGTTGGCGGGGCTTATGACAGACGTCTTGCGGGAACGTGTGCCCGCCCACGTAATTGTGCTTGGAAATGAAAAGGGTGGTTCGGGGAAGACGACCACCGCAATGCACGTCATCGCGTATCTGCTTCAAACGGGGTTTCGGGTCGGTTCGATCGACCTGGACGGGCGGCAGAGGTCGCTCACCAGGTATGTCGAGAATAGAAAAGCATGGGCCGAGGCTGCCAACGTCAATCTTGTCATGCCCGATCATGCGGTCCTTACGCGTTCTGCGGCGGACACTGTTACAGAGGCGAATGCTGCCGAGGAAGCGGAGCTCGATGCGACTATCGAGCGTCTTGCGGCCGAAAACGATTTTCTCGTCATAGATTGCCCGGGAAGTGACAGCTATCTCTCGCGGCTCGGTCATGCCCGGGCCGACACGCTGATCACGCCGATGAACGACAGTTTTGTCGATTTCGATCTGCTGGGCCGGGTTGATCCCCAGACCTATCGGATCAAGGGACCCAGCGTTTACAGTGAAATGGTCTGGGAAAGCCGCAAGCGGCGTGCTGTGCGAGATGGCGGAGAGATTGACTGGATTGTCGTCAGAAACCGCTTGTCGCACCTCGACGCGAAGAACAAACGGCGGGTCGAGGCGGTCCTCACTGCGCTAGCGGACCGGATCGGTTTTCGCAGCGGCCCCGGATTTGGTGAACGCGTCATTTTCCGGGAGATGTTCCCGTCAGGCCTGACATTGCTCGATCTGAGGGAAGAGGGCGTCGAAACCCAGATGTCCATGTCTCACGTTGCAGCGCGCGCGGAGGTGCGGGCGCTGGTTGAGGCGCTACAACTTCCGGTGTGATGATGGGGACGGCGCTGCGTTAGCCGCGCCGCTTTTCCTTGTTTTCAGCCGATTGCGGCAACGCCCAGTTGGTGGGCGGGATCGGAATGCACTGGATTGCCTGCCGTGCAAGCCGGCCACACGCGTTCCGCGCAGCTTCTTCGCCCTCGAAACCGCCAAACCGCGAACGATAGAGGGTGCGCTTGTCGGCTGTCTTGACCGGAATTGTCACGGGCACGGCTTCGCCGAGCTCCGACGGCGCGGCGCGCATCGCCTTGCGGATGCTGTCCACGGCATCCGACTGGTCGGCATAGGCGCCGATCTGAATGATCCACGTTCCTTCCGGGATCAATGGATCGCCTTCGCGCCACGTGTGGGCCGCCGCCGGCTCCGTTCGCGCGGGGTCGTTTGCGGCCGTGCGAAGCAGGGGATTGGCCACCGCGTCCGGGCTGACGCTGGCGTTTGCCGGCGCTACCAGGAAGTTGCCAATCTCGCGGCCTGCCTGCCGGACAGGACCTTCGGCTGTGCGGAGAGCCGCAACGGCATAGGCTGTCATGCTGTCGATCGGTGCCGCGGCGTCCGGCGTGCTGGCCGGGGTGGCGGGCAAGGGAGCGCGTAAGGTCGCTGCGACCGGAGCCGGAACCGGCACATCCGTGCTGAGATCGCCCTGCGCATAGGTTTCTTCGTCCGGCTCGCGCTCGTCCTCAATGGAGGAGGCAAGCTGCAGCAGGGCCGAACGGTCTTCCGCGCGTACGAGACCGACCGGCCGGACAACCGGCGTGGGGGCGGGAGAGATCGCTGCAACAAGCGTATTCCCGTCCTTCATGGCAATGGCGCGCGGGAAAGCCTTGTCGAGGATTTCAATCATATGGGCGTCGCGAAGCTTGGCCTTCCTGCCGCCCATGACCACGCCGATCAGGAACTTGTTGTTGCGTTCGACGGTCGCCGTCAGGTTGAAACCCGAAGCATTCGTATATCCGGTCTTGAGTCCGGTGGTGCCCTTGTATTCGCCCAGCAACCGGTTGTGATTGCGGATGCGCGCCTTGCCCCAGGCAAAATACTCGGTGCTGAAGTAGTGATAATACTGCGGAAAATCTTCCCGCACACGCTTTGCCAGCGTTGCCTGATCGCGCGCGGTCGTCTTCTGGGCGCTGTTCGGCAGACCCGAGGCGTTCTTGTAGGTCGTCTTGGACATGCCCAGGGCGCGGGCCTTCTTTGTCATCAGAACGGCGAAATCGTCTTCCGTTCCGGCGATGAAGGCGCCTGTGGCAGAGGCAACGTCGTTAGCGGAGCGCGTCACGAGCGCAAGGATCGCATCCTCCACGCTGATCGTCTGACCCGCGCGCAGCCCCAGTTTCGACGGGGGCATACCGGCGCCCTTCGGCGTCATTGTGATCTTCGATTTCAGGGTTGTCTCGCCAGCCTCAAGCTTCTCGAAGAGAAGATACAGCGTCATGACCTTGGTCAGAGAGGCGGGGTACCGGTACTCGTCGGCACTGCGCGAATACAGAACCTTGCCCGAATAGGCGTCCACCACGAGGGCGGCCGTTTTGGGCGCCGCCGCATCCGCAGGAGACAGCGTTGCCGATACAAACAGCGCAAAAAGCCCCGCGAGAGCCAGGCGGCCGGCCTTGGCGCTCAGATCGAAGGAATTGCGCGCAAAACTCGTGAGCGCAGGCCCCTGCATGTGCCTTTAACCCCTCTTACGGACACGCCCTGCCTGTGCGTGTCACCCGAAACTTATCCCCAATCAACTGTAGCGCTAGAACCACAATTTGCGAAGACCCTCGGGGCCGGATTGGTAAAAAAACTGAGACTTCCTAAGCGTTTGGCAGCTATTCCGGACGATATGCCGAGCGTATTACCAAAATATTAACGTGGTTAATGAATTCTTAAGAGCCTCAGCCCCCCTTTTTCTGGCGAGGTGCCCATTCGAGCGGGTGGCCAGATGGGAGAGACCTGGCAGCCGGATCCCGGCGAGCGATATCGAGGGGGCCCCACTGATGGGGCCGTAAGGTTCCTCGAGCGGCTTCCAAACCGATCCTGCGCCGTTGCGTAAGCTTTTGCGAATCCGGCTACGATTGGGATGGCCTTTGATTTTCGTTATGCTCGACTATCTATGAAGTATGCGGTTCAAGACAGCGATGGCGGCCGGCAGACCAATACAGACAGGCGGCCGATGTGATTTTGGCAGGAACGGGGATGTCTGACGACAGGCAGCGCGGTGATGATGACGGGGGCGTTGGTACCGGCGTCATCACGAAGACGAAGCCCAAGACAAAGAAGCCCTCGCTCTACAAGGTTCTGCTCCTCAACGACGATTACACCCCTATGGAGTTCGTCGTGCATGTGCTGGAGCGGTTCTTCAACAAGGGGCGTGAGGAAGCAACGCTGATCATGCTCCACGTTCATCAGCATGGGGTAGGGATTTGCGGGCTCTATACATATGAGGTGGCGGAGACGAAGGTGACGCAGGTAATGGATTTTGCGCAGCAAAATCAGCATCCGTTGCAATGTACGATGGAGAGAGAGTAGTCGCGCGTTCAAGCTGTATGGTTGTTCAGCAGAAGGGAAGGTTCGCAAGTGCCGACGTTTTCACGCAGTCTGGAAGAAGGCCTTCACCGCGCGCTTGCGCTCGCGAATGATCGCAATCATGAATATGCCACGCTCGAACACCTGCTGCTTTCCCTGATGGACGACCAGGACGCGGCAGCCGTCATGCGCGCCTGCAACGTCGATATGGATCTGCTCCGGCAACAGCTGACGAACTACGTGGATAACGAACTTTCGAGTCTCGTTGTCGAAAACGGCGAAGACTCGAAGCCGACCGCGGGATTTCAGCGTGTCATACAGCGCGCCGTCATTCATGTGCAGTCCTCAGGCCGGGAAGAGGTGACCGGGGCAAACGTGCTCGTTGCGATGTTCGCGGAGCGCGAAAGCCATGCCGCTTACTTCCTGCAGGAGCAGGATATGACGCGCTACGACGCCGTGAACTACATCAGTCACGGAATCGCGAAGCGCGGTGACATGAGCGAAACTCGGCCTGTGCGCGGTGCGCGCGAGGAAGCCGAAACGGGTGAGCGCGGCCGAAAGGAACGTACAACCGAGGCGCTCGACAATTACTGCGTCAATCTCAACGAGAAGGCACAGCAGGGCAAGATCGATCCGCTGATCGGACGTGAACGCGAAGTCGAGCGCACGATTCAGATCCTGTGCCGCCGTTCGAAGAACAACCCGCTCTTCGTGGGCGACCCGGGCGTCGGAAAGACGGCGATCGCCGAAGGACTTGCGCGCCGGATCGTGAAGGGCGAGGTGCCGGAAGTTCTCAAGAATGCGACGATCTTCTCGCTCGACATGGGAACGCTTCTCGCGGGCACTCGCTACCGCGGCGATTTCGAGGAGCGCATAAAGGCGGTCATCAAGGAAATCGAGGCCTATCCCGGCGCGATCATGTTCATCGATGAAATTCATACGGTGATAGGCGCTGGTGCGACGAGTGGCGGCGCGATGGATGCATCGAACCTGCTGAAGCCCGCGCTCGCGAGCGGTTCGGTGCGCTGCATAGGGTCGACGACTTACAAGGAGTATCGCCAGCACTTCGAGAAGGATCGCGCGCTGGTCCGCCGGTTCCAGAAGATCGACGTCGTGGAGCCTTCGGTGCCCGACACGGTGAAAATCCTCAAGGGGCTGAAGCCTTATTTCGAGGAGTTCCACAAGGTTCGCTACACCAATGATGCGGTAAAGGCGGCCGTGGAATTGTCGGCGAAGTACATGCACGACCGGAAGTTGCCGGACAAGGCGATCGACGTGATCGACGAGGCAGGCGCCTCGCAGATGCTGCTGCCGGAGTCGCGCCGGAAGAAGACCATCGGTGTCGGCGAAATCGAAGCCGTCATCTCAACCATGGCGCGCATCCCGCCCAAGTCCGTGTCGAAGAGCGACACGGAAAAGCTCAAGGATCTCGATACCGAGCTGAAGCGCGTGGTCTTCGGACAGGACGAGGCGATCGGCGCACTCGCCGCCTCGATCAAACTCGCGCGTGCAGGACTTCGCGAAGCCGAGAAGCCGATTGGGTGTTACCTCTTCTCCGGTCCGACGGGCGTGGGCAAGACGGAAGTGGCGCGGCAGCTTGCCTCAATTCTTGGTGTCGAGATGCTCCGTTTCGACATGTCGGAGTATATGGAGCGTCATACGGTGTCGCGCCTCATTGGTGCGCCGCCCGGCTATGTCGGCTTCGATCAGGGCGGTCTCCTGACCGACGGAGTCGACCAGCATCCTCATTGCGTGCTGCTGCTCGACGAGATCGAGAAGGCGCATCCCGATCTCTTCAACATTCTGTTGCAGGTGATGGATCACGGGAAGCTCACCGACCACAACGGCAAGAAGATCGACTTCCGCAATGTCGTGCTCATCATGACTACCAACGCGGGTGCGGCCGACATGGCGAAACCCACCATCGGTTTCTCGCAGAAGAAGCGGGTGGGTGACGACGAAGACGCGATCAAGCGGCTCTTCACGCCAGAGTTCCGTAACAGGCTCGACGCGGTGATCCCGTTCGGTCATCTTCCGCAGGAAGTCATCGCTCAAGTTGTCGAGAAGTTCGTCCTGCAGCTTGAAGCGCAACTCGCTGACCGCAATGTCACCATCGAGCTCACCTCCGAAGCCAATGCCTGGCTTGCAGAGCGTGGCTATGATGAGCAGATGGGTGCGCGGCCGCTTGCCCGCGTCATCCAGGAGAACATCAAGAAGCCGCTTGCGGATGAAGTTCTTTTCGGCCGGCTTCTCAAGGGTGGTCATGTCGTCGTTACCGTGAAGGACGATGCGCTCGCTTTCGATATCGAGCCGAT
The DNA here is from genome assembly GCA_913057645.1 of uncultured Rhodobiaceae bacterium. Classification (GTDB taxonomy): domain Bacteria; phylum Pseudomonadota; class Alphaproteobacteria; order Parvibaculales; family Parvibaculaceae; genus Parvibaculum. The sequence continues at coordinate 14,634 of CAJXOU010000027.1, read as the reverse complement.
TCCCCCGAAGAGCCCGAGCAGCGGCGGCCCAAGGAAGCCCAAGGCCCGGAAGCCACGTGATGGCTCGGGTGGAGGCGAGGGCGGTGGAACGGTCCCGAAGGTGCCGCTCCTGGTCGAGTGATTTTCGCCTGCAAGGTGCAGGTTGACGAAATGGAGGGCGGTCACGATGGCAACATCGGTGACCGTCCTTTTTCTGTGCAAGTGAAACAATAAACCCCAGGGAGAAAAAGATGATTGGTTACGTGATGGTCGGAACGAACGACCTCGACAAGGCGACGGCTTTCTACGACGACTTGCTGTCGGTCATCGGCGCAAAGCGCGCCATGTCGGATCCCGGCCGGTTTGTCGGCTGGAGCAACGGCGGACCCATGCTGGCTGTCACGAAGCCGCATGACGGCAACAAGGCCAGTTTCGGCAATGGCACGATGGTGGCGCTCGCCGTCGGTTCACGCGAGAATGTGGACAAGATGCATGCGAAGGCGATGAGTCTCGGAAGCAAGGACGAAGGCGCGCCGGGCGAGCGGGGCGGCAGCTTCTATGGCGGTTACTTCCGCGACCTTGACGGAAACAAGTTCGTTGCGTTCCACATGGGCTGATAGTTCAAGGGAGAAAGGCCGCCCCCCTACGGGGCGGCCTTTTTTCTATTGCAGATGCTCCAGCGCGTCCGAGCCCATGGCCTTTACGCAGACGAACTTCCGGTATCCGCCTTCATATTCCTTCTTTGCGTCGCCTTCGAGCTTCGTCTTGACCCCTTCGGCGATCGCGGCTTCGCAGCTTTCTTCTGTCTTGAAAATGCCTGCTTCCGTCACAGCGTGAATTTCAGGTCCGGTGAGAAGTCCGGACAGAACGACAACAATGCTCCACATGGGCAATCAACCTTTCTTCAAGCGATAGATACGGGCGTCCACATCTGACGAGAAGTAGATGTCTCCGTTTGCTGCGATGGCAACGCCAGTTGGAATGAACAAAGCCGGTGCGCCATCTGGTCCTTCGAACCCGATCGGGAGATCGTTTGCAATGATCTCCTTTTCTCCCGTTTCGGGGTTGATGGCGACGATCCTCTTTTCGCCGACTTCGGCGACGATGAGATGACCCTCGGGCGTGATATCAAGCCCTTCGGGTGCGGAGAGCCCTTCGACAACGACCGACCGCTCTCCACTTGCAAGATCGATGCGTGAAACGCTACCGCCGTCGCGCTCTGTTATGAACAGACCATCTTTGCCGTCGAGCATCATCATCGAGGGACCTTCGAGGCCGCTCGCCAGATCGCTGCGCTCATCGAGATCATCGCCGGCGGCCCGGACGATAGCTCCCCGTGTATATTCGGAGACGACGATGCTTCCATCTTCCAGCACGATTGCATCGGCAGGCGTTGTGAAGCCGTGATGGAGGGCGAGGGCTTTCTCTTCGTTATCGAAGGACTGGACGGCGCCTGCTGTCAGGGCTGCCACGGTGATGCTGCCACCCGTTGCGGAAATGCTCATCGGATAGTCGATATTTGACGACCAGACGCGCGCGACTTCGGAAACCGATCCGTCCGCCAGATCGATCTTCCTGATCGAGAAGAGATCTGCGACATAGAGCGTTTCCTCGCCAGCCGCTCCCGACATGACAATGTCGCCGGCGACCGCAAGGGGGCCGGAGACGATCGATTTCGACTCACCCGTTTCGGTGTTGACGGCGATCACCGCGTTGTCCGCCATGTTCGTGATGAAGAGGTTGTCGTCGCCATCAAAGGCCAGGTTGTCGATGGCCGGATCGACTTCGGCAAGCAGGGTCTTCTCGCCGGTCGTTGTGTCTACGCGGTAGACGTGGCCCGCTTCCGTGTCAACGAGGTGAAGCTCGCCCTTCGAGTTGAAGTTAACGGCGGCCGGCGTGGCGAAGCCATCGGCGACAACTTCAAGCGTGCCTGAGTCCACATCGACGCGTGCAACCTGCTTCTTGAACCAGAGGGGGCCATAGAGCTTTCCATCGGGACCGAAATCGAATCCGTTGAGGCCGCCCATTCCCTCCATGATCTTCCGGGGCAGGTTCTCTCCGGACGGGTCGAGTTCGTAGAGCGCATCGCCCAGAAAGACCTGTGTCGCAAACAGACGCCCATCATCGGTCCAGGCAAGTGAATTCATGCCGGGAAAGCCCTCCGCGAGCGTCAGCAGCGTACCGCCGGGCTTGCGGGCATAGACCTTGCCGTCGAGGAAGGCCGTCCAGGCGAGCGTACCGTCGGGACCTTCCTCGAGATCGTCTGCCATGCCTTCGGGCGCGGGTTCGAAGATGCTTGTTTCCCCCGACTGCCGATCTATCTCGTAGATCGCGCTTCCGACGACACTGCCAGCCAGGATCTTTCCGTCTTTCGTTACGGTGATGCCATGAATGCCATGGAAGGGAGAAGGCGCCGTCACCGCCTCAAGCGTGTAACTGCCGCCATTCTCTTCCGAGCAAGCGGCAACGACCATGAGTGCGGCGAACAGAGCCGCCGCATTTACCAGAGCGCGCATGATTTCCTCCCCGTGATTGCGGTTCCCGTACTTCGATTCCCCTCGTACGGGCCGCCATTATTGGATGTTTTTATCCCAGAGCCCTTTTGATTCTTTCGGCGTGTTGCTTCAGCTCATCGAAGTCGGCCATTTCCCGCGCATGCAGCTTCAGGTCTATTCCCTCGGAGCGTGGAATGATGTGGGTGTGGATGTGGAAGACCGTCTGTCCTGCCGCGGCGCCGTTTAGCTGCGCGATCAGTATGCCCGGCGCGTCAAAGGCGGCCTTGACGGCGGGGGCGATCTTTTTCACCGTTTTTGCCATTGCGGCCGCATATTCCGGGTCGAGGTCGAAAATGTTCTCGGCAGGAAATTTCGGAATGACAAGCGTGTGCCCCGGGGTCTGAGGCATGACGTCCATAAAGGCGAGCGTCATTTCGTCTTCGTAAACGGCGAAGCACGGCGCTTCCTTGCGGAGAATCTTGGCGAAGATGTTGTTTTCGTCGTAGGCCACGTCAGAAATCGTCCTCTTGCTGTTCTCTTGCACCGGCATCGTGCCGGAACGGAGCGTATTCTCCAAGCAGCTCTATGTCGTGGTCGACATGCTGGCGTTCTCGTTCGAGATATTCAGAGACGGCTTCCCTGAACGATGAGTTGGCTATCCAGTGGGCGCTGTATGTGCGGGAAGGGACGTAGCCGCGCGCGAGCTTGTGTTCTCCTTGAGCGCCGGCTTCGACGCGAGCGAGACCGCGTTCGATGGCGAACTCGATGGCCTGATAGTAGCAACATTCGAAATGAAGGAACGGGTGGTGTTCGATTGCGCCCCAGTTCCGGCCGTAGAGCGCCTCTCCTCCGATAAAGTTCAGAGCCCCCGCGATCGGGTTGCCCCCCCGGCGCGCCATGACCAGCAGCACGTCATCCGCCATCCGTTCTCCGACAAGGCTGAAGAATTCGCGGGTGAGATAGGGGGAGCCCCATTTCCGGGCACCGGTATCCATATAGAAAGTAAAGAAGGCGTCCCAGTGTTCCTCGGTCAGATCCGAACCGGTAACCCATTCGACCTCGACGCCGTTGCTGTGCGCCCGTTCGCGTTCCTTGCGGATCATCTTGCGTTTGCGTGACGAGAGATCGGACAGGAAGTCGTCGAAAGACCTGTAACCCCTGTTGAGCCAGTGAAACTGCTGATCGGTTCTCTGCAACAGCCCCACTTCTCCGAGCCTCTTCCACTGGCGCTCGGGCAGAAATGTGATGTGCAACGACGATGTTTCATGGCGTTTGCAGATCTCGACCGCGCCGGCGATGAGTGTATCTTCGGCCGCTTCCCGGCCGCGCCCGGGTGGCGTCAGAAGCCGCGGGCCCGTTGCAGGTGTGAATGGTACCGAGGATTGCAGTTTCGGGTAGTAGCGTCCGCCTGCGTTCTCGAAAGCATTCGCCCAGCCATAGTCGAAGACGTATTCGCCTCGGCTGTGATTCTTGAGATACATCGGCATGCAGCCGGCGATGTTTCCGTCGCCATCCTCAAGAAGAACATGCTGGGCAAGCCAACCTGTCCTCCGCGTTGCGGAACCGCTTTCCTCCAGGGCACTCAGGAAAGCGTGCGAAACGAAAGGGTTGTAGGGGTCGCCGTCGGGATTGGCGCAGACGTCCCACAGCCTGGCATCCACGGATGACAGGCTATCGATGACTTTGATGATGGCTGCTTCGCGATCTCCCATGACAAAATCCTAGAGGACGGAAACTGTCTATGCGATCTCGAAAATGGCCTCGATTTCGACCGTGATCTGGAAGGGGAGCGACGGCGCAGCGACTGCCGACCGCGCATGGCGCCCGGCCTCGCCAAAGATTTCGACAAGAAGATCGGAAGCGCCGTTGATCACCGTAGGCTGCTGATCGAAATCCGGCGTGGCGTTGACGAAGCCGAGAAGTTTCACGCAGCGAGTAACCCGGTCGAGGTCGCCGCCGCAGGCTGCCTTCAACTGCGCCAGGACGTTGATCATCGTCAGGCGAGCCGCCGCTTTTCCTGCTTCGGCATCGTGATCCTTGCCGACCTTGCCCTGATACTCGATGCCTTTCGAACCCATGGGCCCCTGACCGGAGATGAAGACAAGGTTGCCCGTTACGACATAGGGCACGTAGGTGCCCGCCGGGCTTGCCGGGGCGGGCAATTCGATCCCCAGGTCCTTCAAACGTGCCTCGATTTTTCCTGCCATGAACCTGTTTCTCCCTCTGCGGCGGTTGCTGCCTGGTCCTTGCCCGTTATACCTATCTTCTATCCCTTAACGGCGAAAGCCCGGAGACGCTTAACGATGACAGAAGTGCGGATACCGGCAGATGACGGATTTTTCATGCCGGCGGAGTGGGAACCGCACGAGCGTTGCTGGATGCAGTGGCCGAGCCGAGGCGATGTCTGGGGAGAGCGTCTACCTCAGGCCTATGCGGCCTATGCGCAGGTGGCGCGGGCGATTGCGCAGTTCGAGCCTGTCAGCATGGTGTGCCGTCCCGACGACGAACCGCAAGTCAGGCTGGCCTGTGGACGCGGAGTGGAAATCGTTCCGATTCCCATCGACGACAGTTGGGCGCGGGACTCGGGGCCGATATTCCTCATCGACGGAAAAGGGAGCGTGTGCGGTACTCATTGGGGGTTCAATGCCTGGGGAAATGCCTATAGCAACTATGAAAATGACGCTGCGCTGGGTGGGCGCATTCTCCAGCGGCTTGGCATGCGTACCTACAAGGGGAGAATGGTATTCGAGGGCGGATCCATTTCCGTAGATGGCTACGGCACGTTGCTGACAACGGAAGAGTGTCTTCTCAACGACAACCGCAACCCGGAACTAACACGCCAGCAGATCGAGGAACGCCTGGCGTTGACGCTTGGTGTTGCCCGTATCGTCTGGCTCGATCGCGGGTTGCAGGACGATGAAACGAGCGGGCATGTCGACATGATCGCTTCGTTCGCCGGGCGAGGACGCATATTGCTTCATATGCCAGATGATAAAGGCGACCCGAATTACCGGCGTATGCAGGAGAATAGAGAAAGAATCGAAGCTGCGCGCGACACGCGAGGGCAGAAATTCGAAATCGTCGAGATGCCGCAGCCGCAGCGGCAATTGCTTCGCCCGGACGGACGGCGGCTATGCACGTCCTATGTGAATGCCTATATCGCAAACGACGCCGTGATCATGCCAATATACGACGATCCGAATGATGAACGGGCCGCTTCGGTGATGGCGGAAGCGTTTCCGGGGCGGAAGATCGTCCCAGTGCCGGCGCTCGAGATCGCGGCCGGCGGCGGATCAATCCACTGCATTACCCAGCAGCAGCCCAAAGGCAAAGCCGTCGCCTGACGGTCAGCCGAGCGTCGTCAGCCGCGCTTCCCGGCCGCCGCTCCTCTTGTCGGCGTACATGGCGCGGTCCGCGCGATCAAAAAGATCTCCGGATCGCGTCTCTGCATTGTATCCGGCAAGGCCGAGGCTCGCGCGAATTCTGATCTTGTGGGATCTGGATGCGATTTCGAGTTCGTCGATGGCGCGCAACATTTCCCGCGCGCGCTCTCGAGCGCGACGATGGTCAGCCCGGACAAAAAGGACGGCGAATTCATCTCCGCCAAGCCGGGCGGCGTAGTCTGTTGCCCGGATGTTTTTGTGCAGGAACGTTCCGACCGCCCGGAGGACTTCGTCTCCGACGGCATGACCGCAGCGGTCGTTGATTGCCTTGAAATCGTCGAGGTCGATATAGGCAAGAAGACCTGTTTCGTCGTACCGAGCGGCGCTCGACAGGTTCCTACTGATGATTTCGTCGAAGCCACGCCGGTTCAGGAGGCCGGTCAGTTCATCTGTCTGCGTGAGCGCTTCCAGCTGCCGGATGCGCGCGTTCAGTTCGCCGATGCGCGTCTCGGTCTCGTTGGCAAAAGCGAGTGCACGCGAGACGAGATGCCGATGCGTAGGACTGCGGCCGACGGGGCCGAGGCTGCGCCGAAAGCGCTCCGTTTGCGGATCGTTTTCAAGCGTGCCGTTGCCGAGTGGTGCCGGAGTGCCGTGTTCGTCCGTCAGTCCGGCCGTGCGTTTCAGATAGGCCATCGTCTGTCTCGTGTCGTTGCATCGCCTTCAAGGGCGTGTGTGTCGGCTTATGGAATGCAAGGAGGCGGCCACCGCGCCCTGCCTTTGATATCAATGCCTTAGGGGGGAGGGGATATCTTTCGGCCCGGCAAATTTTTCCCGGCCGCCGGCCCCGCCGGGCAGGCTTGTCATCCTTCGACGAGGTCGCGCGGCGTCTGTCCCCTGAAGAAGGCGTCCAGGTTGTCGAGTGCGCGGAAGCCCATCGCGTTGCGCGTTTCGAGCGTGGCGCTGCCGAGATGCGGCAGCAGGAAGGCGTTGGAAAGATTGAGATATCCGGGGTGGAGGTTCGGTTCGTTGTTGAAGACATCAAGGCCGGCGGCGCCGAGACGAGCGGAAGCGAGAGCCTCGATCAAGGCCTCGTCGTCGACGATGTCGCCGCGGGCGGTGTTGATGAGGATGGCGCCTTCGGGGAGGAGGGCGATGGTGTCGCGGTTGATCAGGCCACGGGTTTCCGGCGTCGAGGCGCAGTGGATGGAAAGGATGTCCGAGACGCTGAAAAGACCAGCAATATCATCATGATAGATTGCCCCCTTCTCACGTTCGGCGTCGAGGCGGCTGCGGTTGTGATAGTGGATTTCCATGCCGAAGGCGCGGGCGCGCTGCGCCGTTGCGCGGCCGATGCGGCCGAGGCCGAGAATGCCGAGACGCTTGCCGGTGAGTTCGGTGCCGAGCATGCCGGTGGGGGCCCAATTCCGCCAGTTTCCGGAGCGAAGGGTGGCGATTGAGGCGGTTGCGTTGCGGGCAGCGCCGAGCATGAGGAGGAGGGCGATTTCCGCCGTGGCATCGGTGAGGACGTCGGGGGTGTTGGTGACGGCGATGCCGCGGGCCTTCGCAGCGGGGATGTCGATATGGTCGTAACCCACGGAGAAGGTTGAGATTATCCGGATGCTGTCCGGGAGCGCGCGGATCAGATCCGCGTCGATCCGGTCGGTCACGGTGACGAGGAGACCATCTTTTTCCTGTGCGCCCGCGACGATGCTTTCGCGCGTGGGAAGGCTGTCATCGGTGTTGAAAACGGCGTCGTAGTCTTGCGTGGCGCGGGTTTCGACGGCGGGCGGGAGTTTGCGGGTCACGAATATGCGGGGACGGGACATCGGATACCCAAGATATTGAGATGGATGTCCGGTTTAGCCGATGGTGTACAGTTTCAAAAGCCCCGGTTTTGTATGCGGAAGGTGAGGCCCGGTTTGACGATGAAATGCTGCAAGTATCTGACGGCCTTGCTTTTTTCGGTGGCGGTGAGCGGTGCCGCGAGCGCCGCGCCGGTGCTGCAGATGCATCGCGCGGTCTACGATCTGTCTCTTGGACGGGTCGAGCCGGTGAGCGACGTTTCGGGCATCGACGGACGGATGGTGGTCGAGTGGCGCGGCGGCCCAACATGTGGAGGCTATACGTCGACACAGCGGGTCGTGACGCGCGTGACGGGCGTCGAAGGCAGCTTTGTCAGCAACGATATACGGCTCAGTTACTTCGAAGCGGCGGATGGCAGCGAGTTCACATTCGCGAGGACGGAATACACGAACGGCGAACTGACCGACCAGGACGACGGCACGGCGAGGCGCGAAAAGAACAATGAAATCAAGATCCTGAGAGAGGGCGCGGCGCCGCGGACGATGCCCGGCGAGGTGCTTTTTCCGATGGAATACAACCTCGCGATGATCGAAAAGGCGGAAAACGGCGAGCGCGTTTTCACCCAGGCGCTGTTCGACGGGACCGAGGAAGGTGAGAATCCGACCACGATATTCGTCGGGAAAAGCGTTTCGGATCAGGCGGATAGGGCGAGCGCCGCGACGCGGGGAGAGGGCGCGGAGCGGCTGAAGGGCGCAAGGCACTGGCCGGTCCGCATCAGCTATTTCGAACCGGAGGACCGCGAGGGCGTGCCCAGTTTCGAGATGGGATTTGCCCTGTTTTCCAACGGGATATCGACCGAGTTGCGGCTCGACTACCCCGATGTCGAGATCAAGGGCGCGCTCCGCGAGATCGCCTATTTCCCGGCCGGCGACTGCTGAGCGTCACGGTGGTCTGCCACAATTCGGGGTGGCGGAGTCCCGCCGTTTTGTGACGGGCCGCGCCGACTGTCATCGAACCGTCATGAAAACGTCACAATACTCCGTAAGCGGACTTATCCCCGGTTTTCATTTTCGTAATCCGCGCCCCTTGCCGATCGACTTATCCCCGAATTTGTCGCGCAGGCGATCCATCGCGCGTTCGGCGGCAGCGCGGCGCGCGGCATCGGGATCGAGAAAGTCGGGCGGGTCGGACAGGTCGCCATCGGTGAGACCGGATATCCCCACCCCGAGAAGACGAAAACTTGTCCCCGTCGCCTCGCGCGCGAGCATGGGCGCGGCGGTGCGATAGATCACCTCGGCGAGCTGCGTCGGATCGTGCAGGGTCTGATTCCGTGTACGGATCCTGAAGTCGTCGCTCTTCAGTTTCAGCACGACCGTCGAACCGGCGAGGCCGGCAGCCTTGGCGCGGCGGGAAACCTTTTCGCAGAGCGGCCAGAGGATGCGGTCGAGCTCGGCGGCGTTCGAGATGTCGCGCATGAAAGTGGTCTCGGAGGAAATGCTCTTCGCCTCGTGCACGGGCTCGACATGGCGGCTGTCAAGGCCGCGCGACAGACGGAAGAGGCGGCGGCCCATCGAGCCGTAGCGCGCCATGAGGTCGTTCTCTTCCATCTTCTGGAGCTGCGAGATGCGGGTGATGCCCTCGCGGGCGAGCTTCGCCTCCAGCGCCTTGCCGACGCCCCAGATCATGGAGACGGGTTTCGAGGCGAGGAAGGCGAGCGTCTCCTCGCGGCCGATGACGGCGAAGCCGCGCGGCTTGTCGAGATCGGAGGCGATCTTGGCGAGGAACTTGTTGTGGGAGAGGCCGACGGAAACGGTGATGCCGATGTCGTCCTCGATGCGCTTTGCGAGCCGCGCCATGCTTGCCGCCGCGCTGCCGTGGTGCAGGCGTTCGGTGCCGGTGAGGTCGAGAAAGGCCTCGTCGATGGAGACGGGTTCGACCAGCGGCGTGAGGTCGCGCATCAGGGCGCGAACGTCGCGCGCGACGGCGGCGTATTTCGACATGTCGGGCTTGATCACGACCGCTTCCGGGCAGGCGGCGAGCGCCTTGAACATCGGCATGGCGGAGCGCACGCCGCGGATGCGCGCGATGTAGCAGCAGGTGGAGACGACGCCGCGCGTGCCGCCGCCGATGATGAGCGGCTTGTCGCGCAGCTCCGGATTGTCGCGCTTCTCGACGGCGGCGTAGAAGGCGTCGCAATCGAGATGGGCGATGGTGAGGCCGTGCAGTTCGGGGTGGAAGAGAAGGCGCGGGCGCCTGCAGGCAGGGCAACGCTCCGCGCCTTCCGGCACGGGGGAGAAGCAGTCGCGGCAGAGGCCTTGAGTGGCGGTCATTGGGAGCGGGGACGGTGTGTTTTGCGAGAGTGTAGCATGCCCCGAGGGGAGGGTGGGGGCGATGGTGTTGTTTGCCTCCACTCCGGAGGGGCACAACCGGGCTCTGCCCGGACGCCTCCGGTGGAGGCGAGGTGTCTGCCTCCCGCCTCCAGAGAAAACCGGTTTGCAGCGCCGTCAGTGACTGAATTTCGAAGCGACGTTTTGCAGGCCTGCCTTCGCGTCCATCTCGACCAGATATGGCGCCACGAAACCGGCGTACTGATCCTTGCGAGCCTGCGGCAAGTCCTGCCAGCCCGTTATGGAACCGCGACACGCCGTTTCTCCGCATGTGCAGTTTCCGGGAAAGTGGTCGATCGTGTAGTTGCGCATCGCATAGTCGAAAGTGGCTTCTTCATTCACCTCGATGGGGTGCATCGCAACGAAGTCGTGCCCGCCATCGGCGTTGAGACGAATTCCGCAGTTGGGATTGCAGGAATGATTGAACTTGCTGATGAGGCCGGCATGGAACGCGAATTCATGCTCGCCGATCTGGGATGCATGCGAATGATTCTTCAGAAGTCTTTTTTCGATCTGGCCCGCCAATACCGTGTCGCCTGGCGTAAACGGCCTCGTTGCGAACACGCCGTCGCCCTTTGCGGCCGTCGTTCGCAGTTCTATACCGGGTGTCATCCATAATTCCTTGTGAAATACCGCCAGGCATCCATCGCGACAAAGCCGCCATTTCGATGCAAACGGGGCCGCGCAATGCAGAATGCACAGCGTCATTGGCCAGGTGCCGATTGATCCGATCGTTTCTGCCCACCGGCGCGCCTGATGGCGCGTGCCGCGTCAAAGGCAGGCGATGCTCCGATGTTGCCGGTCCCGCGTTCGGACGATTATCTGGAGACGCAGGCGTCCTGCTTGCGCCGGTAGGGGGCCGCGCATTCCCAATTGTTGCCGGAGTAGTCGATGCGCGCGTGCTCGGGAAGAACGATCGCCGCGCACCCCCGACCATCCACGTCGCGGAATCCGCGTTCGCACGCCCAGCCGGAACCATAGGGCGTTCCGGTCAGATAAGCGTGTTTCGGCAGGGCAATTTTCCTGCAGGTGGCGTCTACAGCGCGGAAGTTGCGATGGCACTCCCAACCGCTCCCGGTGGAGGAGTCGGACAGGAAGCCATTTTCCGGAAGAACGATAGCGACGCAGGCGCCGTCAACGGTCCGGTAGCCGCGCTCGCACTCCCAGCCGCTGCCAAGACTGGTGTTCGTCGCGAAGGCATGTTCCGGAATGGCGATCGCCACGCAGTCATGTCTGTTGGATCGATACCCCCGGTTGCACTTCCAGCTGTTGCCGTAAGTGGATTCCACGAGGTATCCGTTCACGGGCACTTTTATTGCGGCGCAGGACTTTTCCTCGGTCTTTTCGAAGCCGCGATTGCAGCTCCACTGATCTCCGGCGGAGGTCAGGTAGGCATTGGCGGGAATGAGGATCTGGACGCACGCGTTCCCGGTCCGGCGAAACCCGCGGTCGCAGTCCCAAGCTCTTCCGTAGTTCGAACTCGTCGCGTAGGCATTCGGGGGAATCGATATCTCGACGCAAGCGCCGTCGCTCATGCGGTATCCATGATCGCATGCCCATCCGTCGCTGTAGCTCATCATGTGCGCGTTTGCGGGCATTTCGGCTGCTGGCGGAGCGGCGATCGTCTGCGCGTGGGCTGCCTGGAATCCGACAAGGGACGACAGGAACATCAGGGCCGGAAGCAGTCCCGCGACCCCGACAGGACGCAGCGCATTCAAAAGCCGGTATTTCATTCAAGTTCCGTTTCAGGTTCTGGAAGGGCGTGGGGTAGATGCGGAGAGGAAAGCTACCCCTCCGCAGGCGTTCAGGACGGCTTCGCGTCGTTCGCGGGCGCAACCGTCGCTTCGGCCACAGGGGCCGGCGCGGAGGTGACAACCGGCTCCTTGATGGGGGCGGCCATGGACTCCGGCTTCGAGGCCTGATTTTCCGGCACTTTTTCTGTTTTGATCATTGGGTTGTACTTTCTTTTTCACAAGAAATATTTGCTTGTGACTTATTTATATGGAGTTTTTTCAAATATAATCAATGCAGTGAAAATAGAACAAAGCAGAAGTTTTCATTGGATATTTTGTATTTTCGGGAGAATGAACGCCCGGATATGCCGGGCCCTGCTCCAGACGATGGGGCCTTTCCGCGCGCGGGGCGTTATGTCCGTAGCTGAACCCCCCGACCGAGGCTCCCGTTCATGAAGCTCTTCGAATGCCAGCATTGCGGACAGATGCTCTATTTCGAAAATACGGAATGCGAGCGCTGCGGCAGGCTTCTCGGGTTTCTGCCCGAGGAGATGCAGCTGAGCGCGCTGTCACCCGAGCGCGAGAATTTTCGTCCGATGATCGGCCCTCATCGGGAGATGCGGTATTGCGCGAATGCCGCCCATGACGCCTGCAACTGGATGGTGCCCGCGGACGCGGCCAATCCCTATTGCGTGGCCTGCCGCCTGAACCGGACGGTGCCGGACCTCGGCAATGCGGCGAGCGTTCTGCTCTGGCGGCGGATCGAGACGGCAAAGCATCGCCTCGTCTATGGCCTGCTGCGACTTGGCCTGCCCGTGACCAGCCGTTTCGACGACCGCGAGCGGGGGATCGCTTTCGACTTTCTCTCGGGGTCCAGCGCGCCGGGGGCGGGGGACGGCTCCGTCACCACCGGTCACCGGAGCGGCGTCATCACCATCGATGTGGCGGAAGCGGACGATGCCGTGCGCGCGCGCAACCGCCGCGACATGGCCGAACCCTACCGGACGCTGCTCGGCCATTTTCGCCACGAGATCGGGCACTACTACTGGGACCTGCTTGTGCGCGATACCGTCTGGCACGCGTCCTTCCGGGAGATGTTCGGCGACGAGCGGCAGGACTACAGCGAAGCGCTTTCGAGTTATTACGCCAATGGCGCTCCGGCGGGGTGGCAGGCTTCGTTTGTCAGCGCCTACGCCACGGCCCATGCGTGGGAAGATTTCGCCGAGACCTGGGCGCATTACCTGCATATCGCCGATACGCTGGAAACGGCGGGTGCGCTGGGGCTGAGGACCCGGCCGCAAGTGAGCGAAGGAAAGGAAACGGATTTCCGCGCCTGCGATCCCGGCGATTTCGATGCGCTGATGGGGGGCTGGATACCGCTCACCGTTGCCGTCAACAATCTCAACCAGAGCATGGGGCAGGACGATCTCTACCCGTTCGTGCTGTCGCCGACGGTGATGGGCAAGATCCGCTTCGTGCACGGGCTCGTCCAGGGCGCGAACAAGACAGCCGGCGGCGCGCCCGCGCGATGAAGGCGGGCGAGGGTCAGTTTGCTTCCGGCCACAACCATGCCGCGCCGCGGACGCCGCTGGCGTCGCCGTGGGCATGGCGGGCGAGACGGGTTGCGACCGTGTCGGAGAAGACGTAGGCACCCCAGCGGGCCGGCACCTCGTCGTAGAGGGCGGCGATGTTCGACATGCCGCCGCCGAGCACGATGACGTGCGGGTCGAGAATGTTGACGACATGCGCGAGCGCGCGGGCGAGGCGGTCGGCGTAGCGGCGGAGCGCGAGGCGGGCGGGGCGGTTGCCCGCGTCCGCGGCGGCGACGATGGCCTCGGGCGAGAGGGCTTCGCGGGTGTCGAGCATGTAATCGGCGGCGAAACCCGGACCGGAGAGCCAGCTTTCGATGCAGCCTTTCTTGCCGCAATAGCAATGCGGACCCGGCATCTCATCCGGCAGGACGAAGGGGAGCGAGTTGTGGCCCCATTCGCCCGCGATGGCATTCGGGCCGGAGACGAGCGCGCCGTTGACGGTGATGCCGCCGCCGACGCCGGTGCCGAGGATGACGCCGAAGACGGAGGGCGCGCCCGCGCCCGCGCCGTCGGTCGCTTCTGAAAGGGCGAAGCAGTCGGCGTCGTTGGCGAGGCGGACGTCACGGGCGAGGGCGGCTTCGAGGTCTTGTCCGAGGGGGTGGCCGATGAGCCAGGTGCTGTTCGCGTTCTTCACGAGGCCGGTGGCGGGAGAGACGGCGCCGGGGATGCCGATGCCGACGGTCCCGGTTTCGCCGGTTTCGGATTCGAGCGCGGCGACGAGATCGCGGATCGCGGCGACGGTTTCCTCGTATGAGCCGCGCGGGGCGGGGATGCGTTTGCGGGCGCGTTCGATGCCCGTGCTGTCGAGGGCGATGCCTTCGATCTTGGTGCCGCCGAGGTCGATGCCGATGCGCATGGGGACTCCGTTTTTTGCGCGGAGGATAGCAGGTTTGGCGAGATGCACGCAGAGGCGCAGAAACGCAGAGGTGTCGGCGTCATTGCGAGCCCACGGGTATCGCCTTTGGCGATCCCGAGGACAGGCTCTGCGAAGCAATCCAGGGCCGTTGAACACCGAGCCTGCCGCCCCTGGATTGCTTCGTCGGCTTCGCCTCCTCGCAATGACGGGGATGGGTGGTGGCAAGTCAAGCAGCCTGAAGGCGCGGTGAGGCCCATGGATCCCGGCTTTCGCCGGGATGACACCTGTGGTTGTGTTGAGGGTGACTGTTTGCCGGGGGGCGAATGAGGAAGCCGATATTCGCTGTTGTAATGCTTGCGCTGCTGTTGCTCGTGCTGCCCGCGCGCGCCGAGGAGCGGCTGACTGT
>CAJXOU010000026.1 GCA_913057645.1 uncultured Rhodobiaceae bacterium | reverse complement strand
TACGACCTGGCCCCGGCCATCGCCGCGGCGGTCTCTGGGGGGGCGAACGTGGTGCTTTCCGGCCTCCTGACCCCGGAGGCGGCGGTCCTCGTGGCCCGTTACGGGGCCCTGGGCTTCGCGCTTGCCGGGCACCGGCAGATTGCCGGCTGGTCCATCCTCACATTGCGCAAGCGCCGCTGAGGAAGACTTAGTGAAATCGCCGGTATTCTGCCGCGGACCGGCTTCCGCGGCCGTTTTTTGAAGCTCGCGGTTTGCCGCCCGGCGTCGACACCCTTAAAGATGGGCCCCGATGTTCCAGACCTTCGAATCCTCCACGCAGCGCAACGCCGCGGCAGAGCGCATCAAAGAGCTGCGGCGGCTGATGACGACAGCCAAGCTCGCCGCCTTTCTGGTGCCGCGCGCCGACGAGCACCAGGGTGAGTACGTGCCGCCGTCGTCGGAGCGCCTGAAGTGGCTCACCGGCTTCTCCGGCTCGGCCGGGCTGGCGATCATCGGCAAGCGCCGCGCGGTGCTCTTCGTCGACGGGCGCTACACGCTGCAGGTGCGCGGACAGGTCGATCTCGACACCTTCGAGGCGAAGCACCTGATGGACGAGCCGCCGTCGCGCTGGATCGAGGAGAATCTGCCGAAGGGCGCGAAGCTCGCCTACGACCCCTGGCTCCACACCATCGACGCGGTGGCGCGGTTCCGCAAGGCCGCGGAGAAGGCGGGCGGCACGCTGGTGCCGGTCGACACGAACCCGCTCGACGCCGTCTGGGACGACCAGCCGGAACCGCCGGTCGCGAAGATCGTCCCCCACCCTATCGAGTTTGCGGGCGAGCCCGCCGCCGACAAGATCCGGCGGCTCGCAAGCGACCTGATGTCGGGCGATGCGGACACGGCGGTCCTGACCATGCCGGACTCGATCGCCTGGGCGTTCAATATTCGCGGGAACGACGTGCCGCACACGCCGCTGCCCTTGTCCTTCGCGCTGCTGCATGAAGACGGCCATGCCGAACTCTTCATCGACGAGCGGAAACTCGACGACCAGGCGCGCGCGCATCTCGGCAACATCGTGACGGTGCGCCCGCGCGGCGACCTTGGCGGCGCGCTGGACGAGCTGGGGCAAGCGAAGAAGACCGTGCTGGTCGACCCGGCCACCTGCGCCTCATGGATCGAGGCGCGGCTTTCGGCGGCGGGCGCGGAAGTGAAGCGCGGCACCGACCCCTGCGAGCTGCCAAAGGCGATCAAGAACGAGGCGGAAGTGAACGGCACCCGCGCGGCGCATCTGCGCGACGGGCAGGCGCTGACGAAATTCCTGCGCTGGATCGCAACGGAAGCGCCGAAAGGCGGGGTGACGGAAATCGACGCGGCGCAGCGCCTCGAAGCCTTCCGCGCGGAGACCGGCGAACTGAAGGACGTCAGCTTCGACACGATTTCCGGCGCGGGCGCGAACGGCGCCATCGTGCATTACCGCGTGACGACGGCGACGAACATGCCGCTCAAAAGCGGCGAACTGTTTCTGGTCGATTCCGGCGCGCAATACATGGACGGCACGACGGACGTGACGCGCACCATCGCCATCGGCACGCCCGGCGCGGAGGAGCGCGACCGCTTCACCCGCGTGCTGAAAGGCCATATCGGCATCGCGACGGCGCGCTTCCCGGAAGGGACCTCCGGCGCGCAGCTCGACGCCTTCGCGCGCATGGCGCTCTGGAAATCCGGCCTCGACTACGACCACGGCACGGGCCACGGCGTCGGCTCCTACCTTTCGGTGCATGAAGGGCCGCAGCGCATCTCGAAGATGGGGCATCAGCCGCTGAAGGCGGGCATGATCGTCTCGAACGAGCCCGGCTACTACAAGCCTGGCGGCTACGGCATCCGCATCGAGAATCTCTGCGTCGTGACGCCGCCCGCGCCCGTCGAAGGCGGCGAACGCATGATGATGGGCTTCGAGACGCTGACGCTCGCGCCCATCGATCTCGCGCTGGTGGAAAAGAGCCTGCTGACGGAAGAAGAAGTGGACTGGCTCAACGCCTACCACGCCCGCGTGCGCGAAGCGCTGTCGCCGGGGCTCGATGCGGAGACGAAGGCGTGGCTCGGGGAAGCGACGCGGGCGATCTGACGCACATTCTGCGCCATCTTTCCACCCTCCCCTTGAGGGAGGGTGGGAAGAGGAGTGAGCTATTTGATGCTGAGAAACCGCAAGCGCCGCCTGACGGTCAACGGCAACTTCTCGTAGAGCCACTTCGCCGCCGGACGGATGAAGGCCGCGGAGGCGAGCGCGGCATAACCGCTCCATGACAGCACCACGCCATAGTCGCGCACCGCGACGCGGCGGTTGCTCCAGGCGAGCTTGTACTCGGAAACGGGCGGAAGCGGGTCGTATTCGGAAAGCCCGGCCGCGAGGCAGTCGCGGATGGTGAATTCCGTCGCGAGCACGCCCGGACCATGTTTCGCGAAGGCGGGCGAGAACGCGCCCATATAGGCATAGTGCCTGCCGCTGCGCCGGAAACCGATCTCGATGGCGGCACTTTTGCCGCCGACCGAGAGATGCGAGACCACGAGGCCCGAGTCCGGGCCCTTGCCGTGTGCGAGCGCGGCGAGGCATGCCTCGGCCCGCCGGTCGATCAGAGCGCGGCCGTAGAATCCGCGCTCCGCAAGCCAGTTCCGCTTGAAGGCGAAGGCGCGCGCGACGAGCATCGAAGCCTTCGCACCCGGCGTCACCATTTCGAACCGGATGTCGCCCATCGCGCCGAGTTTCTTCGCTCGCCGCCGGTTGCGCTTCAGTTCCGGCCAGCGCGCCGCTTCGAAGGCCTGTTCATTGCCGAAGGGCGCCGCATCGAAGGACGGCGCCTCGCTCGTGGGACCGATCTCCCGGCCCTTGCGCGCGGCCCAGGCGGCAATCGCCCCATCCGCCCGCACCCCGCGCAGGCAGAGGAAGTCAACATCGTCCCAGCGCCCGATCTCCGCAAAGGCGGCATCGATCCATGCCTCGCGCATCGTGCTTTCCGGCGCGACGACATCGCCATATTGCCCGATGGGATCGCCCGCCCAGGACGCGGTCCTGCCGAAAGGCGTGCGTTCGACGGCGAGCGGCCAGACAAGCACCAGCTCACCGTGACAGCGCACCGTGACGACACGAAGCTCCGTGCGCGCATCCGTGAAATGCCGCGCCCAGGCGAGAACGAGGTCGCAGGACTGAAAGGCCGTGGCCGCGTGCGGCGCCCGCGCCTCGAGCGCGCGCCATTCGTCCGCAAGCCTGCCGGCCGCCTCGCCCTTGAGCGAAGCCGCAACGATTTCCGATGCCGCCTCCGCCCGGCGCCCGCGCGGAATCGCCGCCCCGGCCGCATAGATCAGCTGGTCGAGGAAAAGCGCTTCCTGAAGGAACAGAATGGTTTCCATGTGTCTCCGCCCGGAGGCTGCACCGCCGCAGCCGGCTTCCGGGGAGTGTCGCCCGAGCGGGGTTAAGAACGCCTAACCGGGGGAAAGCCTCAATTTGAGGCCATTTCCATCCACTGGTCTTCGTCGATGACCTCGATACCGAGTTCGCGCGCCTTCGCGATCTTGGAGCCGGCGCCGGGACCCGCCACGACGAGATCGGTCTTGGCGGAGACGGAACCGGCGACCTTCGCGCCCATCTGCTCGGCCCGCGCCTTCGCCTCGGAGCGCGTCATCCGCTCCAGAGAACCGGTGAAGACGACGGTCTTGCCGGCCACCGGCGAGTCCGTTTCCTGCGCTTCGAGCGGCACGGGCTTCACGCCCGCCTTGCGCAGACCCTCGACCACCTCGCGATTGTGCTTCTCGGCGAAGAAATCGACGATCGAGTCCGCCAGCACCTCGCCTACCCCGTCGATGGAGAGGAGCTCGGCGCGCGCCTCGCTTTCCGGGTCGGCGGCGGCGCGCATCTGTTCCTCGAAATGGTCGAGCGTGCCGTAGCTTCGCGCCAGCAGCCGCGCATTGGTCTCGCCGACATGGCGGATGCCGAGCGCGAAGATATAGCGGTCGAGTTCGACCTCGCGGCGCTCGTCGATGGCCTCGAACAGCTTCTTCACCGAGGTCTCGCCCCAGCCTTCCCTGTCCTTCAGCTTCTTGAGAGAGCGCTTGTCGCGTTCCTCCAGCGTGAAGATGTCGTCCGGCCGCGCAACGAGACCGTCCTCGTAGAAGGCGGCGATCTGCTTCTCGCCGAGCCCCTCGATGTCGAAAGCGTTGCGCGAGACGAAATGACGGAGCCGCTCCACGGCCTGCGCCGGACAGACAAGCCCGCCGGTGCAGCGCATCACGGCGTCGAGCTTGCCCGTCTTCGGGTTCGTCTCGCGCACCGCATGGCTGCCGCATTCGGGACACTTGTCGGGAAACGCGAACTTCTTCTTGCCGCGAGGGCGGTCTTCCACCACGCGGACGATCTGCGGAATGACGTCGCCCGCGCGCTGCACGACCACCGTGTCGCCGGGGCGGACGCCGAGCCGCTCGATCTCGTCGGCATTGTGGAGCGTCGCGTTCGAGACGACGACGCCGCCGACGGTGACGGGCGTGAGGCGCGCGACGGGCGTCATCGCGCCGGTGCGGCCGACCTGGATCTCGATCCTTTCCAGCACCGTTATCGCCTGTTCGGCCGGAAACTTGTGCGCCAGCGCCCAGCGGGGCGAGCGCGAGACGAAACCGAGGCGGCCCTGCCAGTCGAGCCGGTCGACCTTGTAGACGACGCCGTCGATGTCGTAGTCGAGACCGGCGCGGCGCTCTTCGACGTCGTGATAGAAGGCGAGAAGCTCCTCAATGCTCGTCGAGCGGTGGAAGAGCGGGTTCACCGTGAAACCCCACTTCTCGAAGCTCTCGATCATGCCCTTCTGCGTGTCCGCCGGCATGTCCGACATCTCGCCCCAGGTATAGGCGAAGAAACGGAGCGGGCGCGACGCGGTCACCTTCGGATCGAGCTGACGGAGCGAGCCTGCCGCCGCGTTGCGCGGATTGGCGAAGACGGGTTTGCCCGCCTCGCGCTGGCGCTCGTTCATTTTCGTGAAGTCGGCATGGGCCATGTAGACCTCGCCGCGCACTTCCACGACATCGGGAACGTTTTTCCCCTTCAATGTCTTCGGAACATCGGAAACGGTGCGCAGGTTCTCCGTCACGTTCTCGCCCTCGCGCCCGTCGCCCCGCGTCGCACCCTGAACGAGCCTGCCCTTCTCGTAACGCAGCGCCGCCGAAAGCCCGTCGATCTTCGGTTCGGCCGTGACGGCGAGTTCGTCGCCTTCCTTGAGATTCAGGAACCTGCGGATGCGGTTCCAGAAATCGGTCACGTCCTCGTCGTCGAAGGCGTTCGAGAGCGACAGCATGGGCACGCTGTGCACGACCTTGCCGAAGCCTTCGGCGGGCGCCGCGCCGACGCGCAGGTTCGGGCTGTCTTCGCGCTGCAGTTCCGGGTAGCGCGCCTCGATGGCGTCGTTCCGCTTCTTCAGCGCGTCGTAGTCGGCGTCGGATATCTCCGGCTTGTCCTTGCGGTGGTAAAGTTCGTCGTGATGCGCGATCTCGGCGGCGAGACGCGCGAGCTCTTCCGCCGCCTCCTCCATCGTCAGATGGTCGACGTCCTTGCGGGAAAGCGCCTCGTCCTTCTCCGCAGGTTTCTTCTTCACACTCTTGCCCGAACTCCTGCTCAAGGGTGCCCTCCGATCAGCCGGTCGGCGGCGGCCCTCGCTTCATCCGTCACTGTGGCGCCCGCAAGCATGCGCGCGATCTCTTCGCGCCGCGCGGGCGCATCGAGCGTCTCGACCTTCGTCGCGATCTTCGCCGCCTTCGCTTCGCCACCCTTCGAAATCCGGAAATGATGCTGCGCCCGCGCGGCCACCTGCGGCGAATGCGTGACGACGACGACCTGCACATCCTTTGCGAGTTCGGCAAGACGGAACCCGACCGCCTCGGCGACAGCACCGCCGACGCCGGAATCCACCTCGTCGAAGATGAGCGTGGGCGCGCTGCCGCGCGAGGCGAGCGCGACCTTCAGCGCCAGCACGAAACGCGAGAGCTCGCCGCCAGACGCGATCTTGATGAGGGGCCCATGCGGCGCGCCGGGATTGGTCGACACCAGGAAGGAGACGCGGTCGATGCCATCGGGACCGCCCTGCGCTTCCGCGAGCACGTCGATATGCGTCTGGAAGCTCGCCTTGTCGAGTTTCAGCGGCTTCAGTTCCTTCATCACTTCCCTGTCGAGCTTCGCCGCCGCCTTGGCCCGCGCCTCGGACAACGCGCGTGCTTCCGCGCCATAGGCGGCCGCGGCCTCGTCCGCGGCCTTCCGCAACGCGGCGAGCTTCGCCTCGCCTCCCTCGATCTCCTGAAGCTGACCGCGCAATTTGTCTGCCAGCGCCGCGAGATCGTCCACCTGCACATTGTGCTTGCGCGCGGCGGCACGGAGCGCGAAGAGCCGCGTCTCCGATTGTTCGAGGCGGGCGGGATCGAATTCCAGCGCGGTCATCGCCTGCGCGATCTGGTCGCGCGCTTCCGCCGCCTCGTTGAGCGTGCGGTCGAGTGCAGCGATCGCAGCGTCGAGACGCCCGCCCGCCTGCTCTGCGACGCGGGAGAGGCGGCGCAGCGCCACATTGAGGCGCGCATCGAGCCCGCCATCGCCGGAAAGCGCTTCCTCCGCTTCCGAAAGATCGGCCGCGATCTTTTCCGAATGCATCATCAGCGTGCGCTCTTCGGCGAGCGCCGTCTCTTCGCCCGGTTGCGGCTGCAGTTCGTCGAGTTCCCCGACGACATGGGTGAGATAGTCCTGCTCGGCCTTCGCCTTCGCGAGCATCGCCTCGTGCTCTTCGAGCGCCCCGCGCGCGGCCGAGACGGCGGCCCAGAGCTGGCGCAGCTTCGCGACGCGGGCTTCGAGCCCGCCAAAGGCGTCGAGCATGGCGCGGTGGCCGGACGCATCGAGCAATCCCCGCTCGTCATGCTGGCCATGCACTTCCACGAGTTCGTCGCCCACCTGCCGCAACAGACCGATGCTCACCGGCTGATCGTTGACGAAGGCGCGCGACCGCCCGTCCCGCGTCTGCACGCGGCGGAGAATGAGGTCGCCCTCGGCTTCGAGGCCGTTTTCGGTGAGGATCGCGCGGGCGGGATGGCCGGGCGACACGTCGAACACGGCGGTGACGCTGCCCTGCTCCACGCCCTGACGCACGAGGCCCGCATCGGCACGCGCGCCGATGGCAAGCCCCAGCGCGTCGAGCAGGATCGACTTGCCGGCACCGGTCTCGCCCGTCAGCGTGCAAAGGCCGCCGTCGAGCGCGAGCTCCAGTCTTTCAATGAGAACGATGTCGCGGATCGACAGCGCGGCGAGCATCAAACACGCCTTCTATGGACACATCCAAAGGTCAGAAAACGGTATTCCAGGCCCTGCTTATCCAGGAGTCCTTGTTCTCCTGCGGCTCGAGCCCCTGATCCGCCAGCAGCGCGTAACTGTCTTCGTACCATTCGCTGCCCGGGAAGTTGTAGCCGAGGATCGCCGCAGCCGTCTGCGCCTCGGTCTTGATGCCGAGCGCGAGATAGGCTTCCGTCAGCCGTTCGAGGGCTTCGGGCGTGTGCGTCGTCGTCTGGTATCTCTCGATCACCTCGCGGAAGCGGTTGATCGCAGCGATGTAGTCGTGGCGGTTCAGATAGTAGCGGCCGATCTCCATCTCCTTGCCCGCCAGATGGTCGAGCGTGAGATCGATCTTGAGCTGCGCATCGCGCGCGTACTCGCTGGTCGGAAAGCGGCGCGTCAGCTCGTAGAAGGAGTTGAGCGCGTTCTCCGTCATCTTCTGGTCGCGGCCAACGTCGGAAATCCGCTCGTAGTAGGAAAGGCCGATCAGGTAGTAGGCGTAAGGCACGTCCTTGTTGCTCGGATGCAGTGAGATGAACCGCTGCGCGCTGAGGATCGCCTCGTCGTATTCATTGATCTTGTAATGCGCATAGGCGCCCATGAGCATCGAGCGGCGCGCCCATTCCGAATAGGGGTGCTGACGCTCGACCTCGTCGAATTCCTTGGCGGCCGGGGTGTATTCCTTCTCGTCCATGTGATCCATGGCCGTGTTGTAGATCTGCTCGACGGGACGTTCCTCATAGGGAAGTTCGTCGCTATCCGACGAGCAGCCCGCCAGCGCGGCGGCGGCGAGCACGGCGGCTCCCGCAACGGCGGCGCGGAAGAAGGAAGGACGGTGATCTCGGATGGGCAGCCTGGCCTCACGCATGCGGGCAAAGTCCATTTTCGTTCTCTCATTCCGGCACCGCCGCGCGGACCGGCGCCAAAACCCGCCGACTCGCCCGGCCAGGGGCCGATCCGGCAGTCTTTCTATCCCAATAAGCCCTGTGAGACCATAGCGAGGGGCGTCTCCGCCGGGGGATTGGACCATAAAGAAAAGGCGCGCCGGAGCGCGCCTTCATGTTCTTCAGCGGGGAAATCCCGTCAGTCCGCCGGGATCGCCGCCAGTTCGCCGCGCATGGAGATCGCCGGGCGGTTCGTTTCGGCATAATCCACGATTTCCCAGGCCGACCGGTCGGCCATGAGCGCGCGCAGCACACGATTGTTCATGGCGTGGCCGGCACGCGAGCCCTCGTAGCGGCCGATCAGCGGCAGGCCGGAAAGCGCGAGGTCGCCCACCGCGTCCAGCATCTTGTGACGCACGAACTCGTCGTCGTAGCGCAACCCCTCTTCGTTGAGGATCGCATGCTTGTCGACCACGACCGCGTTTTCGAGCGAACCGCCCTTCGCAAGCCCTGCCGCCCACATCGCCTCGATATCGTGGCGCAGGCAGAAGGTGCGCGCGCGCAGGATGTCTTCGGCGAAGAAGGGATCGCGCAGATCCGCTTCGATTTCCTGGTGGCCGATCACTTCGTTGTCGAAATCGATCTCGAAGAAGAGCTTGAAGCCCTCACCCGGCAGGAGCGCGGCGCGCTTCGCACCGTCTTCCACCACCACCGGCTTGAGGATACGGATCGCCTTGCGCGGCGCGTCGAGCTTTTCGAGCCCGGCGGCCTCGATCTTCTCGATGAAGATTTCGCTGCTGCCGTCGAGCACCGGCACTTCCGCGCCGTCGATCTCGACCAGCGCGTTGTCGATGCCGAGCGCCGAGAAGGCCGCCATCAGATGTTCGACCGTGCTGACGGTCGTGCCGGCAGCATTGCCGATCGCCGTCGACAGCGTCGTATCGGCGACATGATCGAACGCCGCCGGAATATCCGAAACCTCGCGCCCCCCGGCCACGAGATCGGTCCGCCGGAACACGATGCCCCGATCGGCTTCCGCAGGATGCAGAACCATGTGGATGTTGCTGCCGCTGTGCAGGCCCACGCCGTCGATCACGACGGGCCGCACCAGCGTCATCTGCGGAAAGGCAATGGCCCGCACGCGACGCTCGCGCCGGACATTTTCCAGCATGATTGTTTCAAACTCGGACTTCGGCACTGTGAACACCTTCGATACCCCCAAAGCAAACCCCGCCCCCTCCGGTTCGCTGAGAGTGGTTCTAGCAGCGCCCTGAATCTCCCTCAAATAACAGATTTTTACTGAATGTTACCGTTGTCTAATGGAGCTAATATATTGATCTGAAAAGGAAAATTCGTATTCCGTTGGGCGACCAGGAAAACGGTGTGTTTCCCCTGACTTGCCCAAGCGGGACACATGCCACCCCGCCGGCCAACAGCCTGCGATCGGGTTTGACACCCGTTTCGGAGATATCTATTCCCAAGGGGCGTTTCAAACGAAGATCTGGACAATGGCCCTCAGCCTGTAGGCGGTTGAACGTCAAATCCGAGGCCGCCTCCCGATGAGTATGCCCTATCGCCCTTCCATCGATGGCTTGCGAGCGGTCGCGGTCCTGGCCGTCATGCTGTTTCACGCCGAGGTACCCGGGTTCTCCGGCGGCTTTGTCGGCGTCGACGTCTTCTTCGTCATCAGCGGCTATCTGATCACCAGCATCATCCTGAAGCAGCAGGCCACCGGGTCGTTCTCACTGCTTGGCTTCTACGAGCGCCGGGCACGGCGCATTCTCCCCGCCCTGTTCCTCGTCATGACGGCAACCGTCATCGCTGCCGTCCTTGTCGTCCCGCCCTACCGCTTTACCGAAATCTCGGAATCGGCGGCGGCCGCGCTCACCTTCACGGCGAACATCTATTTCTGGGCGACCAGCGACTATTTCGCGACCGCGAGCCGGCTCCAGCCGCTCATTCATACCTGGTCGCTCGGCGTCGAAGAGCAGTTCTATATCGTCTTCCCGCTCCTGATGATCGCGCTTGCGGCCGCGAAACGGTCCGCGCTCGGATGGATCTTTTCCGTCCTCGCCATCATTTCGCTCGCGGTGAGCGAGATCGCGGCGCGGCATTATCCCGACGCCGCTTTCTATCTGCCCCACGCGCGCGCCTATGAGCTCCTTGCCGGCGTGCTGGTTGCGCTCTGGCGTCCGGCCGCCGGTCAGCTCCCTCCCCTGGCAGGCACGGCCATGCGGGTCCTCGGCGCGGTCCTCATCGTGTGGCCGGTATTCACCTATCACGACAGGATGGTCCTGCCCGGCATCGCGATGCTGGTGCCTGTTTTCGGAACCGCGCTGATGCTGTTTGCGGATGACCGCGACGAAATCGTCGGCAAGGCGCTCGCCTGGCGGCCTCTCGTCGCGATCGGGCTTTTTTCCTATTCCCTGTATCTCTGGCACCAGCCGCTGCTTGCCCTTTCCCGGCTAGCAACGCTCGACAATCTCGATCTGAAGGACAACCTCGTCATCCTTTTGCTTTGCTTCCCGCTCTCCTGGGCAACCTGGCATTTCGTCGAGCAACCGTTCCGCGACGCCAGACGCGTGAAGCTCAGGCCCTTCGTTCTGACCGCGGGAACCGTCGGTATCGCCATCGTGGCGACGGCCGCCGTCATGATAAAGACGCGCGGCCTCGAATTCATGACCCGGCCCGAATATGTCGACATCCGGGCGCTGCGTGAGAGCGAGGGGCTGAAGCGCGTGGCAGGCATCCGCACGAACGAATGCCACTACCGCGCGGGGGAGGGCTCGCTCGAGGATTTCCGGAACCAGTGGGGATGCCTTGGAGAAGGGCCGGGAATGTCGGTCATCGTCCTCGGCGACAGCCATGCAGCAGACAAGGCGTTTGCCCTGCGCGCTGCGGGTGTCGAACCGGCGCAGATGACGGGGGCCGGCTGCGCCGTGGTGCCCCGCCTGATGTCCGAGGAATGTGCCACGTTGTTCCGGCTAGCGATGCAGCGGCTCAAAGACCGGACCGGTCTGCGAATACTGCTCACCCAGTCCGTAACGCACACGCCGCTCACGGCGGAGGACATCGCGGCCGCGATGGAATTCTTCAGGCCGTTCGGCAGGCCCGTCGTCTGGGCTTCGCCCATGCCCGCCTTTCCGAATATCGAAGACGAGATGGCGAGGCGCGCGCTTGCCGGTGAAGACCCGTTCACGGGAGCTTACCCCTTCGGGGATGACGCCGCTCGTACTGCCCGGGCGGCCATGATCGAGGTCGCCGGTGCTGCAAACGTGTTCGACACCCAGAAGGCCTTCTGCGAGGCCGACAGTGGCGCCTCTTGCGGGGCCTATATCGGGCGGCAACTTCTACTCGTCGACCCGGACCATGTCTCCAGCGTCGGCGCCCTTGCGATCGGCCGTTCCCTGACCTCTTTCCTGTTCGGAGAGGCACAGCCTGCCATGGAGACTGCCGCCGAAGCCGTCCCGGTCGAAGCTGCCGCTCCCTGAGCTTTCTCCAAAAAGAAGGCGGGGCCTCCGTTTCCGGAGGCCCCGCTCGTCTGTTCGCCTTGCCGGCCGCCTAGTTCGCCTGGCGGCGCAGGAAGGTCGGGATCTCGAGCTGTTCTTCCTCATGGGAAGGCTGCACGAGACGGCTTTCCGTGGACGGGGAAAGGCTTTCCGGAGCGCGGGTCTGCTCCGCATGGGCCGGACGCTCCGGCCGGGGACGATGCGCGACGGTCGGCTCGCGGCGCGGCTGCGGCGCGGGCTGCTCCTCTTCCGCTTCCTTGCGGCGGCCGCCGGTCAAACGCTCGAAGAAGGTCGGACCCTTCTTCGGGGCGCGGGACTGCTGCACCGGCTGAGCCTTCTGGCCGAGGAAGGACGGCAAGTCGCTCTTGCCCGTCTGCACCCGGTCGAGGTCGCCCGGAATATACGGGCGCTGTGCCTTCGGCTCCGCCCGGACAGCGCTCGCCGCGACGACGGGCGCTTCCGGTTCCCGCGCGGGCTGCTGCCGTTGCTCGGGCTTGTGAATGATGACCTCGGCCTCGTAGTCCTTCGGGTCGAACTGGCCGGACGCACGCGGCGCCGGGGCGCGCTCTTCCGCCTCGATGCCGAGTTCGGCCTGCGTCGAAGCCGGCGTCATCCGTTCCTCGATCCGCTCGACCTGCGCCTGAACCGGGTTGGCCGGACGCGAAGCATGCGCCTGGGCGGGCGCTGAGGCCTGAGCCGCCGCACGGGCGGCGGGACGTTCCGCCGCGATGGCGCGGAGCTGCGGCGCCTGCGTTTCGGACCGCGGTTGTTGGCCTTCCTCGACCTCGATGCCGGTTGCGACAACGGAGACGCGCATGCGCCCGTCGAGCGAGGTATCGAAGGTCGAGCCGACGATGATGTTCGCATCCGGATCGACTTCAGAACGGATACGGTTCGCCGCCTCGTCCACTTCATAAAGGGTGAGGTCCATGCCACCCGTGATGTTGATGAGAACGCCTTTGGCGCCCTTCATCGATACCTCGTCGAGGAGCGGGTTCGAGATCGCGGCTTCGGCGGCCTCGATCGCCCGGTTCTCGCCGGCGGCTTCGCCCGTGCCCATCATGGCCTTGCCCATCTCGTTCATCACGGTGCGCACATCCGCGAAGTCGAGATTGATGAGGCCGGGCTTCATCATGAGGTCGGTAATGCCCGCCACGCCCGAATGCAGCACCTGGTCGGCCATGCCGAAGGCATCGGCAAAGGTCGTGTTCTCGTTCGCGACGCGGAACAGATTCTGGTTCGGGATGATGATGAGCGTGTCGACATATTGATGCAGGTCGCGGATGCCTTCCTCCGCGAGCCGCATCCGGCGCGAACCTTCGAACTGGAAGGGTTTCGTCACCACGCCGACGGTGAGGATGCCGTGCTCGCGCGCCGCGCGGGCGATGACGGGACCCGCCCCTGTGCCCGTTCCGCCGCCCATGCCGGCCGTAATGAAGACCATGTGCGCGCCCTGAAGGTGCTCGACGATCTCGCCGAGCGCCTCTTCGGCCGCCGCGCAACCGACTTCCGGACGCGAACCCGCGCCAAGACCTTCGGTAATCGACGCGCCGAGCTGGATGCGCCGTTCGGCGGAAGACAGCGAGAGTGCCTGCGCATCCGTATTGGCGACCACGAAGTCGACGCCTTCGAGGCCCGCCTCGATCATGTTGTTGACTGCATTACCGCCGGCGCCGCCAACGCCGAAAACGGTGATCCGGGGCTTGAGTTCCTGTGACTGGGGAACCGAAAGTTTGATGCTCATGTCTGCCTCCTGGGAGCGAAATTGAAAACCGGGGTCGCGTTGGCCGCACATCGTCGGGGCGGCGGTTTCTTGGCCCCTTTGCCGGGCGGCGCCGCAAGCCGCCCCAGAGCACGTTCGACGAAAGCCGTTCCGGGCTTTGCCCTCTTCATCAGAAATTCTCCTTCAGCCAGCGGCCGAACCGGCGGAACTGTCCGCGCGGCATGGCCGACTCGGCGCCGTCGTCCGCGCCTGCTGCCTCGAGGGGAGAGATTTGCGAATAGGTGAGAAGTCCCGCACAGGTCGAGAAGGCGGGGCCGCCCGTCGCGTCGGCAAGGCCCGTAAGCCTGACCGGCTGCCCGACGCGCACCTGCTTGTCGAGCATCCGCGCGGCGAGTTCCCGCGCGCCGTTGAGCTGCGCAGCGCCGCCTGTCAGCACCACACGCCGTCCCGCGAGCCGGCCGTAGCCGCTCGCCTCCATCCTGTCGCGTACAAGTTCGAAAGTTTCCTCCAGCCGCGGCTGAATGATGCCTGTCAGCATCGACCTCGGAATATGATTCGCCGAATCGGCATCGCTTTCACCCACCTGCGGCACGTCGATCATCTCTCTTTCGTCCGACGGGCTTGCAAGCGCGCTCCCGTACAGCGTCTTCATCCGCTCCGCATGGGCGAGCGGCGTGGAGAGCCCCCGCGCAATATCATTGGTAATGTGATTCCCGCCGATTGACACGGAATCGCAGTAGACCATCGCGCCTTCGAAGAAGATTCCGAGTGAGGTCGTACCGCCGCCCATGTCGATCATCGCAACGCCGAGATCGGTTTCGTCCTCGACGAGGCAGGCAAGCCCGCTCGCATAGGGCGATACGGCGATTCCCGCTACCGAGAGGTGACAGCGCTCGATGCAGAGTTCGAGGTTCCGGAGCGGGCCCCGAAGCACGCTTACCATATGAACCTCGACACCGAGCTTCTCGCCGAACATGCCGCGCGGGTCGCGCACGCCCCGGCTGCCGTCCACGGAGTAGTTGGTCGGGATTGCGTGCATGACGTCGCGGCCGTCCGGCTGGAAATTCGTCTGCGCGTGGTGGATGAGCCGCGACACATCGGTATCCGTCACCTCGCCGCCGGCGATGGACGCACGTACGCCGACCGTCTGGCTTTTCGGCTCGGCGCCGGAGAAGCCCACCACGACCTCGCGGATCGTGACGCCTGCCATCCGCTCCGCCGCATCGACGGCGACGCGGATCGCCTCTTCCGCGGCGTCCATGTCGACCACCGCGCCCGCGCGAATGCCGCGCGAGACCTGGTGCCCGATGCCGATGACGCGGACCGGCGCATGCCCGTTCGCGAGTTTGCCCGGTTCGATCTTCGCGATGAAGCACGAGATCTTGCTCGACCCGACATCGAGCGCGGCGATCGTGCCCGACCGCCCCGCCGCAACGGGCCTGCCCTGAAAGCTCCTCGAACCCAGAGAAACCATATTCATGTGTTGCCTCCACGCGCGGGCCCACCCGGCCGCGCCACGCCCTGTTTCATCTTTGCTTCCGTCGCGATGCCGCCGTCCGCCGCCGCGCTCTCCGTAAGTTCGACCGATACGCGGTCCGGCAGACGCAGATCGACCGCGACGATGTCGCGCGACAGAATCTTGTATTGCGTGTCGTAATCCCTGAGCCCCGCCAGCGCCGCCTCGACGCCGGCCTCCGGCAACTTCACGTCGACGCCGTTTTCGAGACGCAGGTTCCAGCGCCTGTCGCCCACGCGCACGAAAGCGCGCACACGGGCGAGAAGCTGCGGCTGTTCGGCGCGCATCATCTTCAGCAGGACCGGCGCCTCGCGCGGTGCGCCGAAGCCGACGATGAACGGGAGATGGGCAAAATCCTGAACGCCTTCATCCGTAATCGGCCGCCCTTCCGCGTCGATCAGCGACAGCTCGCCGCCACGCTGCCAGAGCGCGAACGGCTCGCGCTCCACCACCTCTATGCGGATCGTGTCCGGCAGCAATCGCGTTACCGTCGCCGAGCGCACCCACCCGAGCCGCTCGATCCGCTGCCGTGCCGCTTCCGTGTCGAAACCGAAAATCGGATCACCGCGCTCGACGCCGACCGCGACGAGAAGGTCGTCCTTGCGTGTCTGCGCACGGCCCGTCACGCGCACGTCCTGGATCGAAAATCCCGACAGCGCGAGAGCCTGGTTCGTCTTGGCAACAGCCGCATCGCGCATCGCCTGCGCGTGGCCGCCGACCGCGAAGCCATAGATGGCAACGAGGCCGAGGAGCACGAGCGCGCTCCAGGCGAACGGTCTGGTGCCGAAATTGCCCTCTCGCACATTGTCGATCCACTGCATGAGCGGACCGGCGGGCCGCTCCTTGCGCCGTCCGAACGTGCTCATTGCGCTCGCATTGCGCCGCTTGCCGGGCGCGATCTTCGAGCCCTTCTTCTTCGGCGCCGTCCGGACGCCGGTGCGCGAGGCCTTCTTCACCTGTCGCATGATGCGTCCTCCACCATCCAGCTCACGAGTTCGCCATAGGAATAGCCCGCGAGCCCCGCGAGTTCGGGCACAAGCGATGTCGGCGTCATGCCCGGCTGCGTGTTGACCTCGAGAAGAATGAGTTCGGGCTTGCCGGGGCGCGTATCGTCGAAGCGGAAATCCGCGCGGCTGACACCCCGGCAGCCCAACGCCTTGTGCGCGGCGAGCGTCAGCCGCTGCACCTCGGCATAGGTGTCCGCATCGAGCGGCGCGGGAATGACATGGCGCGAGCCCCCCGCCTTGTATTTCGCTTCATAGTCGTAGAACTGTGTCGCTGCGATGATCTCCGTCACGCCGAAGATTTCCTCGCCCATCACGGCGCAAGTAAGCTCGCGCCCCGCGATGTAGCGTTCCGCCATCACCTCGTCGCCGAGGTTCCATTCGGGCGAGGTAAGCTCGGCGGGAGGGCGGTTGTCGCCGGCGCGCACGATGAAGACGCCGACAGACGAACCTTCGCTCACCGGCTTGATGACATAGGGCGGATCCATGACATGGCCGTGCGCCGCCTGTTCGCGCGGCACAACGACGCTTTCGGCAACGGGAAGCCCCGCCGCCCGGAAGACCGGCTTCGCTCGCTCCTTGTTCATGGCGAGCGCCGAGGCGAGCACACCCGAATGCGTGTATGGCACGCGCAGGATTTCGAGAAGACCTTGCACACAGCCATCCTCGCCCCAGCGGCCATGCAGCGCGTTGAAGGCGACGTCGGGCTTCACCGTCAGAAGCTGGTCGGCAATATCCCGGCCGACATCGATTTCGCTGACGCGGTAACCCATCTGCTTGAGTGCGTCGGCGCAGCCGCGCCCCGACACGAGGCTTACCTCGCGTTCCGCGCTCCAGCCGCCCTTGAGGACGGCGACGTGCTTTCCGCCGCTCATGCGCCCTCTCCTTCGCGCATACCGATGCGCCTGATTTCCCATTCGAGCGTGATGCCGCTCGTCTCCTTCACCCGCGCGCGCACTTCCTCTCCGAGTTCCTCGAGGTCGCTCGCCGTCGCATCGCCCGTGTTGATGAGGAAGTTGCAATGCAGCTCCGACACCTGCGCCCCGCCGCGCCTGAGACCGCGGCACCCGGCAGCGTCGATCAATTGCCAGGACTTCTGGCCTTCGGGGTTCTTGAAGGTGGAACCGCCGGTGCGCGTGCGGATCGGCTGCGTCGCTTCGCGCGACGCCGTGATCTCGTTCATGCGTCTCAGAATTTCTTCTGCATTGCCGGGTGCGGCCTGGAATAACGCTTCCACGAAGATCAGGTCTTCCGGCGCGCCGCAATGGCGATAGCTGTAATGCATGTCGGCATTCGAGAGCACATGACGTTTGCCCTTGCGGTCGATCGCGACCGCTTCCACCAATACGTCTTTCGTCTCGCGGCCATAGGCGCCACCGTTCATGCGCAGGGCGCCACCGATGGAACCCGGAATACCGCGATAGAATTCGAGTCCCGCGAGGCCGGCCTCCTGTGCCGCGCGAGACACGGCGACGTCGAGCGCCGCCGTGCCCGCGCGGACACAGGCCCCCTCTGCAACCTCGATATTCATGAACGGACGGCCGAGCCGGATGACGACGCCCTTCACGCCACCTTCGCGCACCAGCAGGTTCGATCCGACACCGATCACCGTCACCGGCACGTCTTCCGGTGTGCCCGCGAGGAAATCGGCGAGATCGTCGGCATCCGCCGGACGGAACAGCACTTCCGCCGTGCCGCCGACGCGGAACCAGGTGAGCGGCGCGAGAGCGGCGCCAGCGACGAGTTCGCCGCGCACTTTCGGCAACCGGTCGATCAGAGATGTGGCTTCAGCGGCCATCATTTCTTCCTCCCCGGCTTCTTTGTTTTTGCGGTCGTTTTCTTCGCGGGAGCTTTCTTCCTGCCCTTCGCGTCGAGCTTCGCGAGGTTCACGGCGAGATCGTTCGCCCAGTAGGTGATGCTTCCCGCGCCGAGACAGACGACGAGATCGCCGGGCTTCGCCACTTTTGCGATCAATCCGGGAAGCGCTTCCGGTCCTTCGAGCGGCATCACATCGCGGTGCCCGCGGTCGCGCAGCCCCTGCACCAGTGCATCGCGATTGGCGCCCTCGATGGGCTTCTCGCCCGCTTCGTAGACATCCGCGACGATCACGGCATCGGCATCGTTGAAGCAGGCACAGAACTCGTCGAACAGGTTGTGGAGCCGCGTGTAGCGGTGCGGCTGCACGACGGCGATGGTCCGTCCCTGCGTCGCCGAACGCGCGGCCTGCAGCACCGCCGCAATCTCGACCGGGTGATGCCCGTAATCGTCGTAAAGCTTGACACCGTTCCATTCGCCGACGGGCGTGAAGCGCCGCTTGACCCCGCCGAAGCCTTCGAGCGCCTCGCGGATCTGCGCGTCGCCGATCCCCATCTGCAGTGCAACGCCGACAGCCGCCAGGCTGTTCAGCATGTTATGCGTGCCGTGCATGGCCAGTCGGACCGCCTTCATGTCGCGCGTCTTGCGCGTCTTGCGGTCCGTGATCGTCACGTCGAACACGTTGAAGCCGTCCTCGACACGAATATTGGTCGCGCGGATGTCGGCCTGCGGGTTGGTGCCATAGGTGACGATCCGCCTGTCGCGCACGCGCCCGATCAGCGCCTGCACTTCGGGATGGTCGATGCACATCACGGCCGCGCCGTAGAACGGCACCTTCTCGACAAAGGCGAGGAAGGCATCCTTCGCCGCCTCGAACGTGCCGTAATAGTCGAGATGCTCGGGGTCGATATTCGTGACGATGGCGATGGTCGCAGGCAGCTTCACGAAGGTGCCGTCGGACTCGTCCGCCTCCACCACCATCCACTCGCCTTCGCCGAGGCGCGCATTGGTGCCGTAGGCATTGATGATGCCGCCATTGATGACGGTCGGATCGACGCCGCCCTTGTCGAGGATCGCCGCGACGAGCGAGGTCGTCGTCGTCTTGCCATGCGTGCCGGCGATCGTGACGCAGCTCTTGAGGCGCATCAGCTCGGCGAGCATTTCCGCGCGGCGCACGACGGGGAGGAAGCGCGCACGCGCCTCCATCAGTTCCGGATTGTCCGGCCGGATCGCCGAGGACACCACGATCACCTGCGCGTCCTTCAGGTTCTCCGCCTTCTGACCGATGAAGACCTTGATGCCGAGCGACTTGAGACGCTTGACATTGGCGCTGTCGGCAAGGTCGCTCCCCTGCACCGTGTAGCCGAGATTGTGCATGACTTCGGCAATGCCGCTCATGCCGATGCCGCCGATGCCGGTGAAATGGATGTTGCCGATGTCGAGAGGCGCCGGACGCATCACAGGCCTCCCGCGACGAATTTGAGCATTGTCGGTCCGTCTTCGTTCGGGGCATCCCTTGCGGCCGGATTGCGGAGCGCGCGATATTCGCCGCGGCCAAGCGCCTCCACGAGATCGGCAAGCGCCCGCACGGCACCGGGCTGCCCCTTCTCCCGGGCGGCCTTCGCGGCGGCTTCCAGCGCGGCAGGCGTGGCAAACAGCTGCGCAAGCCGCGCAGCCAGCGCCTCTTCGGTGAAATCCTTCTGCTCGATCATGACGGCCGCTCCCGCCTCGGCGAGTTTTTCGGCATTGGCCTTCTGGTCGTTGTCGAGCGAATGCGGCAGCGGCACGAGAACCGACGGACGCCCGATCACGGCAAGCTCGCTCACCGTCGAGGCGCCCGAACGCCCGATCACGAGATGCGCGGCGGCGATCCGCTCCGGCATGTCGTCGAAGAAGGAATTGAGTTCCGCTTCGATGCCCGCATTCATGTAAATCGCGCGCACGCGCGCAATATCCTCCGGCCGCGCCTGCTGCACCACGCGGAGCCGGCCGCGCATGTCCTGCGGCAACCGCGCAAGCGCGGCGGGCACCACATCGCTCATCACCCGCGCGCCCTGGCTGCCGCCGAAAACCAGCAGATGGATCGGTCCCTTGTCTTCCGGTGCGGTGTAGGGCGCATTCGCCTGCGCGATCACGGCGTCGCGCACAGGGTTCCCCGTCAGGGCGAGCTTGCCCGCATCGCGCGCCTTCAGGAACTTCGGCGCATCGAAGGTCGAGGCAATGGCTTCCACATGAGGCGCAACGAGACGGTTCACGCGTCCGAGCACGGCATTCTGTTCGTGCACGCAGACCGGTATCCCGCGCAGGATCGCAGCCGCAACCGGCGGCAGCGTCGGATAACCGCCGAAGCCGATCAGGGCCGCAGGCTTCACCCGCTGCAGGATCGCGAAAGACCGGGCGACACCCGCAATAATCGCGGGCGCCGCCCTCAACAGGCCGGCGAGGCCTTTGCCTGAAGGTGTCGCCGACGGAACCTCGTAGATATCCGCTTCCGGGAAAAGCTTGTCGAACCGCTGCACGCGTTCGTCCGTGATCAGCACGATCCTGCGGCCGCGGCGGCGCAGCTCCTGCGCGAGTGCCTGACCGGGGAACAGATGTCCGCCCGTGCCGCCCGCTGCGATGACGATGGGACCGTGAGGATGGCGCGTCATGCGTTGGCCCTCCGCCCGCTTGCCGCAGACACGTTGCTGCCTGCACGGCGCCGCGTCAGCGCGAGAAGCATTCCCATCGCAAAGGCGAGCGCGAGGAGCGAGGAGCCGCCATAGGAGATGAACGGCAGCGTCATGCCCTTCGCGGGCATCAGGTTCACATTGACCGACATGTTGATGAGCGCCTGCAGCCCGAACAGGGCGACCAGGCCGCAGGCCGCGAACTGCACGAAGAGGTCCTGCTCCTCCATCGCCTGGCGAAGCGTCCGCATCACGATGGTGGCGAAGAGGCCGATGATGATGAGCCCGGCAATGACGCCGTATTCCTCGGCCGCAACCGCAAAAATGAAATCGGTATGGGCATCCGGGAGAATGCGCTTCACCACGCCCTCGCCCGGCCCGCGGCCGAAGAGCCCGCCCGCGTTCACCGCATCGAGCGCCCGGTCGATCTGGTAGGTGTCGCCCGATTCCGGATCGAGGAAGCGGTCCACGCGGCTCGCGACATGCGGCATCATCGAATAGGCGGTGATGGCGCCCGCAACCGCGATGGCCGCAAGCGATCCGATCCAGCCCCAGGAAAGCCCGGCCATGAAGAACATCGCACCGAAGACGAGGGTGACGAGCATGAGCTGGCCGAAATCGGGCTGCACCGCAAGCACCGCAACCACCATGCCGTAAAGCGCAACGGCAAGCGCCGTCCCCGGAATGCCCGGCGTCCGCTGCGCCTCGGCGAAGAGCCACGCGACGAGCACGATGAAGGCGGGCTTCACGAATTCCGACGGCTGAATGCCGACCGGACCGAGCTGCAGCCAGCGATGCGCGCCCTTCACTTCCTGTCCGAGCACCGGCGTCAGCGCCATCAGCACGAAGGCGACCGCGAAAACGAGCGCCGCGGCGCGGCGCACCTGCCGCACATTGAGCAGCGACACGCCGATCAGAACGACGATGGCCGGGACAAAGAAGGCAAGCTGCTTGTAGACGAAATAAAACGGCGGCAGGTGAATGCGCATGGCGACGGCCGGGCTCGCGGCGAGCGCAAGCACACCACCGACGATCATCAGGCAGACGAGCATCAAAAGCGTCCACTTGTCGACGGTCCACCACCATTCGGCGATCAGGCTGCGGTTCGTGCGGGCGAGGCGGATCATGCGGCAGCCCCTCCCTTCACCTTGAGACGCTCCTGCACGGCGGCACGGAAGACATCGCCGCGCTCCTCGAAGCTCGAGAACTGGTCGAACGAAGCGCAGGCGGGAGAGAGCAGGACGATCTTCAGTTCCGCTTCATCCGCTGCCGCATCGCGCGAGGCCGCCTCGACCGCCCGGTCGAGCGTGCCGCAATGAACCGTCTCGACCTTGTTCTTCAGCGTTTCGGCGAACTGTTTGGCCGCGTCGCCGATCAGATAGGCGCGCCGGACACGCGGGAACCATTCCTCGAGGGAGGCGATGCCGCCTTCCTTCGCCTTGCCGCCGATGATCCAGTAGATGTTGTCGTAGGTCGCGAGCGCCTTGGAGGCCGCGTCGGCATTCGTCGCCTTGCTGTCGTTGACGAAACGCACGCCGTCCGCTTCGCCGACGATCTCCATGCGGTGCGCAAGACCCGGGAAACTTTCGAAGGCCGCGAAGATGCGCTCACGCGGATAACCGAGCGCGCGGCCAGCGGCATAGGCTGCGGCCGCGTTCTGCCAGTTATGCGCGCCCGCCAGCGTCTTGATCTCGCCGAGATCCCCCGCCTTCACCGTCTGCGTGCCCATGCTGTCATAGATGACGCCGCCGAGCGCATAGACGCCGCGCGACAGGGTCTTGCCGACGGAGACCGGCACGACCTTTTCCACCCGCCTCGCGCCTTCATGGGTGCAGATTTCGCCGGTGCGCGGATCGTCGATACCGATCACCGCGGTATCCTTCTCGGTCTGATGCGCGAAGATGCGCGCCTTCACCTCGGCGTAGTGCTCCACCGTGCCGTGCCGGT
Source organism: uncultured Rhodobiaceae bacterium (assembly GCA_913057645.1). Lineage (GTDB taxonomy): Bacteria > Pseudomonadota > Alphaproteobacteria > Parvibaculales > Parvibaculaceae > Parvibaculum. The sequence goes on along the minus strand of CAJXOU010000026.1, from coordinate 19,717 downwards.
CGATATGGTCCGGCGTGATGTTGAGGAGAACGCCGACATTCGGTGCCAGCGAAGGCGCAAGATCGATCTGGTAGGAGGAAACCTCCACCACGTAAACGGTTCCCGCCGACGGCGCGTCGAGATCGAGCACAGCCCTGCCGATATTGCCGCCCACCTGCGCGTCGCCACCGCAGCGCCGGACCATGTGCCCGATCAGCGCCGTCGTCGTCGACTTGCCGTTCGTTCCCGTCACGGCAACGACCTTTGCACCCTTGCCGCTCGCCGCGACCGCGCGCTGGAAGAGTTCGACATCGCCGATCACCTCGACGCCCGCGCCTTTTGCCTTCTTCACCGCGGGATGCGGTTCGGGATGCGTCAGTGGAATACCGGGGCTGAGCACGAGCGCGGCGAAAGTCTTCCAGTCCCAGCCCGAGGAATCGGCAAGCGTGAAGCCTTCCTTCGCCGCTTCCGCGCGTTTTGCTTCCGCATCGTCCCAGGCGAACACATGTGCGCCGCCGGCCTCGAGCGAACGCGCGGTCGCAAGGCCGGACCTGCCGAGGCCCAGCACCGCTACGTTCTTTCTCTCGAAGCCTGTCGCCGCGATCATCCCTACCTCAGCTTCAGCGTCGCAAGGCCCGCCATCGCGAGCACGACCGAAATGATCCAGAAGCGCACGACGACGGTCGATTCCGCCCAGCCCTTCTGTTCGAAATGATGATGAAGCGGCGCCATCCGGAAGACCCGCTTGCCCGTGAGCTTGAAGGAGGCGACCTGCACGATGACCGACACGGCTTCGAGTACGAAGAGCCCGCCGATGATCGCGAGCACCAGTTCGTGCTTCGCCGCGACCGAAATGGCACCGAGCGCCGCACCCAGCGCGAGCGAGCCGGTGTCGCCCATGAAAACCATCGCAGGCGGCGCGTTGTACCAGAGGAAACCGAGGCCCGCGCCGATCAGCGCACCGCAGAAGACCGCGAGCTCGCCGGACCCGGGCACGAAATGGAGTTGCAGGTAATCCGCGAAGACCGCATTGCCGACCAGGTAGACGATGAGGCCGAAGGCCGCTGCTGCGATCATCACCGGCACGATGGCGAGCCCGTCGAGCCCGTCCGTGAGGTTCACCGCGTTCGACGAACCGACGATCACCAGCGCCCCGAACAGGAAGAAGAAACCGCCCATCTGGATCAGCACCGTCTTGAAGAACGGCACGGTGAGCGCCGTCTGCAGGGGCTCGCTCGACGCCAGCACCAGCGCCCACATGGCGACGAGCGCGATCGCGAATTCGAACAGCAGCTTCACGCGGCCCGGTACGCCCTTCGGCGAGATTTTCGACACTTTCAGATAATCGTCCGCAAACCCGACCGCGCCGAAGCCGAGCGTCACGAAGAGCACGATCCAGACGTAACGGTTGCTCCAGTCCGCCCAGAGAAGGACGGACGGCACGAGCCCGACCAGGATGAGAAAGCCGCCCATCGTGGGCGTTCCCTGCTTCTGGATGATATGCGTCTGCGGTCCGTCCTCGCGGATCGGCTGTCCGCGCCGCTGCCGCGCGCGCAGAAGCGCAATGATGCGCGGACCGAACAGGAAGCTGATCAGCAGCGCCGTCACCGTCGCACCGCCGGTGCGGAAGGTGATGTAGCGGAACACGTTCAGCGCCGGCACATCGCCCGCCATGCCTCCGAGCCAGTCGTAAAGCATCAGTTGCCCCCCCTGTTGCGCCGGATGCTCTCGCCTTCGTCGTCGCCGAGCCCCCTCAGCAGATCGACGATCGGCCCCATGCGGGAACCGAGAGATCCCTTCACCATCACCACGTCGCCCGGCTCCACCGCCTCGCGCAACGCCTCGCCGAGTTCGTCCGACGTTTCCCCATAGGCACCCTGCGTCCCGGCGGGTAGCGCCTTGAAGAGTTCGCGCATATGCGGTCCGCTCGCGAAAACGAGATCGACATCCGCCTCGCGGATCGTTTCGGCAAGCCCGCGATGCATCGCAATGGAGTCGTCGCCGAGTTCCAGCATGTCGCCGATAACGGCGATGCGCCGGCCCTGCGCTTCCGGTTTCGCCTGCCCCAGCGCTTCGAGCGCGGCGCGCATCGAGGCTGGATTGGCGTTGTAGCTCTCGTCGATGACCGTGAAGGGACCGAGTGGCGTTTCCACGCGGTGCCGTTCGCCACGGCCCTTCGGTGCCTTGAGATGCGCCATCGCAAGTGCCGCCATCGCGAGATCGGCATCGAGCGCATGCACGACCGCGAGCATCGCCAGCGAGTTCATCACGATGTGACGCCCCGGCACCGAGAGCTTGTATGTGACGGGCTGTCCGCAAATCGTCGCCGAAACGCAGGAACAGTCTTCCTTCAGCGCCACCTTGTCGAGCCGGGCTTCCGCGTCCGCGTGTTCGCCGAAGGAAATGATGCGTCCGGCGCCGCTCGCCTTTGCCTTCGCAAGCAGGCGCTCGAAATGCGGGTTGTCGCGATTGAGGATCGCCACGCCGCCCTTCTGCAGTCCGTCGAAGATCTCGCCCTTTGCATCCGCGATCTGTTCGACCGAGTCGAAGAAGGCCATGTGCACGGCCTCGACCGTCGTGATGAGTGCGGCGAACGGCTCGACGAGCCTCGACAGCGGCGTGATCTCGCCGGGATGGTTCATCCCCACTTCGAAAATGCCGAACCGCGTATCGGCGGGCATCCGCGCCAGCGAAAGCGGCACGCCCCACATGTTGTTGTAGGAAGCGGCAGAAGCATGGGTCGCGCCCTGCTCGGAAAGGATGAGCCGCAGCGCCTCCTTCGTGCCGGTCTTGCCGACGCTGCCGGTAACGGCGACGACTTTCGCTTGCGTGCGCGCCCGCGCCGCGCGGCCGAGCGCCTCCAGGGCCTTGAGCGTGTCGTCCACGACGACGAGCGATCCCGCGGCGCGCATCGCCTCGTCGGAGCGGGCAACGATGGCGGCGGACGCGCCGCTCTTCAGCGCTCGCTCCACATATGTATGTCCATCCGAATTTTCACCGGCGATGGCCACGAAGAGATCACCCGCCTCCAGCGTACGGCTGTCGATGGAAACACCGCTCGCCGACCAGTCCGCGCCCTGCGCGCGGCCTCCGGTCGCGGCGATCACCTCGTCTCGCGTCCACAGAGGGGCCGTCATGCGCCACCTCCATGTCTTTTCGCTGCCGCCAGCACCGCCTCGTGGTCGGAAAAGGGGACCGTTTTCTCCCCGATGATCTGTCCGGTCTCATGCCCCTTGCCCGCGACGACGAGAACGTCGCCGGTATCGAGCGCTGCGGTCGCCGTTTCGATGGCTTTCGCCCGGTCGCCGATCTCCGTTGCGCCGGGACAACCCTTCATGATGGCCGCGCGGATCGTGCCCGCATCCTCGCCACGCGGATTGTCGTCGGTCACATAGACGGCATCGGCAAGTTTCGCCGCGATCTCGCCCATGATCGGGCGCTTGCCCGGATCCCGGTCGCCGCCGCAGCCGAACACGACGTGAAGCCGCTTCTTCGTGTGCGGACGCATCGCTTCCAGCACGTTTTCGAGCGCATCCGGTGTATGCGCATAATCGATATAGACCGAAGCACCGTTTGCGAGGTGCGCCGCTTCTTCCATCCGGCCCTTGGCGCCCGTGAGTTTCTCGAGTGCCGCAAAGACCTTCGCGGCATCCGCGCCGCAACCGATGGCGAGCCCCGCCGCGACAAGCGCGTTCGAGGCCTGGAAGCCACCGACCAGCGGCAGCTTCACTTCATAATTGTCACCGTCATGGACAAGGGCGAGCGTCTGGCCGCGTGCATGGGCCTGCGTGCTCACCAGACAGATGTCGCGGCCCTTGCGGCCGACCGAGATCACGCGGTGCCCACGCGCCCAGGAGACAGCCTCGAACTCGGCGAATTGCGCGCTGTCGGCATTGATGACGGCGACGCCGCCCGGGCCCATCACCTCGCCGAAGAGACGCAGCTTCGCATAGAGGTAATCGTCGAAACTGGCATGGTAGTCCATGTGGTCGCGGGTGATGTTGGTGAAGCCCGCCGCCGTGAGCTTCGCACCGTCGAGCCGGTACTGTGCGAGGCCATGGCTCGATGCTTCCATCGCAAGATGCGTCACGCCCTCTTTCGCGAGCGCGGCGAGTTCGGCCTGCAAGGCCACGGGATCGGGCGTGGTGTAGCCGAGCGGGCGTTCGCCCTTCGGGCTCGCAATGCCGAGCGTGCCGAGGCTCGCCGCTTCCTCGCCGAGCGCCGCCCATATCTGCCGGAGGAAAGTCGCGACCGAGGTCTTGCCGTTCGTGCCGGTTACGGCCGCGATGGTGCGCGGCTGCGCGCCGAAGAAGCGAGCCGCCATATGTGCAAGCCTGCGGCGTGGGTTGCGGTCGGCAATCACCGGCACGCCCGCCTCGACAGCCGAGCCCTGCGGCACAAGAAGCGCCGCCGCGCCCTTTTCCAGCGCCTGCGCAATGAAGGCCGTGCCGTCGAGCTTCGTGCCCGGCAATGCCGCGAAGAGATAGCCGGGTTTGACGGCACGGCTGTCCGCCGTCAGCCCGGCAATCTCCGTCGCCCCCCCTTCGGGGAGCGGCAGGGCATCGGACCCGATCAGCGCCGCCAATTGCATATCACCCAACATTCCCGCTTGCCGCCTTCAACAAACTCACGCCACCCGGCGATCTTTCACTGTCCGCTCAACGTCTCGTAGGAGACGAGCTTTGCTTCCCGCATCATTTCGTTCTCCTGCGGCTTCGTCGCCGGACGCAGACCCAGCAGCGGCGCCACGCGCGAGACGACGCGCGATGTCACCGGCGCTGCGTTCCAGCCGGCCGTCGCGTAACCGAATGTTTCCTTGTTCGCCTTCGGCTCATCGAACATCACGATCATGGCGTAACGAGGATCGTTCGCCGGGAAAGCGCTGATGAAGGAGGTGATGAGCTTCGTCCGCGAATAGCCGCCATTGAAAGGCTTCTCCGCCGTACCGGTCTTGCCCATCACGGGATAGCCGGCGACATCCGCCTTGCGCCCCGTACCTTCCATAACGACGAGACGGAGCAGCCCCCGCATGGTCGCGCTCGTATCCGCCGAGATCACGCGTTCGCCGAGAGCCGCCTCGTTGCGGCGCATGAATGTGGGCTGCACCTTGAAACCGCCGTTCACGATGGTGGAAACCGCGCTCGCCACCTGCAGCGGCGTTACGGCGATACCGTGACCATATGACGTCGTGATCGTGGCAAGCTCGCCCCACCGCGCGGGCGTGAGCGGCGCACCCGATTCCGGCAACTCGATTTGCGGGCGGGTGAGAAGACCGAAGCGTCGCAGATAGTCGCGATGCTCCTCGCCCCCGAGCTGCAGCGCAATCTTCGCCGTACCGATGTTCGAGGAGTGAATGAAGACTTCCGGCACGGAGAGCCAGCGGTTCTCCGCATGGTAATCATGGATGGTGAAACGCGCGACCTTCAGCGGCTTCGTCGCATCGAAGCGCCCGTCGAGATTTACCTTGCCGCTGTCGAGCGCTGCCGCAAGCGTAACAGCCTTGAAGACCGAACCCATCTCGTAGACGCCGAGCGTCGCCCGGTTGAAACGGTTCTCGTCGGGCGATGCCATCGGGTCGTTCGGATCGAAATCGGGAAGCGAGCTCATCGCCACCACTTCGCCCGTATGCACGTCCATGATGACGCCTGCGGCGGCCATCGCGCTGAACTCGCCCATTGCCTTTTCGAGCTCGTCGCGCAGCGCATGCTGCACATGGAGATCGATCGACAGCATTACCGTCGTGTTCCGGTCGAAGCGAGGTGCGCCCGCCGCGTCCTCCTGGGCAAGACGGCTGTCCATGTAGCGTTCGATGCCCGCGATACCCCGATTGTCGATATCGACCATGCCGAGCACGTTGGAGCCTGTCTTGCCGTTCGGGTAGACACGTTTCTGTTCGCTGCGGAAGTCGAGCCCGGGCAGGCCGAGATAGTGCACCGCATATTGCTGCTTCGGTGTGAGATCCCGCTTCAGCCAGATGAAGGCACGGCCCGAGGAAAGTTTTTCCGTCGTATCGGCGAGATCGAGATCGGGCAGAACGCTGGTCAGCTGACGCGCGGTCTCCGCCGGATCGATCACATAGCGCGCATCGGCAAAGAGCGAGGCAGTCGCAATATCCGTCGCCATCACCTCGCCGTTCCGGTCCACGATGTCGGGACGATGCACCTGCGTGGCGGCGCTCGCGACGACGGCGGCACCCTCGCCGCTCCCGCCCATGATCGCGAGCCCGACAAGCCTTGCGCCAACCAGCGTGAAACAGGCGGCGAAGACCGCGAGCGAAAGGAATATGCGCCGCTGCGACGCTGTGCGCCCGGCCCCCTGATGCGGTGCGCGCCGCATTGAAATGGCGTCATGGCCCGGCGGAAGGTAGCGCCCGTGAGACGCGCTGTTGTTGCGGCCGATCATTGGATGGTACTCCCGGGCATACCGATGCCCTGTGTCGAAACCCCCGCATAGCCACCGAGCGGCTGACGGCCGGACGGCACATAGAAGTCGTCCGCCATGTGCGGCATCGGAACATCTTCGAAGCTGCCGATCTGCTCCGCCGTCAGCGGCTTCAGTTCCGTGTAGCGGTTCGCCAGCTCCTGGAGCCGCTCCGGCTGGTTGAGATAGCTCCACTCGGCGCGCAGGACGCGGATTGCTTCCTGCTCCTTGGCGATGCGCTGTTCGAGCTGGCGCGCATGGCGGTCCGCGCTCTCTGCCCGGTACTTGATGTCGTAGAGACCGACCGAAAGACCGATCACCGCCATCACGAGAAGAAGATTGATGAAACGGATCATGCGGCGCCTCCCGCATGCGAAATTCCGTCAAGCGAGGGAACCGCGCGGAAGCCGAGCGCGCCCATGTCGAGCGGCAGAGCCGGAGCGGCCGTGCGGATTGCCGCGCGCAATTTCGCCGAGCGCGCCCTTGCATTCGTTTCCACTTCGGCGCCGGAGGCCTTGCGCGCCCTGTGCGCGATCTCACTGAAGGAGGGGACCACCTCTTCGCTCGCAGGCATGTAGCGGTTGGCGCGACCCGCCCTGCCCGTCCGCTCCGTGAGGAAGCGCTTCACGATCCGGTCTTCGAGCGAATGGAACGCGACCACCGCGAGCCGTCCGCCCTCGCCGAGCAGCGCCTCGGCGCCGGAAAGCCCGCGCGCAAGCTCGCCGAGTTCGTCGTTCACGAAGATCCTGAGCGCCTGGAAAGTGCGCGTCGCGGGATGAATCTTGTCCTGTGGCTTGCGGCCGATGACCTTCGCCACCAGATCGGCAAGCTCGAGGGTGCGGTGAAGCTCCGCCTCCTCGCGCGCCTTCACGATCGCCCGCGCCACGGCCCGCGCCCGCCTCTCCTCGCCATAGACGGCGATGATCCGGGCAAGATCGCCCTCGTCGAAACCGTTGACCACATCGGCGGCGGACGGTCCTTCCGCGCTCATGCGCATGTCGAGCGGTCCGTCCTGCTGGAACGAGAAACCGCGTTCCGCCTCATCGAGCTGCATCGAGGAAACGCCGATATCGAGGACCACGCCATCGACCGCGTCATGGCCGAGCGCACGTACAAGCTGCTCCATATCCCCGAAACGGCCTTCGATCAGCGTCAGGCGTCCCGCAAATTCGGTCGCAAGCTCTCGCCCCCGGAGGATCGCATTCGGATCGCGGTCGATGGCCAGCACCGCACAGTCGGCCGCGCCCAGGATCGCGCGCGTGTAGCCGCCGGCGCCGAAGGTGCCGTCCACATAGATGCCGCCGTCGCGAGGTTGAAGAACGTCGAGAACGTCGGCCAGCATCACCGGAACATGAGGAACTCTGCCCTGGCCGGTAGCGCTCATCGCGTCCCTCCGGTTCCAGGGTTCGCGGGCGCCGAGGGCGAGCGCAGCAGATCGCGGTACTTCTGCGCGTCTTCCAGCGCCTTCGCATAGTAGGCGTCGTAGGCCTTCGGCTCCCATATCTGGAAGCGCTGCCCCATGCCGACAAATGTTGCCTCGTCGCTGATGCCCGCGAGGTTGCGCAGCGTCTCGGGCAGGATCACGCGGCCGTCGGAATCGAAGGTGAGTTCCGCGCTCTCGCCGATCAGCACCGCCGCGAGGGATTGGCGCTCCGGCGCGAACGGGTCGAGCCGGTCGAGCATCTGGTCGACGATCTCGGAAAAGGCGGGGCCGCAGCCCTCGATGAAGGAGCCGGGATTGAGCGGCGGAAAGCAGATCACGCCATTGAGCCCCTGAGCCATGGTCACGGCACGGAACTTCGCAGGCACGGAAACCCGCCCCTTCGCGTCGATCCTGTTCGTGAAACGCCCCCGGAACGACTCCATCGTCCGACCTGCTCCCTCTGTCGGGTTGTCTTCCCCTGCCGGAAAGACCCGCCCTTCGCTCGTCTCCCATCCGGACATCCTGTCCTCGGGCATCCCCTCCCGTCGGGAAGGTCTTGTCCACGGGACCGGCTGGCACCAATCGGGGCAGCATGGCCTTATACGGGACATCATGGGATATCATGGGATTACATGGGCGTCAACGGGAAACCCTAGTATTTTCGCGGTTTTGAGCGGTATTGGGAGGCTTAACAGACCGTTAAAATTGTAGATATTGTTGAGAACATAAATAGAACATTCGTCTCTACTTTGTTCTCATTGTTTCACGGTGACACACCTGTGCCAGCCGGAGGGATCGGACGGGGATAACCGTGTGGGGAAAGATGCCGGTCTTCTGCAAGTCGGGCTTTGCGGTCGGAAAACGGTCCAAAACCGTGAACGCGAAGCGGCCCCTCCATAGCTCGCACCGGAAGCGTGACAGTTCGATGACTGTTCGATGACAGTCGACGGGAAAACGAGGTGTCAAAAGCGATGTGTCAGATGGCCTGTAAGCCGGGTTCTGTACCCTTGCGGGCGATGGCCATTCATCTGGGACGCCCGTTACCGGACGCCTCGAGCAACCAACCCGGGCGGCCGCCCGGAAACGGGTTCTCAGGCAAGCCTGAAATGCCGCCCCTATTCGGTTTTGCTCCCGGTGGGGTTTGCCTTGCCGCGCCCGTTACCGGCCGCGCGGTGCGCTCTTACCGCACCCTTTCACCCTTACCGGGCCGAAGCCCGGCGGTTTGCTTTCTGTGGCACTTTCCCTGAGGTCGCCCCCGCCGGACGTTATCCGGCACCGTGTTTCCGTGGAGCCCGGACTTTCCTCTGCGCTTGCGCGCAGCGGCCATCCGGCCATCTGACCATCTGGACATGAGCCGAAAACTCATTTGCGTCAAGGGACTTGCGGATCGCGGGCGCGGTCCCGACATTGACGGCAACGAAAATCAGCCGCAGGAGGAACGTCATGAAAGCCGCCGTCTATTACGAGAACGGCCCGCCCAGCGTCTTCAAGTACGAGGACGTCGAAGACCCGGCCTGCCTTCCCGAAGGCATCGTGATCGAGGTCGGCGCCGTCAGCATCGAAGGCGGCGACACGCTGAACCGCGCGCGCGGCGAACTGGCAAGCCGACCGCATATCGTCGGCTACCAGGCGGCAGGCACGATCATCGAGGTGGGCGAGAAGGTGACGGACCTGAAGCCCGGCCAGCGCGTGACCACGGTGAACTTCGCAGGCTCGCATGCGGAAAAGCGTTCCGTCTTCGCACGCACCGCCTGGGCCATCCCCGACAGCATGGACATCAGGACGGCAGCCGCGATCCCCGTTCCCTTCGGCACGGCGCATGACTGCCTGTTCGAATTCGGCCGTCTGCAGAAGGGCGAAACGGTTCTCGTGCAGGCAGGCGCCGGCGCCGTCGGCCTCGCCGCGATCCAACTCGCGAAACGCGCGGGCGCAACGGTGATCGCAACGGCATCGAGCGACGACCGGCTCGAAAAGCTCCGCGAATACGGCATGGATCACGGCATCAACTACAGGACGCAGGATCTCGTCGCGGAAGTGAAACGCCTCACCGACAATCAGGGCGTGAACCTCGTCGTCGACCCGGTCGGCGGCTCGACGCTGCAGAAGTCGGTGCTCTCGCTCGGCTACCGCGGACGCATCTCGATGGTCGGCCAGGCCGGACGCGAGGAAATGAAACTCGACGTCTCGACCATGATGGCGGGCAACCAGTCACTGTCGGGCGTCTTCCTCGGCGCGGAAATCTTCACCGACCGCGTCCACAACAACATCCAGAAGATGATCGAGGAGATTGCGAAGGGCGAGCTAAAGGTCGTGCTCGACAAGAACTTCGCATTGAAGGATGCGGCAGCAGCGCACGAGTTCATCGAAAGCCGCAAGGCCTTCGGCCGCGTGACGCTGACGCCCTAGGCGGTCGACTTCACCGTATCGAGAAGACGGCGGAGCGTGGCGACGGTAGAAACGTCCGCCACCCCGTCGACCTTTTCGGGCCGGAAATGGCGCTGAAATGCTGCAACAACGGCCTTTGTCATTTCGTCGTAGCGGCCGAGCACTTCGATCCCGTAGCCATAATCGGCGAGCAGATATTGAAGCTCGGCAACAGTGTCGCCGCGGTCGCCCTCCGAGAGAACGGGTCCTTCCATGACAGGCTCCGGCTCGATCCAGACGCCGATGCCGGCGCGCGACAGCCGCGCCCAGTCGAACCACTCGCCGGGGTCCGCCTTCCGTCCGGGCGCGATGTCGGAATGACCGAGCACGCGCCGCGCCGGAATCGCATGACGCGAGAGAATGTCGAGACAGAGCGCCTCGACGGCGCGCATCTGAACATCGGGATAGGGCGGTGAGCCGAAATCGTGACCGCCATTCGCGATCTCGATGCCGATGGAACATCCGTTGATGTCGGTCTCGCCCGCCCAGTTGCCGGCGCCCGCATGCCAGGCGCGCAGATGCTCCGGCACCATGCGCGTGACGGCGCCCGCCTCATCGACGAGATAATGCGACGAAACCTTCGCTGCGGGATCGCAGAGACGTGACGCCGCCGCTTCCGCGCTTTCCATGCCGGTGTAGTGCAGAAGCAGGATGTCGACGCCCCGCCCGCTTGGGCGCTCGTTGAAATTCGGCGATGGCCGTTCGGTGCAGGCGAGAGACATCAGAACCCCGTATCCACGATCCGCTTCTGCCGGATCGACACGATGAGAACGCCGGTGAGCGCGATCAGCGCTCCGACGAGCATACGCGTCGTCAGCACTTCGCCAAGCAGCAACACCGCGAAAAACACCGTGAATATCGGCGCCAGCAGTGTCAGCGGCGCGGTCTGCGTCACCTCGTAGCGCTGCAGCAGGTAATAGATGCCCGCATGACCGACAAGACTGGAGGCGAAGGCGACATAGAGAATGCCGGACCAGTCGAGAAGGTTCGCGGTCATGATCGTCTCGACCAGGTCGCGCTCGAAGATGAGCGACGCACCGAGCATCAGCGGCGCGGCGGCAACCGCGACCCAGGCCTGCAGTTCGAAGACGCCGACATTCTTTATCTGGCGCTGATATATCGTCCCGACGGAGCCGACCAGCGCCGAGGCGACAACGAAGAGCAGCCCGTCGATATAGCTGAAGACCGCCGGATCGAAGCTGATCACCATGACGCCGAGGAACGACAGCGAAATGCCGAGCCAGCGCCGCCAGTGAACCTCTTCCTTCAGGAAGACGATCGACATGATGGTCGCGAAGGGCACGCCGAGCTGGCTCGTGACCGCGACGACGGAGGCATTGGAGAGCGCAAGACCGAGAAAGAAGAAGCCGAAGCCGACCGGTCCGGCGCAGAGCGCGATGATGATGACTTGCTTCATCCGTCCGCGATGGACCTTCAGGAACGGAAACAGCACGGCTACGATCAGGATGAAGCGCAGCGCCGCGAAGAGCAGCGGCGGAAAATGGTCGAGCGACACCTTCGCCGCAATGAGCGCGAAACCCCAGATCAGATTGATGAGGACCATGAAGCCCAGATGGAGGGGGGTCATCGCGAATCCATGCCTTCCGGAGGCCCCGTCCGGCCGGTGCCCTGCGGCCCGTTGTTAGCGCAGCAAGAGGACGGCGCATAGGGCAGAGAAGAGAAAAAGGGGTCGTGTCCGCCACCTCGCGCCAGGCACCGGACCGGGGATAAATACCCCGTTTCCGGGCCGACCGTCACCAAACCGCCATTGAAACGTCATGGAACGTCGCAAGGACGATTAGGGTGCGCACTTCCCGGGCCGGTTTCCCGGAAACTTAGTCCCCGCCCGGTTCGGCGAGCGAGATATCCCCGCAGTTCAGCAAAGACCGTCATCGAAATGTCACGTAAACGTCACAACATGCAGCGGCGCGACAGCAAAGAAGAGATATCCCCGGTTTCGGAGGTCCCTATTTTACTCCGGCTATACTTGGCCTTTACTGAGGCGGCGGACGAAAACTGCTTTCGGCGAAGCGAAATTGCCCACCACTACCGCTCCACCAGTTCCACGCGCCTGTTCTGCTCGCGGCCTGCATCCGTCCCGTTCGAATAGACCGGCGACAGCGGACCGACGCCATGGGGTTCGAGCCGCCCGGATGCCACGCCATGATCCCTTGTCAGCGCCTCGACGACCGCCGCCGCCCTGTCGGCCGAGAGATTCTGGTTGTAGGCGAAGGTCCCGACCTGATCGGTATGGCCGACGACGTAGAAATCGAGGTCGGGATTCGCGGCGAGATAGGACGCGATGGCGGAAAGCGTCTCCTGCGACTCCGGCTTCAACGTCGCCTTGTCGAATTCGAAGACGACGCCGTCGAGTACGACCCGCCCCTTTTCCGCGATACCCTTGCCGATGGCCTCCGCGTCGACCGAGACGAGCCCCGTTTCGGCGGCCTCGACTTCGACGATGTCGATCAGGCTCGCGACGGTGTCGGCGCTGTGCTGTTCGACAGTAACGACGACATAGGCCGTGCCCGCCGCCCTGTCCTTCTTCGCGACAATGGCGGCGCTGTCGCCCTGCGTCGAGGTGCCCGCCGTCATCATGTTGACGGGCTCGCCTTGCGCGCTCCAGGGGTTCATCCCGAACGCGGCTTCAAGCCATGCCCGGCCGCCGATCTCGCTGCGTCCCGGCCGTGTCGTCGGCGCGCCCTCGCCGATGATCTCGAATCCGGCTTCCTTGAGCGCGTCGGAATAATTCTTCCAGATCTCGGTGTGGGTCCGGTCCGCTCCCTCATAGACGTAGAAGGTGCGCGTCACGCGTCCCGCCGTTTCGATCACCTCACCTATGGCGCGGTAACCGCTGACGGGACCTGCCGGAACCTTGTAGGGCATGTGATTTTCGATTTTCTGCCAGCGTATTTCCTGTCCGGGATAACGCTCGATCATCGGATGTTCCTGCACACCCTCGACATCGGCGGCATACCCCGTCGCGACCGGCGCGGCGAGAATGGCGGCAAGGCACAGAATCCGTACAGCTGCGAAATTCATGATTTCCCCCTCTTCCTTACGGAAGGGTAGAGAAAGGCCGGCACGGAAGCCAGCTGCCGTAGCGGAACGGCGACGAAAAACGGGCACCACGCCATCGGGGGCGAGAAGGATTGACGCGGCGCGGACCGAACGCGAACCGCCTCATGGTGGCGGTCACTCCGGATGAGGGTTTTCCCTGATGTAGCTGGAGTGGATGGCCAGCGCCGCAACCGCCGCAAGGGCGGCGGTCCCGAGGAACATCGGCGCCGCGCCGAACGCATCGGCAGCCGACCCGGCGGCCACCGGACCGAGCACGCTGCCCGTGGCAACGGCCAGAAGCACCGCCGTGAAGCCGCGCGACGGGAAGGACGGAAACAGCCGGTCCGACCAGAACGCCATCGCGGCGCTCATCATCATGACATTGATGCCTTGCAGTCCCGCCGAGACGACCACGCCCGCCCAGGACGTCGGCATCAACGCAATGAGGGCGGAAGACAGGGCGGAGGCCAGCATCAGCAGGCGCAGCAGCAACGGCAACCCCAACGCCACCTTCACGCTCCCCGTGACAAGCCCGAGAAGGCCGAAGACGCCGTAGCAGATGAAGACGAGGCTGCCCGAGACATTGGCGGGAATGCCCGGCACGCCGCCTGCCTGCGCAATCCGGTCGGCGGCAAAGGAAATGTAGACCGTCGACGTGATGCCGAAGCACAAACCGATCCCGAACAACGGCAGAGCCGCCCGATGAAACAGCGCCCGCCATCGCAGTGCCGGACGCGAACCCGGCCTTCCGGCAGCATCCCGCAGCGCTATCCAGTTGCCGAGAAGCGAAAGGGCGCTGCCGACGGCGAAGATGGCCCAGCAGAGCCGCCAGGAAACGCCGCCGATGCTCATGAGAAGAGCGGCGGTGCCTGCGGCCGTGATCCCGAGGCTCGTGCCGGTGCTGACGAGGGAGAGCGCGGTGGGCCTCAACGCCTCCTTTACCCCGTGATTGATGGCATCGCTGAACGGCGTCCACGAGAAGCCGGCACTCGACATCGCCAGAAGGATACCCAGGGAAAGGACCGGCAGGTTTGGCGCCGCCGCAACCATCCCGATACCGGCGGTCGCGGCAGCCAGACCGAAAACAATCGGCAGTCGCGGCCCTTTCGAGGCCGTCATGGCCTGCGAAATCAGCAGGCCCGCAAAGAAACCGAAAAAGCCCAGGCTCGAAACGATGCCGGCTTGCTGGATCGAGATCGAGAACACCGACCTGAATTCCGGCAGGAACAGGCCGAAGCCCATGCGGGCCGGGCCGTAGGTAATGGCGGTGGCAGCAAAGCCGGCCGCGGAGAGTTTCCAGAACGGCGTCATCACGCCGCCAGCGTCAATGGCAGACCGGCACCTTCCGGCCATGTGACCGCTGCAACGCTCGTCCCCTCTCCGGCAAACGATCCCTGCATCTAGGCCGCGATGCCGCGCGTCTTCGCGATCTTGCCATAGGCGACATTGATCGCCGCGAGCTTCTCGTTCGCGATGGTGACGAGTTCCTGCGGCACGCCACGCGCGATCAGCGTGTCGGGGTGATTCTCGCGCACGAGTCGGCGATAGGCCTTTTTGAGGTCCTCGTCTGAAATGTCCGGCGTGATGCCGAGCACGAGATAGGGATCGCCCTTCTCGTGGCCGAGATGGCTCGCGCGGATGCGGGCGAACTCGATTTCCGAAAAGCCGAAGATGTCGGCAACGGTCCGCAGATATTCGAGTTCCTGCGGATGGACATGCCCGTCTGCCTTGGCGATGTGGAAGAGCGCGTCGAGCACGTCTTCGAGCACCGCCGGGCGGTCCTGATAGATACGCGCGACCTGCCGCGCATAGGCCTCGAAACCCGCAACGTCCTGCTGCGCGACCTTGTAGACGCGGGCGACATTGCGAGCCTCGCCGGGCGGTATCTTGAAGATTTCCTCGAAGGCGCGGATTTCGGAATCGCTGACCTCGCCATCCGCCTTCGCCATCTTGGCCGAGAGCGCGATGAGGGCGATCGTGAACACGACCTCGCTGTCCTGGAGCGCCCGGTCGATGACCACATGGCCGGCGACCGCGCCCAGAAGCGCACCCAGGGGCCCACCGACGGCAAGACCCACGCCGGCGCCCGCGATTTTTCCCCAAATCGACATGAGGAGACTTTAGGACGTTTTGCTCCGTCTCGCACCTGCGAAATCGGCGGATACCCTTGCGTAAATGGGGGGATTTGGGGGTGGCCCCAGGGTTCCATGCCGTCTCCTGACATTCGATGTCATCCCGGCGAAAGCCGGGATCCATGTGCTGTCCGGCAAGCGAGGGAATCGAGGAGATGCCCATGGACCCCGGCTTTCGCCGGGGTGACACGGCGTTTTGAGAAGGGAGGAATCGCAAAGTCAGAAAGCGACCGCCCGTCTCGCCGGAGCATGAGACAGACCGGAAAGCCTGTGGCAATTTGCAGCGCATGACGCGGAGCGACACGCATAGAGACCGCTGGGATTTCTGGATCGACCGGGGCGGCACCTTCACGGATGTGATCGGCCGGGCGCCGGACGGCACGCTCCATGCGCGGAAACTGCTCTCGGAAAACCCGGAACATTACGAAGACGCGGCGCTGCAGGGCATTCGAGAGATGCTCGGCGTGAACGTGGACGCCGCACTGCCCGGCGAGCGGATCGGCGCGGTGAAGATGGGAACGACGGTCGCAACCAATGCACTGCTGGAGCGCAAGGGCGACCGGACGCTGTTCCTCACGACGCGCGGCTTTCGCGATGCGCTCGCCATCGGCTATCAGGCGCGCCCTCACCTCTTCCGCCTGAAGATCGAGAAGCCGGAACTGCTTTACGAGCAAGTCGCGGAAGTCGATGGACGCGTGACGGCGGAAGGCGAGGAACTGACGCCGCTCGACCGCGAGGCGACGCGCGCGGCGCTCGAAGCGGCTCATGCCGCGGGCCTTCGCTCCGTCGCGATCTGCTTCATGCATGGCTACCGCTATCCGGCGCATGAGCGCGAAGCCGAAGAGGTCGCCCGCGATATCGGCTACACGCAAATCTCCGCGAGCCACCGCGTGAGCCCGCTCGTCAAATTCGTCTCGCGCGGTGACACGACGGTCGTGGACGCTTACCTGTCGCCGCTGCTGCGCCGCTATGTCGACCGGGTGGCGGACGCCATCGGCACGGAAGACCCGGAAACGCGTCTCTTCTTCATGCAGTCCTCCGGGGGGCTGACCGACGCGACGCTGTTTCAAGGCAAGGACGCGATCCTTTCCGGACCGGCAGGCGGCGTGGTCGGCGCGGCGATGACGGCGGCGGAAGCGGGCTTTGCCAAGGTGATCGGCTTCGACATGGGCGGCACCTCGACGGATGTCTGCCACTACAGCGGCGATTATGAGCGCAGCTTCGAAACGGAAATCGCGGGCGTGCGCATGCGCGTGCCGATGATGCGTATTCACACCGTCGCGGCGGGCGGTGGCTCGATCCTCCATTACGAGGACGGACGCTTCCAGGCGGGACCGGACTCGGCGGGCGCGAACCCCGGCCCGGCCTGCTACCGGCGTTGCGGACCGCTCACCGTCACCGACGCGAACGTGATGCTCGGCAAATTGCAGCCCGATCTTTTCCCGCGGGTCTTCGGGCCCGGACAGGACGAACCGCTGGACGCGGAAGCCGTGCGGCAGGGTTTCGCCGACCTCGCGGCCCGCATTGGCGGCGGACGGACGCCGGAAGAAGTGGCCGAAGGCTTCCTCCGTGTCGCCGTCGAGAACATGGCGAACGCGATCAAGAAGATTTCCATCGAGCGCGGGCACAACGTGACGGGTTACACGCTCTCCTGCTTCGGCGGCGCGGGCGGTCAGCATGCCTGCCTCGTCGCCGACGCGCTCGGCATGAAGACCGTTCACATCCATCCTTTCTCCGGCCTGCTCTCGGCCTACGGCATCGGACTTGCGCGCATCGCCACCTCGCGTGTGCGCGCCGTCATCAAGCCTTTCGACGAGACGTTGCTCAGCGAACTCGATGCGGCCATCGCGGAACTTTCGGACGAAGCGCGAGAAGAAATCACTTCGCAGGGCGTCGCCTCCGAAGAGGTGGAATGCACACCGCTTCTTCATCTGCGCTATGACGGCAGCGACACGGCGCTCGAAACCGGTTTCGCGAACCGCGACCGCATGAGTGCGCTCGAAAATTTCAAGGCGGCGCATCGCGCGCAATTCGGCTTCAGCTTCGAAAACAAGACCGTAATGGTGGAAGCGGTGGAAGTCTCCGCGGCGTCGCGCGGCATGGCGGGCATGGGCCACAGCGAAGCGCGGCCGGAAGCGCGCGTGCCGGAAACGAAGGACAGGCGCAGCATCCGCTTCGGCGGCGAGCGGCACGACACGAAGGTCTTTCGCCGCCCGGACCTCACGCCCGGCGACCGCATGGAGGGGCCCGCCCTCGTGATCGAGGACAACCAGACCATCGTGGTGGAGCCCGGCTGGACGGCGGAAGTGACGGCCCTCGACCACATCGTGCTCACGCGGACCGTGGCCCTGCCGCCGCGCCGCTCCGTCGGCACGGATGCCGACCCCGTGATGCTCGAAATCTTCAACAACCGCTTCATGTCCATCGCCGAGCAGATGGGCGCGGCGCTGCAGAACACGGCGTCTTCGGTGAACATCAAGGAGCGGCTCGATTTCTCCTGCGCCGTCTTCGACCGCGACGGCGGGCTCGTCTCCAACGCGCCGCACATGCCGGTGCACCTGGGCTCCATGGGCGCGAGCGTGCGTGCCGTGATCGAGCAGAACCCCGACATGGCCCCCGGCGACGTCTTCGTGCTGAACGCGCCCTACAATGGTGGCACGCATCTCCCCGACGTGACGGTCGTCGCGCCCGTTCATGACGAGGCGGGCAAGGAGCGGCTGTTCTACACCGCCGCGCGCGGCCACCACGCCGACATCGGCGGCATCTCGCCCGGCTCCATGCCCGCGCATTCGCGGACCGTGGAAGAAGAAGGTGTGCTGATCGACAATTTCCGGATCGTCGAGCGCGGCAGGTTCCGCGAAGCCGAGATGAAGGCGCTGCTGACCGGCGCTGCCTATCCGGCGCGCAACCCCGAACAGAACCTTGCCGATCTGCGCGCGCAGATCGCGGCCTGCGAAAAGGGCGCGCAGGAGCTCCGCCGTATGGTCGCGGAATTCGGCCTCGACGTCGTCGACGCCTATATGGGACATGTGCAGGACAATGCGGAAGAGAATGTCCGCCGCGTGATCGGCCGGCTGAAGGATGCGCGCTTCGAGCAGAAGATGGATGATGGCTCGGTGATCTGCGTGAACGTCACCGTCGACCGGCAGGCGCGGACCGCGAAGATCGACTTCACGGGCACGAGCGCGGCGCTTTCGAGCAACCTCAATGCGCCCTCCTCCGTCACGCGCGCGGCGGTGCTCTACGTCTTCCGCTGCATGGTGGATGACGACATTCCGCTGAACGAGGGTTGCCTGAAGCCCATCGAGATCGTCATTCCGGAAGGCTCGATGCTCGCGCCGGAATATCCCGCCGCCGTCGTCGGCGGCAATGTCGAAACGAGCCAGGCCGTGACCGACGCGCTGTTCGGCGCTTTCGGCGCGATGGCGGCGGCACAGGGCACGATGAACAACCTTACCTTCGGCAATGAACGCCACCAGTATTACGAGACGATTGCGGGCGGCGCGGGCGCGGGGCCGGATTTCGACGGTGCGGACGCCGTGCAGACTCACATGACGAATTCGCGGCTGACCGATCCCGAAATCCTCGAATGGCGCTTCCCGGTGCTGCTGGAGGAGTTCTCGATCCGGCGTGGGTCCGGCGGTGCGGGACGCCACAAGGGCGGAGACGGCACGACGCGCGCGATCCGCTTCCGCGAGAAGATGGGACTTTCGATTCTCTCGACGCACCGGATCGTTCCGCCCTTCGGCCTCGACGGCGGCAGCGACGCGGCACTCGGCGAGAATGAAATCCGCCGCGCGGACGGGCGCACCGAGAAGCTTGGCGGTTCCGCTACGGCAGAACTCGAAGCGGGCGACACGGTGATCGTCAGGACGCCGGGCGGCGGCGGATACGGCAAGGCCTGACTCCCGCAAGCAGCACGATTGTCGTAGGCTCCCTGCATTAAAATCAGCACCGTCATTGCGAGCGAAGCGAAGCAATCCAGGGGCGGCTGGCACGGAGCAAGCGGCCCCTGGATTGCCGCGTCGCGGCTTCGCCGCTCCTCGCAATGACGACAGAAAAGAATGGAAGAAAAAATGAAAGCGATCCGCTGCCTCGATTACGGGGCGCCCTCCGCGCTTGTGCTGGACGAGATGGACGATCCCTCACCCCGCGCGGGCGAAGTCGTGATCGAGACGGAAGCGGCAGGGCTCGGTTATGTCGATGCGCTGCTTGTCGCGGGCCGCTACCAGGCTGTCGCCTAGTCCCATCTTCCGCTCCCGACCATCCCACGACGTTC
>CAJXOU010000025.1 GCA_913057645.1 uncultured Rhodobiaceae bacterium | reverse complement strand
CCTTTAGGGTTCGGTGCGTCGCGGCAGAAAGAACCGGCGGGAGGATTGGCGGTCGCATGAGCTGGGAAAAGGAAACCGACGAGATCAGACGCCGCCGCGACCTGGCAAAACGCCAGGGCGGCGAGGACGCGGTGAAGCGCCAGCACGAGAAGGGCCGCCTCACCGTGCGCGAGCGGATCGCGGCACTGGCCGACAAGGGCTCGTTCGCGGAGATGGGCGAAGGCGCCGGCGTCCCGCATTTCGACGAGGAAGGAAATCTCGTCGATTTCGAGCCTGCGAATTACGTGCTCGGTTTCGCCAAGGTGAACGGGCGGCGAATCGCCATAGGCGGCGAGGACTTCACCATGAAGGGCGGCTCACCGAACCCGGCGGGCTTGCGCAAGAGCGTCTATGCGGAGGAACTGGCGCTGACCTACAAGGTGCCGCTGGTGCGCCTCCACGAAGGCGGCGGCGGCTCGGTCGCGGGCTCCGCCGGCAAGGGCAATGCGCGGCCGCTCGGCGACCCCGTATTTTCAACGCCGCGCTTCCGCTCCATCACGCAGGTGCTGGGCGAGGTGCCGGTCGCGACCGCGGCGCTCGGCCCTGTGGCGGGCATGCCGGCGGCGCGCCTCGTCGCCTCTCACTTCTCGGTGATGGTGGAGGACGCGCAGGTGCTGATCGCGGGGCCAAAGGTGGTTGCCCGTGCGCTGGACGAGAACCTGACCAAGGAGGAACTCGGCGGCGCGGAGGTGCATTCGCGCTCCGGCGTGATCGACAATGTGGCGAAGACGGAAGAGGCCGCGCTTGCCGACATTGCACGCTTCCTCTCCTACCTGCCGGACAATGTCTGGCAATTGCCGCCCGATGCGGAAACGAGCGATCCGCGCGACCGGGCGGAGGAAAGCTTGCGCGACATCGTGCCGAAGGACCGGCGCAAGCCGTTCAACATGCGGAAAATCCTGAAGGCGGTGCTGGATGAGGGCAGTTTCTTCGAAATGACGAAGCGCTTCGGACCATCGCTCGTCACGGGGCTTGCGCGATTGAACGGCAAGAGCGTCGGCGTGATCGCGAACGACTGCACTTTCTACGCGGGCGCCATGACCGCGCAGGCGGCGCAGAAGCTCCAGCGCTTCGCCGACATGTGCAACACGTTCCACCTGCCGATCCTCTCCTTCGTGGACGAGCCCGGCTTCATGATCGGTTCGGCATCGGAAAAGGCGGCGACGATTCGCCATGGCACGGCGGCAATTGCTGCCGTCATGCAGAGCCGCGTGCCCTGGGCAAGCGTGATCGTGCACAAGGTGTTCGGCGTGGCGGGCGCGGCACATTTCGGCCCGGACGGCTATGTCCTCTCCTGGCCGAGCGCGGCGACGGGGGCGCTTCCCGTCGAAGGCGGCGTCGCGGTCGCCTTCGCGCGGCAGATCGCGGAAGCGGAAGACCCGGAGGCGCTGCGCGCGGAACTCGAGGCGAAGCTCGCGGCCGGCCAGTCGCCCTTCCCGCGCGCGGAAGGCTTTTCCGTGCATGAGCTGATCGACCCGCGCGAGACCCGCGCGAAACTCTGCGACTGGCTCGACTGGGTGGAGCCGCGGCGCGGCATCGCCCTCGGCCCCTACCTCACGACGATGCGGCCCTGACACAAGGAAGAAGGGCCCTGCCCGGGCAGGACCCCTCCCCTCGCGGGCTTCCCCTCCCGATCAGTACTGGGAGAAGATGATCGCGCCGGTGATCGCGCTGATGCCGAGCCAGAGCGCGACATCGGAACGGTCATGCGCGCGAACGCGGTAATAAGGTCCGTAGGTCGGGTGCGACGAGTAGTAAACCGGCGCACCGAAGCTGTGATAGTGGTGCTGGACCACGTAGGGCCGCCAGTGCCTCCACGGCCGGATCTGGCGATGATGATAGCGATGCACCGCGCGCGGCGGCGGTGCGTAGTGGCGGTTATGCCCGTAGGCGTGGCCATGACGATTCTTGTAGCCATGCGCGAGTTCGACTTGCACGCCGGTCTCTACATTGACCGCCGGCGCCAGCGTCACCGCATTCGCAGCGGCGGGGAAAGCGAACCCGAGTGCGGCGGCAAGACCGGCCGAAACAACAAACTTCTTCATGGTGCTGTCCTTTCAATTCCGTTCCGACCCCGTACCCGGCATGAAGAATGGAACTTCGCTACTGAACGGCTCATGGCGGCGCCGTTCATCTGGCGTTCAGCTTCGGGTGAGGATTTCTGCGGATTTTCGAAAGGGTCAGCCGCCGAGGAAGAGGCGGCCGACATCGGGGTTTTCGAGGAGCGCACCGCCCTCGCCCGCGAGCGCGACGCGCCCCGCGACCAGCACATAGCCGATATCGGCGAAGTCGAGTCCGCGCTTCGCGTTCTGCTCGACCATGAGAATGGTCTTGCCCTGCGCCTTCTGAAGGTCGGCGAGAATCTCGAACACCATGTCGATCATGCGCGGTTCGAGGCCGATGGAGGGCTCGTCCACCAGCAGGACGTCCGGGTCCATGATGAGGGCGCGGCTGATCTCGAGGAGACGCCGCTCCCCGCCGGACAGCACGCGGGCGCGCTCGGAGCGGCGCTTGGCGAGACGGTCGTAGCGCGCAAAGACACGCTCGGCCGCCTCTCGCGCCTTCGACTGATCGGCGAGAAGATAACCGCCCATCAGCAGGTTTTCCTCGACCGTCATGTCCGGAAAGACGGAATTGTTCTGCAGGATATAGGCAATGCCCGCGTCGCGGAGCTTCTCGCTGGGCGTGAGGCGCGTGACATCGCGCCCGTCCGCGACGATGCGGCCGGAGGAGATTTTCGTGAAGCCGAAGATCGAATGAAGGATGGTGGACTTGCCCGCCCCGTTCGGCCCGACGAGGCAAAGGCTCTGCCCCTTGCCGACGGCGAGATCTACGCCGTGGAGAATCTCCATCGCGCCGTAGCCCGCGCGAAGACCTTCGAGCGAGACGAAAGGCGCGCCCTTCGCGAGCGAAAGGATTTCCTCGCGCGGGACGGTACGGGCAAGCGCTTCGGCCTCGCGCGCGACATCACCGACGGAGAGAACCGTATCGACCGAGCCGTCGCCATAGCCGCCCGCGAAGCTCTTGTCCTTTCCCTCCGCCATCACGCCACCCCGAGATAGGCGTCGAGCACGCGCTTGTCTTCGCGCACCTCTTCCGGCGCGCCTTCGGCCAGCACGCGGCCATGCGCGAGACAGGTGATGCGATGCGCGAGGTTCATGATGACGCGCATATTGTGCTCGATGACGAGGAGCGTCACGCCAAGCTCGGTGTTCGCGCGGCGGAGACGGTCGATAAGACCGTTGATGAGCGTCGGGTTGATGCCCGCCGTCGGCTCGTCCAGCAGCAGGAGCTTCGGCTCGTTCATCAGCGCCATCGCGAATTCAAGGAGCTTCTGCTGCCCGAAGCTGAGGCTTCCCGCCTTGTCACCGCGCTTCTCGTAGAGACCGACGAAACCGAGAAGATCGCCCGCATGGGCATTCGTCGCCGGCGGCACCGGGCGGAGAAGCGACAACAGGCTCCCCTGCGCCTCGCGCGCACTGATCGCCATATTTTCCGTGCAGGTCATGTCGTCATAGATGCGTGTCTGCTGATAGGTGCGGAGCAACCCGCGGCGCGCGATGGGCGCGGAGCGGAGATGCCGGATGGAGCGGCCCTCGAACAGGATGTCGCCGCCATCGACGGCATGGGCGCCCGCAATGCTGCCGAACAAAGTCGTCTTGCCGGAGCCGTTAGGCCCGATCAGCCCCGCGATCTCACCCTGCCTGACCGTGAGCGAGACACGCTCATTCGCAACGACGCCGCCGAAGCGCTTGGTCACATTCTGCACGTCGAGAAGCACGCTCATGAGCCCGCCTCCGTCCGCGCGCGGCGCTCGGCGAGCCAGCCCATGATGCCTTGCGGAAAGAAGACGACGATGACGACGATGAGAAACCCGAGCGCAACGCGCTGCCAGCCGAGCAGGTAAGTCCAGAAGAGCTCCTGCGTGACATGGAAGACGAAGGCGCCCAGCACCGGCCCCCAGAGCGTTCCCTTGCCGCCGAGAATGGCCATCAGCACCATCCAGACGCCAAAAGTCGCGCCCGCAAAGGCAACATCGCGCGGGTCGATGAAGCCGATCATGTTGGCGGCAAGCCCGCCGGAGATTGCGAGGAAAAAGGCGGAGAGCGCCCAGGCGAAAATCTTGATCGGCGTTGTGCGCAAACCCATCGCATCCGCCTTGTCGTGATCGTCGCGGATCGCGTTGAGCGCAAGGCCGAAGCGCGTCCCGTAAAGCCAGCGGAAAACGAGAAAGCAGACCGCCGCCAGCGCAAAGAGCGAATAGCAGAAGAAGATCTCGCGTTGTCCGAGCTCGCCAGGATAGAGCGGCAGCGCCATGCCGGAGCCCGCGCCGACATAGTCCCAGCCCGCGGCGACCTCGCCCGCTGCGATACCGAGGCCGAGCGTGCCGATGGCGAAGTAATGCCCGCGAATGCCGAGCATGGCCGCGCCGAAGACAATGGCGGCAAGCACGGCGCACACGGTGCCGGCGAGAAGCCCGAGCGCAAGTCCTTCGAAATAGGGAAGCCCCGTGTCGCGCTGCACGACGGCGGCGGCATAACAGCCGATGCCGAAAAAGACGATATTGCCGAAGGAATTGTAGCCCATGCGCCCGCCCAGCATGTCCCAGGTGAGGGCGAAGACGACCATGAGCCAGAGAAAGGCGATCTGTGTCGCGAGACCTGGCAGCAGAAGCGGCCCCGCAAGGCCCGCAAGCGCGATCGCGCCCATGATATGCCAGTCGGTGACGCGGTTCATTCGAGGTGGCTCCGCTTGCGCGCGGCCATCGCGTTCCGCCAGACGAGAATGATCACCATCAGCGCGAAGACGAAGGCGATCTGGAACTCGACGCCGAAAACGAAGCCCGCCACGTTTTCGAGAGCGCCGAGACCGAGCCCGGCGGCGACCACGCCCGCGACATTGCCGACACCCGCCACCACCACGACCATGAAGGAGCGCACCGTGTAGGGGAGCCCCAGATAGGGATGGATCGTCCATGCCATGACGGCGAGGCTGCCCGCCGCGCCGCAAAGCGCCGCGTTGAGCCCATAGGTCATGGCAAAGACGCGATCCGTGTCGATGCCGAGAATGCGCGCGGCGCGCGGGTCCTGCGCCGTGGCGCGGATCGCCTGTCCGAGCCGTGCCTTGCGCAGAAAGAACCAGAGCGCCCCACCCGCCCCGATCGCGAGCCCGAACGCGAGGAGCTTGATACCCGCCAGCGTCACCATGCCGTTGAGCAGATGAACCGAGCCGAGATCGGCATCGACCGTGCGGACATCCGAGCCGAAGAGCGCGTTCGCAAGCTGCTGGATCAGGATCGACAGGCCGAAGGTGGCGAGGATGGAAATGAAGATGTCGCGGTCGACGACGCGAAAGATGACGGCACGGTAGATCAGCCAGCCGACGCAGAACATCACCGCCGCCGACAGCGGCAACCCGAAAAGCGGCGGCAGGCCCCATTGCACGGCGACGAAGGTGACGTAACCGCCGAGCACGACGAGTTCGCCCTGCACGACATTGACGATGTTGAGTACGCCCCAGACCAGCGCCATGCCATAGGCGGCGAGCGCGAAGATCGCGCCGATCAGAAGCCCGTTCAGGACGACGTCGAGCGCGAGCGGCGGGTACTGGACGAAAAGCGACAGGTTATCGAGCACGAAACTCCCTTCCGGGCGGACTAGCGTTCGGACCAGGCGGGCGTCGGCCAGCGGAATTCTGCTTCCGCGAATTCCCGCGGATAGACGACGACATATTTCCCGTCCTGCACCTGGAAGAGAACGGTCGGCTTCGACACGTTCTTGCCCGTCTCGTCGAACCTGATGGGGCCGTAGAAGGTCATGATGTCGGTTTCGGAAAGCGCATCGCGGACAGCATCCGGCTCAAGCGAGCCTGCGCGCTCGAAGGCATCGGCGAAGACCTGCACGGCCGCGCTCGATTCCGCCGCCTGATAGGGCGCGGCATGGTCGTA
The DNA here is from genome assembly GCA_913057645.1 of uncultured Rhodobiaceae bacterium. Taxonomy (GTDB): domain Bacteria; phylum Pseudomonadota; class Alphaproteobacteria; order Parvibaculales; family Parvibaculaceae; genus Parvibaculum. The sequence continues at coordinate 36,467 of CAJXOU010000025.1, read as the reverse complement.
GGTTTCCTCGTAGAGTGCGGCATAGTCCGACGCGCTGCCGAAAAGCGCGTCCTCGTATTTGAGCGTCGAGGCCCATTGTGCGGCGCAAAGCGTGTATTCGGCGGCGGCGCCGAACTTCTCCGCGATCTGCGCGCTGTCGCAATGGGTGAGCGCCATCATCGGCAGATCGAGGCGCTGATCGGCGACCTGGCGCACGGCGAGCGCTGCCCCCTTGTCGTGACCCGAGACGAGCAGAAGATCGGGCTTCAGCACCTTCGCCTTGGAGAGCGTCGCCGACATGTCGTTCAGTTCCGGCGGCAGCTTGTCGTCGATGACGATTTTCATGCCGTGTTTGGCTGCGTCCTCCATGACGCCCTCGCGCACATCCTGCGAGAAGGGATCGTTCTCGAAGGCCATCGCAACGCGGAGCTTCGAGGGATCTTCATTGACGGCGGCGGCGAGTTCGACCGCACCTCTGAGATACTGGTCTGTCGTCGACAGCACGGCGAAAAGGTAGCGATAGCCCTTGCGGAAAAGCGAGATTGCGGCGCCGTTCGCTTCGACCATCGGCACGCCGTATTTCTCGGTGACGGGGGCGATGGCTTCCGTGAGGCCGGAGGAATAAGGCCCAAGGAGGTACTTCACGCCATCCTGCCGGATCAACCGCTCGACAAGCTGCGCGCCGCGCGCGGGCGTCGACTCGTCGTCGTAATAGACGATTTCGAGCAGGTAGGGCCTGCCCGCGACGGTGACACCGCCCTCGTCGTTGATGCGCTTGACGGCCAGGTCGTAGCCGTTGCGGGTGAAGGCACCATTCGAGGAATATTTTCCTGTGAGGGAGACCGCTGCACCGAGCCGGATCGTCCCCGGGTCCTCTGCCCCCCCCGCAGGCCCGCCGAACGCAAGCATGGCCCCGAGAAGCAGGCCGGAAACCAGGTGCCTCGTCATATCCCCCTCCGAAATCCGCCGGAATTTACCGTTTGCGAGACCTTATACCCATCTTGAAGGCGGAACGCGAAATTCCCAAATATCCACTACCGGGCGCCGTGGAATCGGGTCCGGGGCGGGAAGCGGCACAGCCGGCCACATGGCGGCGAACACGCTTTCCAAGGACAAACACATCGCTTGAAGAGGATGTACCCCATGCGAAATTTCGACTTTTCCCCCCTTTACCGTTCGACCGTCGGCTTCGACCAGCTCCAGTCGCTGCTTGATTCCGTGACGCGCGACACCAACCCGACCTATCCGCCCTACAACATCGAGCGGACCAGCGAGAACGACTACCGCATCACCGTTGCGGTGGCGGGCTTCGGAGAAGCCGATCTCGACATCGAGGTGAAGCAGAACGTGCTCACCATCTCCGGCAAGCGCAGCGAGAACGAGGAAGCGAACTACCTCCATCGCGGTATTGCCGGCCGGAGCTTCGAGCGCCGCTTCCAGCTTGCCGATCATGTGGAAGTGAGCGGTGCCCATCTCGAAAACGGGCTCCTGCATGTCGATCTCGTGCGCCGCGTGCCGGAAGAGCTGAAGCCGCGCCGGATCGAGATTTCCTCGAAGAATGCCGGTGCGAAGACGCTGGAAGGCAATCTCGCGACCGCCGCCGACTAAGGCCGGATCGAACGACGATGAAGGGGCGCCCGTGCGGCGCCCCTTTTGCTTGCCTATTAGATGGAGAGCCGCGTTTCGACGAGCGATGGGTCGCCGGGGATCGGATGCCGCGTGAAGCCGAGATCGTCGCACATATTGAGCATGCCGCGGTTTTCGCGCAGCACATGGCCGAAAATCTCACCGATTCCGCGCGTCTTCGCATAGGCGATCAGCCTCTGCATCAGCGCATAACCGAGCCCGTGACCATGCAGGTCGCTGCGGACGATGATCGCGAATTCGGCGCGCTCGCGGTTCGGGTCTTCGGACAGGCGGCCGACGGCGCCGAACTCCCTGCGCGTTTCGTCGGTGAAGACGACGAAGGCCATCTCTCGGTCATAGTCGATCTGCGTCAGACGCGCGGCAAGCTGGCGCGGCAGCTTCCTGAGCGGTGAAAGAAAGCGGAGACGGACATCTTCGGGATCCGTATGCGCGAGCAACTCGTCGGTGAGCGGCGCGTCTTCCGGCCGGATCGGCCGCAGCGGGTAGCTACGGCCGTCACGATCCGTCAGTGTGCCTTCGAGCGAGACCGGATAGGGCCGGATGGCGAAGCGTGAGGTCCCCTTGCTCCTGGCGGCCACAATGCGCACACGTGCATCGAGCGCGACGATACCGTCTCCATCCGCCCAGAGCGGATTGATGTCGAGTTCGGCGACTTCCGGGTTGTCGGCGGCGAGATCGCCAAGCGCCATCAGCGCGGCGGCAATGGCATCGCGGTCGGCCGGCGCATGACCGCGATAGCCTTCGAGGAGACGCGATACCCGCGTCCGCGAGATGAGGTCGTCGGCAAGCACCTTGTTGAGCGGCGGCAGCGCCATCGCCTTGTCGCGAATGACCTCGACCGCGGTGCCGCCCTGCCCGAACAGGAGGACGGGCCCGAAGGTCGCATCGTCCACAATGCCGAGAATGAGCTCGAAAGCATCGGGCTTGCGCACCATCTGCTGCACGGTGAAGCCATCGATATCGGCGCCCGGATGGAACCGCGCGACGCGCGAGAGCATGCGGGACGCCGCTTCCGACACGGCTTCGGCGCTTTCGAGGCCGAGCGCAACACCGCCGACATCGCTCTTGTGGGTGATGTCGGGTGAGAGGATCTTGAGCGCGACCGGATAACCGAGTTCGTCGGCGATCTTCGCCGCTTCCGCGCCCGACGAGACGATCCGCGTATCGACCACGGGAATGCCATAGGCGGCAAGGAGATGCTTCGCCTCCGCCTCGCTCAGCCATTCGCGCTTGTCTGTCAGCGCCTTCTCGACGAGCGATCGCGCCGTCTTGAGATCGTATTCGGGCCGCATGGGCCCGGCCTGCGGGATTTCGAGAAGAAGCCGCTGGTTCCGGTTGTGGCGGACATGCAGCATGAAGGCTCGGACCGCGCCTGTCGGCGTGTCGTAGGTCGGAATGCGGTGCTCCTGAAAGGCTGCCCGCGCATCGCGCGCGCCCTTGTCGCCGAGCCAGTTGGTGAAAACGGGCTTGTTCGACGCTTCCGCCTTCTCGATGACGGCGTGAGCGGCAGAAAGATTGTTCACGACGGCGGTTGGGCAGTTCATGACGAGAACGGCATCCGTCCCCTTGTCCTCGAGCAGCGCTTCCATGGCATGCGCGTAGCGCTCGGCACCGGCATCGCCGATGATGTCGACCGGGTTCGCCTTGCTCCAGGTGCGTGGCAGCACCTTGTCGAGCGCGGCAATCGTTTCTTGTGATATTTCCGCAAGCCGTCCGCCCTCGTCGACGAGGAAATCGGTCGCGAGCACACCGACGCCGCCGCCATTGGTGAGAATGCCCAGCCGCTCGCCGAGAATCGGCCGGCGCTCGGAACGCGCCGAAAGCGTTTCCACCGCATCGAAAAGGTCCTCGATGCCGAGTTCGCGCAGCATGCCCGCGCGGCGGAAGGCGGCCTGATAGACGGCGTCCGATCCCGCCAGCGCGCCTGTATGCGAAGCGGCAGCTTTCGCGCCCGCCTCGTGACGGCCGGACTTGATGACGATGACCGGCTTGAGACGCGCGGCCTGACGGCCGGCCGACATGAACTTCCGCGCGTCGGTGATCGATTCGATATAGAGCAGGATGCTCTTCGTCTGCGGGTCGGCGGCGAGATAATCGAGCATGTCACCGAAATCGACGTCGGACATGCCGCCGAGCGAGGCAACGTGGGAGAAGCCGATGCCGCGGCTCGTCGCCCAGTCGAGCACGGCCGTGACAATGGCGCCCGACTGCGAGACGAAGGCGACATTGCCCTTGCCGGGTTGAACATGGCCGAAAGAGGCGTTGAGCCCGTTCCCCGGCGCCATGATGCCGAGACAATTGGGCCCCGCGATGCGCAGCAGATGTGGCCTCGCCGCTTCGAGCATCTTCGTCTGAAGCGCGCGGCCTTCCTCACCGAGTTCGCCGAAACCCGCCGTGATGACGACGGCGGCCCTGGTGCCGCGCCATCCCAGTTCGTCGATGATGCCGGGGACCGTCTGGGGCGGCGTCGCGACGACGGCGAGATCCGGTGCTTCCGGCAGGCTCGCAATGTCCCTGTAAACGTCGAGCCCGGCGATCTGCCCGCCCTTCGGATTGACCGCCCAGACAGGCCCCGGCAGCCCGGCACCCAGAAGATTGTTCAGGAGGACGTTGCCGACGGCCCCCGGCTTGGCGGTGGCGCCGACCAGGGCGACGGAACGGGGAGCGTACATGCGGTCGAGATTACGGATCGACATCGGGTTCCTCGAAGTGGTCTTGAGAGAGCCTAGGTGGCAAATGCCGCGAACGCATGACCACCGAACGCCTCCAGCGGCCCCTCGCTCCAAGCTTTTGAAATTAATACAAAATTTTACATCGTGCGAAATTTACCCGATTCCCGGTTTAGGCACCCCTTAACCCTCCCCCTGCTATGAAACCGGGACATCCGAAAGGGTGAAGCGGGGGACCGGTGGGGTACCCCGACAACTGCTGGCCGGGGGGCTCCTCCGGCGGGAACGACAGGGACATGCGCGACTTCGCCCGTGCATTCGATATCGACCGCCTTCGCTCGCTCGTCGGGCCGACGGCGCGCGATCTCGCTCTGAAGATGTGCCTGCTGCTTCTGATTCTCACAGGCGGCCAATCCGTCGTCGACTACTACCAGCTCCGCGACGTGATGTTCTCGAAGGTCGAGCAGCGCGCGGCGGCCATCAGCGAACATCTCGCGATGCGTTCGAAACTGGACAACGACTTCGGCGCAACCGAAGCCGCGCAGGCCGTCACCCGGGAAGCGGTCTGGAACGACGATTTTCTGGCAATCTATCTGATCGATCAGTCCGGCCGCCTGCTCAAGGGCGACGAGACCTCGCAACTTGGCAATACAGACGCCTTCCTGAACGAACCGGACGTGCGAACGGCGATCAATGCGAGCCTGCTGCTGGAGCGGCCGCAGAGTTTCGAGATGACGTTCGCGGATATCGACGGCTGGGTCTACGCGGCGGCCGTCCCCGGGGAAAAGATCGGCACGATCACTTTCGTCGACCTTCGGCCTGCAAGGGCGGAGCTCACGGCTTCCATTCTTTCTTCGGTCTTCCGCCGCGTCGTCACGACCGTCATCCTGCTGGGTGCGCTCTTCGTGCTGCTGCACCGCGCGGTGATCGGTCCTATCGAACGGCTTGCAAGCGCCATTCGCGGCAGCGGCGGGGGCCGTTACGATCCACCCACGGATATTCCGAAAGGCGAACTGAGCGATCTCTCGCAGCTCTTCGGTCAGGTATTCGGCCGCCTGCAATACAGCCTGCGCGACAATGAACAGCTCGCACTGGTCGCGAACGGAACGGACTCCGGCGTGCTGATCGCCGACCGCGCCGGCCGCATCCTCTGGGTGAACGCCTCCTATCTGCGCATGACCGGCTTCGACCGCACTGAGATCGAAGGCCGCTTCCCGCCCGACATTCTGGCGCGCTTTGGCGGCATCGGCGCAATGAAGGTTCTCGCCGAAAGCGCAGCGGACGGCGAGGCCCGCATCGTCGAAACGATCAGCCTGACCCGGCAGGGAACGCAGTACTGGGCCTCGATCGAGGCCCGACCGATCCGCGACACGCGCGGCGCCATCCGCAACTACATTCTCGTCGAGACGGATATCAGCCAGCGCAAGCAGACAGAGATCAAGCTGAAGCGCAGTCAGCTCGAACTGCAGGACCGCGTCATCGACCTGCAGCACACCTCGATCCAGCTGGAACAGGAACGCGCCAAGCTCGCCCGTACCGCCTACGACCTCTCGCTTGCGAAGGAAGCGGCCGAAAACGCGAACCGCGCCAAATCCGCCTTTCTCGCCACCATGAGCCACGAATTGCGCACGCCGATGAACGGCGTGATCGGGATGGCAGACCTTCTGCTGTCGAGCGACCTCACCGCCGAGCAGCACGACCGCATCTCGACCATCCGGGAATCGGGCGAATGCCTGCTCACCATCCTCAACGACATTCTCGACCTGTCGAAGCTCGAAGCGGGACGCCTGGAACTTGAACCGGAACCGACTTCACCGCGCGGCATTCTCGAAACGGTTGTCGAGGTGCTGCGCGCCAACGCCACCGAAAAGGGACTGGTACTGACGAAGCACATCGACGAGACCGTACCGCCGAGCGTGATGAGCGACCCGACGCGACTGCGGCAGATTCTGTTCAATCTCATCGGCAATGCGATCAAGTTCACGCCGCGCGGCGAGGTCAACGTGTCGCTCGGCGCGCATCCCGGAGAGGAACCGGAGCGCGTCGAACTCGTCTTTACCGTTCGCGACACCGGTATCGGTATTCCCGAAACCATGATCCCGCGCCTCTTCACCCGTTTCCAGCAGGCAGACTCCTCCATCTCACGCACCTATGGCGGCACGGGGCTCGGCCTTGCCATCACGCGCGAGCTGACGACGCTGATGAACGGCACCGTCGATGTCGAGAGCACGGAAGGCGAAGGCAGCACATTCACGATCCGGTTGCCCGTCGCCATAGCGGCAGGCGCTCCGGCGGAACATCACGCGCCCGCCGGGACCCTGCCTGAAACCGCCCTGCCGGCGCGACCGCTCGATGTGCTGCTGGCGGAGGATCAGCCGGTCAACCAGAAGCTCATGTCGGCCGTCATGGAGCGCCTGGGCCATCGCGTCACCATTGCCGATAACGGCGTCGAGGCAATCCGCAAGCTCAGAGAAGCAACATTCGACATCATCCTGATGGACATTCAGATGCCGCTCATGGATGGCATCCAGACCACGAAGGTAATCCGCGCCGTCGACGAACCGTGGCGAAACATTCCGATCGTCGCGCTGACGGCGCATGCGATGGAAGGGCACAGCGACATCTATCGCGCAGCGGGCATGAACGGCTTCGTCTCGAAACCCTTCAAGGTCGAAGTGCTGGTTTCGGAAATGGCGAAGGCAATGTCGGGAGCGGGCTCTCTGCCGCGGAAGCCGGATGACACCGGCACCGCGCGAGACGGCAACACGCCGCTCGGGCCGGAGAAGCAGGGTGCGCTCCGGGAAATGCTGAACGAACTTCAGCGGATGGCGGGATAGAGACTGAGAAGGTCAGTTGCCGGTCAGAAGCCGGAGCTTCTCGACGATCCGCGCGCCCGTGTCGCCACCGTCACCCGAAATATCGTCATCGGAAACGCGCTTCAGCATGCGGATATGCATGTGGACGATGTTGAGTTCGTCCGCCGAGACACGCTTGCCGCTGCGCAGGTAGTCGCAGAAGGATGCCCCGATTTCGGTGACGAGCTCATAGCCGAACGAGCCACCCTGTCCCTTCACGTTGTGGGCGACACCGTGGAGCGCGTCGAGGAGATCCGAAGACACACCTTCCGTTTCGATGCGCGACCAGATATCGCACAGCTCGGCGACATCCGAGGAAAGCTGGACGCGATAAGTGTCGCGAAGCGCTTCCACGGCGGCTTCCGCCTGCGCAATCAGGCTCTCGAAATCGGGCGACTTGTCGTCTTTCGGAATGGCCATATCCCCACCTCATGCCGGAAGCGGCACGATAACTCTGGCCAAATCGTAAAGGCGGGCATGTTAATGAACGCTGAAGGTGTTCAGGATTTCAGGAGCCCCAGGAAGTGGTCGACCTCCTCCGGCGCGGTCTGAAACGAGGTGACAAGGCGGACGGTCCGGCCATCGGCGCCGTCGCCGGGCATGGGCCAGGGATGGAACCGCGCGCCCGCCTCCTTCAGCCGCCGTATGGCAGCGGATGGCAGGCGCACGAATATCTCGTTCGCTTCGGGCAAGGTCTGAAGCGAGGCGCCGGCGACATCCGAGAGCCCCGATGCAAGCCTCTCCGTCATCTCGTTGGCGTGCCGCGCAAGCCGGAGCCACAGATCGTCGGCGAGATAGGCTTCGAGCTGGGCGGAGAGAAACCGCATCTTGGAAAGCAGATGTCCAGCCCGCTTGCGCCGGAAGGCGAGGTCCCGCGCGATATCGGGATTGAAGACGATGACCGCCTCCGCAGCGATCGCGCCGTTCTTCGTCGCGCCGAAGGACATGATGTCGATACCGGCCTTCCATGTGGCTTCTGCGGGCGTGCAGCCGAGACGCACAAGCGCATTCGCGAAACGGGCGCCGTCCATATGGACATGGAGGGCCCGCCCGCGCGCGATCTCGACAAGTGCGCCGATCTCGTCCTGCGAATAAACAGCACCAAGCTCGGTCGACTGTGTCAGCGTCAGTGCGGCAGGCTGAACATGATGCACGATGCCCGCGGGATAGGCATCCAGTATCGCGGCGAAGGCTGCCGCATCGATTTTCGCCCCCGCACCACTGCAAGTAAGGAGCTTCGCTCCACCCGAAAACATTTCCGGCGCGCCGCATTCGTCGAGATGGACATGCGCGAGCTCATGGCAGACGACCGCTCCATGAGGCGGTGTCAACGCGGCAAGCGACAATGCGTTCGCGGCCGTGCCCGTAACGACGGGAAAGACCTCGATCTCGCGCTCGAAAATATCCGAAAGACGCCTTTGCAGGCGCGCCGTAACCTCGTCCGCGCCATAGGACGCAGCGGTGCCGCCATTCGCGCGCGCCAGCGCCTCAAGTATCTCCGGCGCGGCACCCGCCGCGTTATCGCTCGTGAAATCCATCGGCGGCTCCTGCTCCAAAGCCGGGATCGTACAGAAGCACGGGAGGACAGAGAAGCGCCGCCTGCTTCAAGCCACCGCTTCGACGCGATCGGGGTTGCCGGACCAGGCCCAAGCCATGCTGGGCCGCGAAAGGCCGAGCATCATGCCACCGAGCGATTTGGGATGAAGCCAGAGCTGGTCGGAGGGAAGATGCGCCGGGCGATCATCCGGCCGGTCGACAGTGAAGCCCGCGCCTGCGGCCTCCGCCCGCTCCTGGATGAGATTGATATCGGACGTTTCTGCAAAAGCCATGTAGAGGCTCTGGCCGAACTTCCGGAAATACCGGTCCATGGTCGTCCCTGCGACGGTCGGCTCGATCACCTCGAGGCGATGCAGCTGATCCTTCTCGAAGAGCGTCAGCGTGCCGCGATAACCGAAGACGTCGGAGACGATCTCGGTGTAGTTCCTGTCGTCGAGGCCGAACAGCGCGTTGAGCGCGCGCGTGACGCCTCTGGTGTCGTCCGAAAGCAGCGTCGCTTCATAGAAGAAGTCGATACCACCCACCGCGGGCAGCGCCTCGTCCTCGCTGACGACGACCCGAAGCCCCTCGATGCCGGTGTCGCCCATGTCGAGATGAAGCTGACCGCCTTCGTTGAGCGGCGAAACGCCCTTGTCTTCGAGATGCACCTCAAGCGCGGCAAGGTCAGGCGTTGCCGCCCCGGCCGCATAAAGATGTGCGCCCCGCGCCGCCACCGCGTCGGCGACTGGTCCGCTTCCGTCCGGTACCAGCAGTTCGACCCAGCCCGTGCCGACGCGAAGCCGGTGATGCCGCGCGGCGAGCCCGCCGATCCGGTCTTCACCGGCAGGTTCGGCACCAAGTAAATCGATCCAGCCCCGAGACGCGGCGCCCGCATCCGGCACCGCAAGCTGAATCCGGTCGATCCTGCTGAGCATGAGCGTCTCCCATTCGCTATGCCGGCCGCGCAAAACGGCGGATTCCGGCTTTTCCGGCAGGATGGCAGAGGCGCGGCGGCAGGGAAACCGCCCAAACATTACCCATAATGAAAATTGCGAACGGTTCGAAACTATAGGTCAGTATTCCTGTCTTATTTGCTTGATTCACGGGACCGGGTTTGGCATGATCCACGTGCTGGGAAAGCATCGCTTTTCCGGTATAGAAGGTCGGCCGGAAAGAGGCGGTCGGGCCTGCCTGTAAGCCTGTGCTCCGGGCAATAGGGGGCACCCAGCAGAAAGCTCCGTCGGAGATGGCGGCACTGCAAGGGTATGCAAGAGCGCCGAAGGCCGGTTTGACGGCACGGCGCCCGGGCGTGCCGGGAAGCGGATCGCGAAAACGGTCCAGCGGTGAGTAGTCTCGCCGGATTTTCCGGACGGGACTTTTGCGATAACGCGTGCGGTCCGCTAGCGTCCCCCGCCCCGAGGAATCGGGGCTCCGGCCGGAACGGCTCAGGGGGAGGGGCGGCGCGCGGGTTGTCGGGGTGAGAAGGCAAGAGGCGGCGCGCGCATCTGGCCGGAAAGAAACGGCGGCGCGGGTCAGGGTGAAGGATGGGAAGGCTATGACGCAAAAGCGGGACGAATACGGCCGGAAGACGGCCTGGCACGTGGCGGGACTCCCCGCCGCGCAGGGCCTTTACGATCCCCGTAACGAGCACGATGCCTGCGGCATCGGCTTCATTGCGAATATCCACAACCGAAAATCCCACAAGATGATTCAGGACGGCCTGAAGATTCTCGAGAACCTCGAGCATCGCGGCGCCGTTGGTGCGGACCCGAAGGCCGGCGACGGCGCGGGCATCCTCATCCAGATGCCCGACGGGTTCTTCCGCAAGGAAGCGGCAAAGCTCGGCATCGAACTTCCCGCCGAAGGCCATTACGGCGTCGGCATGCTGTTCATGCCGAAGGCGGAAGCCGCGCGCGCGAAGATCGTCGAGCTGGTGAACAAGATCGTCGCCGAGGAAGGCCAGACCCTTCTCGGCTGGCGCGACGTGCCCGTCGACAATACCGATCTCGGCGAGAGCGTGAAGCCGACGGAGCCGCATCACATGCAGGTTTTCGTTGCGCGTTCGGCTGACTGCCCGGATCAGGACGTCTTCGAGCGCAAGCTCTTCGTGATCCGCAAGCGCATTTTCAACACGCTGCTGGCAGAAGAAGGCCATGTGCCGGAGGAACTCTATATTCCGTCCTTCTCCTCGCGCACCATCGTTTACAAGGGCATGTTGCTCGCGGCGCAGGTCGGCCAGTACTACAAGGACCTGACGGACCCGGAAATGACGACGGCGCTCGCCCTCGTTCATCAGCGCTTCTCGACCAACACCTTCCCGACCTGGTCGCTCGCGCACCCCTTCCGCATGATCTGCCACAACGGCGAAATCAACACGAAGCGCGGCAACGTGAACTGGCTCGCCGCACGCTATGCGACGATGGAATCGGAGCTTCTCGGCGACGACGTGAAGAAGATCTGGCCGATCGCCGTTCACGAACAATCGGACACGGCCTGCTTCGACAATGCGCTCGAACTTCTCGTCATGGGCGGCTACTCGCTGACCCATGCGATGATGATGCTCATTCCGGAAGCCTGGTCGGGCAACCCGCTGATGGATGACGAGCGTCGCGCCTTCTACGAGTATCACGCGGCCCTGATGGAGCCGTGGGACGGCCCCGCCGCCGTCGCCTTTACCGACGGCCGCCAGATCGGCGCCACGCTCGACCGCAACGGCCTGCGCCCCGCACGCTACTACGTCACCGACGACGGCGATGTGATGATGGCGTCCGAAATGGGCGTGCTGCCGGCGCCGGAAGACAAGATCGTCGAGAAGTGGCGGCTGCAGCCGGGCAAGATGCTCCTTATCGACCTTGAGGAAGGCCGGATCGTTTCCGACGCCGAGGTCAAGGCCGACCTCGCCAAGCTGCATCCGTATCAGTCGTGGCTCAACGCAACACAGATTCAGCTGGAGGAAATGCCCTCGCCGCGCGGCTCGGTCACGACGCCCGGCTACGGCTCGCTGCTCGATACGCAGCAGGCCTTCGGCTACACGCAGGAAGATATCAAGTTCCTGATGTCGCCCATGGCGATGGACGGTCAGGAGGCGATCGGTTCGATGGGCACGGACACACCCATCTCCGCGCTCTCCTCGAAGTCGAAGCTGCTCTACACCTATTTCAAGCAGAACTTCGCGCAGGTCACGAATCCGCCGATCGACCCGATCCGCGAGGAACTCGTGATGTCGCTGGTCTCCTTCATCGGCCCACGCCCGAACCTGCTCGACCTCGAAGGCATGTCGTCGGTGAAGCGCCTCGAAGTGCGCCAGCCGATCCTGACCAACGAGGATCTCGAAAAGATCCGCATGATCGGCGAGGTGGCCGACAACCATTTCCGCACGCAGACGCTCGACATCACCTTTGCCGTGGAACGCGGCGAAGAGACGATGGCTGAAATGGTGGAGCGGCTCTGTGAGCGCGCGGAGGAAGCCGTCGACCAGGGCTTCAACATCGTCATCCTGTCGGATCGGCTCATCTCGGCCGAGCGCATCGCCATTCCGGCGCTGCTCGCAACCTCGTCCGTGCATCACCACCTGATCCGCAAGGGCCTGCGCACCAAGGTCGGCATCGTCGTCGAAACCGGCGAAGCGCGCGAAGTGCACCATTTCTGCTGTCTCGCGGGCTATGGCGCCGAGGCGATCAACCCCTATCTCGCCTTCGAGACGCTGAGCGAGCTGCTTCCGCATCTGGACGAGGGGCTGACCCGGAAGGAAGCCGAGAAGCGCTACATCAAGGCAATCGACAAGGGTATTCTGAAGGTCATGTCCAAGATGGGCATTTCGACCTACCAGTCCTATTGCGGCGCCCAGATTTTCGACGCAGTCGGCCTCGCCACGAGTTTCTGCGACGCCTATTTCACGGGCACGGTCTCGATGATCGAGGGTGTCGGCATCGCCGAAATCGCGCGCGAGACCTTCGAGCGCCACAACCTCGCCTATTCCGACGCCCCGGTGCTGAGAAGCGCCCTCGACGTGGGCGGCGAATACGCGCTGCGCATCCGCGGCGAAGACCATGCCTGGACGTCCGACAGCGTGCGTGACCTGCAGCATGCCGTGCGTGGCAACAGCGAAGACAAGTACCGGGCCTTTGCGCGCCAGATCAACGAGCAGAACGAACGCCTGCTCACGATCCGCGGCCTGTTCGACATCAAGACCGCCGAGGATGACGGCCGCGAGCCGATCTCCATCGACGAGGTCGAACCCGCCGTCGACATCGTGAAGCGTTTCGCGACCGGCGCCATGTCCTTCGGCTCGATCAGCCGTGAAGCGCATACGACGCTTGCGCTCGCCATGAACCGCATCGGCGGCCGCTCGAACACGGGCGAAGGCGGCGAGGAAGTCGATCGCTTCAAGCCGCTGCCGAACGGCGACAGCATGCGCTCGTCCATCAAGCAGGTGGCGTCCGGCCGTTTCGGCGTTACGACGGAATATCTCGTCAACTCCGACATGATCCAGATCAAGATGGCGCAGGGCGCGAAGCCCGGCGAAGGCGGCCAGCTGCCCGGCCACAAGGTCGATGCGGTGATCGCCAAGGTGCGTCACTCGACGCCGGGCGTGGGTCTTATCTCCCCGCCTCCGCACCACGACATCTATTCGATCGAGGACCTGGCGCAGCTCATCTTTGACCTGAAGAACACGAACAAGGACGCGCTCGTCTCCGTGAAGCTCGTCTCGGAAGTCGGCGTCGGTACGGTCGCCGCAGGTGTCTCCAAGGCCCGCGCGGACCACGTGACGATTTCAGGCTATGAAGGCGGCACGGGCGCCTCGCCGCTGACTTCGATCAAGCATGCGGGTTCCCCCTGGGAAATCGGCCTCGCCGAAACGCATCAGACGCTCGTCATGAACCATCTGCGCGGCCGCATTGCCGTGCAGGTCGATGGCGGGTTGCGTACGGGCCGAGACGTCGTGATCGGCGCACTGCTCGGCGCGGACGAGTTCGGTTTTGCGACTGCGCCGCTGATCGCGGCCGGCTGCATCATGATGCGCAAGTGTCACCTGAACACCTGCCCCGTCGGGGTTGCGACGCAGGACCCCGAACTTCGCAAGCGCTTCGTCGGCACGCCGGAACACGTCATCAATTATTTCTTCTTCGTAGCCGAGGAAGTGCGCGAGCTGATGGCGGCGATGGGCTATCGCAAGATGGACGAGATGATCGGGCAGATGCAGATGCTCGACAAGCGCAAGGTCGTGGAACACTGGAAAGCGAAGGGCCTCGACTTCTCGAAGCTCTTCCACAAGCCCGTGGCGCCGGCGCATGTCGCGATCCATCACAGCGAAACCCAGGATCACAAGATCCACGACATCATGGACCGCATCCTGATCGAGAAGGCGAAGGACGCCATCGAGCACAGGAAGCCCGTGCAGATCGAACTGCCGATTCGCAACACGGATCGCACGACCGGCGCCATGCTCTCGGGCGAGATCGCGAAGCGCTATGGCCATGCGGGCCTCACCGACGACACGATCCATGTGAAGCTGACCGGCACGGCGGGACAGAGCTTCGGCGCCTGGGTCGCGGCCGGCGTGACGCTCGAACTCGAAGGCGAAGCGAACGACTATGTCGGCAAGGGCCTTTCCGGCGGCCGCCTGATCGTCTATCCGCCGAAGCAAAGCAGCATCGTGCCCGAGAAGTCGATCATCGTCGGCAACACGGTGCTCTATGGCGCGATCAGCGGCGAATGCTACTTCCGCGGCGTCGCAGGCGAACGCTTCGCCGTGCGCAACTCCGGCGCCATCGCCGTCGTCGAAGGCACGGGCGATCATGGCTGCGAATACATGACGGGCGGCATCGTTGTCGTTCTCGGCGAGACGGGCCGCAACTTCGCGGCCGGCATGTCGGGCGGCATCGCCTATGTGCTGGATGAGGACGGCATGTTCGAACGGCGCTGCAACCTCGCCATGGTCGACCTCGAGCCGGTGAAGGAAGAGCACGACCTGATGGAGCGGCACCGCCACCAGACGGGCGACCTCGAAAGCCACGGCCGCGTCGACGTCATGAGTGACATGACGCGCTTCGATGCCGAGCGGCTGCACCAGCTCATCGAAAATCACGCGCACTACACCAATTCGGCTCGTGCGCGGAGCATTCTGGACAATTGGGAGGCCATGCTGCCCAAATTCCGCAAGGTAATGCCGGTGGAGTACCGCCGCGCCCTTCGGGAAATGCAGCGGGCGCAGGAAGAATCTGCGCAAGCTATGGCCGCAGCAGGAGAGTAAGTGTTGGGCAAGATTACAGGCTTCCTGGAAATCGACCGGCAGGATCGAAAGTACCTCCCGGCCGCCGACCGGATTCGCAACTACAAGGAATTCGTGATTCCGCTCGCCGAAGAAGCGGTGAAGGATCAGGCTGCGCGCTGCATGGATTGCGGCATTCCGTACTGTCACAACGGCTGCCCGGTGAACAACCAGATCCCGGACTGGAACGACCTCGTCTATCATTCGGACTGGGAAGAGGCCTGCCGCAACCTCCATTCGACGAACAACTTTCCGGAGTTCACGGGCCGCATCTGCCCCGCGCCCTGCGAGGCGAGTTGCACGCTGAACCTGACCGACCAGCCCGTCACCATCAAGACGATCGAATGCACGATCGTGGATCGCGGCTGGAAGGAAGGCTGGATTACGCCACAGGTGCCGGAGAAGAAGACCGGCAAGAAGGTCGCCGTCGTCGGCGGCGGTCCTGCCGGTCTCGCCGCCGCGCAGCAGCTTGCCCGGCGCGGCCACGACGTTCATCTCTTCGAGAAGTTCCAGAAGGCAGGCGGCCTGCTCCGCTACGGCATTCCGGACTTCAAGATGGAAAAGCACCTTATCGACCGCCGCGTCGAGCAGATGGAAGACGAAGGCGTCACCTTCCACTACGGCACGCATATCGGCGTGAACAAGGACGCGAAGGAACTGACGGACGCGTTCGACGCCGTGATCCTGACCGGCGGCTCGGAAAAGCCGCGCGATCTTCCCGTCGAGGGGCGCGACCTATCCGGCGTTCACTTCGCGATGGAGTTCCTGCCACAGCAGAACCGCCGTGTTTCCGACGAGCCCATCGGCCAGGTCGAACCGATCCTCGCCAACGGCAAGCATGTCGTCGTGATCGGCGGCGGCGACACGGGTTCGGACTGCATCGGCACCTCGTTCCGTCAGGGAGCGGTTTCGGTGACGCAGCTCGAAATCATGCCCGCCCCGCCGGAGAAGGAAAACAAGCTCCTCACCTGGCCGGACTGGCCGCTGAAGATGCGCACCTCTTCGAGCCAGGCCGAAGGCGCGACGCGCGACTTCGCAGTCATGACACGGCGCGTTATCGGCAAGGACGGTCACGTCACCGCGATCGAATGCGTGAAGGTCGACGAAAAGATGCAGCCCATCGAAGGCTCGGAGTTCGAGATCAAGGCCGATCTCGTGCTGCTGGCCATGGGCTTCGTTCATCCCGTGCATGAGGGCATGCTGAAGGAACTCGGCGTCCAGCTCGACCAGCGCGGCAACGTCGCGGCCGACACGGCGACCTACAAGTCGAACCTCGACAAGGTCTTCGCGGCAGGCGACATGCGTCGCGGCCAGTCGCTTGTCGTATGGGCCATTCGCGAGGGCCGTCAGGCTGCCCGCGAGGTAGACCTGTTCCTGATGGGGGAAACGAGACTTCCGCGCTGACAGAGCGCCAAAAGTCGAAGCAAGGCCCCCGTGAGAAGATCGCGGGGGCCTTTTTCATTGGATGATGGAAATGACGGAAACATCTGCAAGGCAGGACTGGATCGACGGAATAAGCGTCATGCTTCCGCTCATCCCCGGCGTGCTTCCTTTCGGCATGATCGCGGGCGTTGCTGCGTCCGAAGCCGGACTCGATGCATGGGCCGGCATCGGCCAGTCCATGATTGTTTTCGCAGGGGCCTCGCAGATCGCTGCGCTTCAGCTCATCGCCGATGCGGCACCCGCGCTTGTCGTCATTCTGACAGGCCTCGTCATCAATCTGCGCTTCGCCATGTATGGCGCGTCGCTCGCCCCGCATTTCGAGCGTCGAAGCGTGTGGATGCGCGCGCTCATCGCCCATCTGATGACCGACCAGTCCTATGCGCTCAGCGTCACGCGCTTCAACATGCGGCCGGAGATGTCTAAGGCCGCGCGGCTCCGCTTCTATATGGGCAACGCCAGTCTGATGTGGGTCGTCTGGGCGGCGGCGACCGCCGCCGGATACTTTCTCGGCAACAGCATTCCGCCGGACTGGTCGATGGACTTCTTCGTGCCGCTGAGCTTCATCGCGCTCCTCGTACCTAGCATTCGCGAAACTCCGATGGCGGCGGCCGCACTGACGGGCGGCGTGGTGGTCGCGCTCGCCTGGACCCTTCCCTTCAATATGGGCCTCTTCGCGGCAGCGGTTTGCGGTGTCGCGGCAGGCTATCTCGCAGACAGACATTTCTCCCAGCATCGCAAGGAGCCGAACTGATGGACGCCGCAACGATTTGGCTCTGCATCTTCGCTATCGGAGCGGGCACTTTCGCGCTGCGCTTCTCCTTTATCGAACTCGCAGGACGCATGGCGCTTCCCGAGAGCATGACGAGGGCGCTCCGCTTCCTGCCACCCGCCGTCCTGAGCGCCATCATCGTTCCCGCCGTTCTGCGGCATGGACCGGCGAGCGACCTCTATTTCGGGATCGACAATCCCCGCCTCGCGGCGGCAGCTGTCGCCGCGCTCATTGCCTGGCTCACGAAGAGCGTCGTCGCAACGCTTGCCGCAGGCATGGCCTCGCTCTGGCTGATCGGCTGGATAGTAAATTAGACTTCGGTACATTTTTATGCTTATCCTGCTCCAAACGAGCGTGAAACAGAGATGCAAGAATGAAACGCACTGAAGAGCAGCAGGAATTCGAGCGGCTGACGGGCCGGTTCGGCCAAGACGGCATCGGCGCCACCGACATCGAAACCCTGGGAGCGAATGCGAAGGCGGGCGATCCGGCGGCCATGCGGGAAATGGCGGCAGCCATTGCTCATGTCGCCTTTGTGAGTCCCGGTGCGTCCATGGCCGTACTCGACAACCTCACCCGTGGCTGGGTCGGCGAGAGCGCGGCCCTGCCTGGAACACCGCCCGCTCAGCTGGAGATGCTGGCGCGGCTGGGCGAGGCCGAACGTCCGGACGCCGCCTTCTGGGATCGGTTCTGGAGCTTTATCGACAATCGCGACGGCAATATGAGCGGCGAAGAAGTGACGGCAAGGGTCGCGGGTCTCGCCTCGAACCTGCCTGCGAGCTTTGTCGGCCGCGCGGAGAAAGCCGCCATCGCCCATCCGGGTACGGCAGGCGCCGAAAACCGTGCGCTACCGCCGAAGCTGACCCTCGATGTTCTGGGCGCACAACCCGAAGGATCGCTGGGTCACGACTTCTACCGGCTGATCGTCGACAACGACTTTCACCTCGAAGTGCTCGACCGGGAGGAAACGGGCCTGTCCGATATGCCGCCCGCCCTTCGCTACCTCAACACGCGCATCCTGCAAATGCACGACGTCTGGCACCTGATGGCGGGTTACCGCACGACGGCACTTCAGGAAGTCGGCATCTCGGCCTTTTCGCTGGCGCAGTTCGATCACAGCTATTCGGGCATGCTGATCGCGACGGCGGCGACATCGACCCTCTTCAATGCGCCCGACGCCTTTCCCGTCGTCATGCAATTGATCATCGAAGGCTGGCAGCACGGACGCATGACACCGTCATTCATGGCGATCGAGTGGGAGCAGGAGTGGCACCGCCCCATCGCCGATATCCGCACGCAATACGGCATCGAGGCTTTCACGAGCATCTATCCGGCGGACCTTGTCGAACAATTGCGCAGCGCCGCCGCCTAACCGCGGTCTTCGCTCAGCATGCCGCGTAGAAGCCGCGCACCCTCGCGCGAGCGCGCCTGCTCGTTCTCGAGCCAGCGCTCCACCTCCGCCCAGTCCATGTTCCGCGCTTCGTTGACCTCGCCGCGAACGGTCTTCGCCGGGGTATCGAGACCCTGTTCCTCCATCTGACCGTTCCAGCGGGCCGCGAGCGAGACGATCGTATCCTGCACCGGGCCGACCTCGAAACCGTTGACCCAGGTGACGAGGCTCTGGCTGTTGAAAGCGAGAAGCAGCGCCGCCGCGACAACGAGCGCAAACGACATCCGCATGACGGAACGCCGCGTCTCGGCCTCCTGAAGGGCTTGGGCCTCCTCGGCGTACTCGTCGTCGTCCCGTTCGTGATGCAGGAGATCAAGCATCGGCGCCTCAGAACTGGAAATAGATGAAGGGTGCGACACCCTCGGGCGCGACGGCCCAGATGAACCAGATACCCCCGCCAAGCAAAAGCCCGAGCATCGGCGACGGCAGCCACTGTATGAGTTGCGCAAGCCATCGCCCGAGATTGCGCGGCGTGAACTGGAAGAACATGGCGAGGACGATCAGGCCGACGGCGAACGGTGTGACATACTGGCTCGGCTCCGACCAGCGCGCAAAGCCGGCGAGATAGCTCCCCGCCGTCGAGAAACTGTCGGCGCGGAAGAATATCCACGCAAAGCACACCAGATGGAATGTCCAGACGATGCCTACAATGTGCTGCGCACCGTTTCCGAACGCCGTCATCACACCGCCGGGATCGCTATGCGGCGGGGCGAACTCGTCGAGCTTCTTCCGCGCATAACGTTCCACGGCGAGCATCGCCCCGTGGAACGTACCCCAGAAAACGAAAGTCCATGCGGCGCCGTGCCAGATGCCGCCGAGAAACATGGTGAGGAAGAGATTGCGATAGGTCTTCGCTTCTCCGTATCTGTTGCCGCCAAGCGGAACATAGAGATAGTCGCGGAGCCAGGTAGAGAGCGAGATATGCCAGCGCCGCCAGAAGTCCTGAAGGCTCGACGCGCGATAGGGCTGGTCGAAATTCTCGAGAAAGCGATAACCGAGCAACGCCGCAACGCCAATGGCGATGTCGCTGTATCCCGAGAAGTCGCAATAGATCTGGACGGCATATCCGTAGACGCCGATCAGCAGGTCCAGCGCGCCCACCGCCGTCGGATCGAAGAAAACCGGATCGACAAGCTCGGTCGCCAGGTAATTCGCGATCACCATCTTCTTCGCAAGACCGGACAGGATCAGCACCACTCCGACACCGATATGAGCGCGCGTCAGCGCAGGCGCACGGTGAAGCTGCGGCAGGAAATCCGCCGCGCGCACGATCGGCCCCGCCACGAGCTGCGGGAAGAAGGAGATGTAGAGCATCACGTTCAGGAGCGATTTCTCTGCCGTCGCGTGGCCGCGATAGACATCGACCACATAGGAAATGCCCTGGAAGGTAAAAAAGGATATGCCGACCGGCAGGATCACCTGCATGAACGGCAAGTCCCGCTCCAGACCCGCAGTCTCCAGCAGCGTCGCGAATGACGTAAGAAAGAAGCCGTAATACTTGAAGAAGCCGAGGATCGACAACCCGGCAACAACGGCGATACCGACGATGAACTTGCGCAGACCTTCGCTCCGGACATGGGCGACAGCGAGGCCTGCCAGGTAGTTGATCAGCGTCGAGAGGAAAAGAAGTCCGAGGAACCGCCAGTCCCACCAGCCATAGAAGAAATAGCTCGCGCCGAGCAGGATGAACTTGCGCAGCTCCGGCGCGCCGCGCATGGCCCAGCTGACCGCAAAAACGATCAGAAAGAAAATCCCGAACTCGATCGTCGGAAAAAGCATGCCGCCCCGATACTCGCGCGAGCGTTACCCGCACACACATGTCGCCCAAACTAACCATCAGGGGGGCATGACGGCATTGCCCGCATCATCCCCGCTGAGGCCGAAAAGCTCAATCTCTGCCTGTATTCTTGGTTAATCCGGCGCGTCATCTGCGTGACAGGCACCGCTTTCAGCCACGTTTTCTTCAAGTCCCATCAACGAGTTCCATAGCTGCGCCGAGAGCCGTTCGGCTCCGGCCGCGCGAAGGTGTACCCTGTCCGCATACATGAGCGGCGGCTCGGCCCGCGCCCATTCATCCGCCGAGCAGCGTCCGCCCATCGCTGCACCGCCATCCCAGAAGAAAGCGCCGCGCGCGGCGGCAAGGTTTGCGAGAACGCTCCGCACCGCATCAAGTTTCGGCGGTGTCGTCCAGCCTCCGCCGCATGTTTCGCCCGCGCCCTGCCGCGCCCCGTCGAACGGTCCGAGAAGGGCGAGCGAGGAACCGGGTGCCGCCGCCATGAGAAGATCGATGAAGCCGGCAAGCTCGGCGCCGTAGGCCGCGATGTCGAGACCGTTGTTGAAACCTTCATTCGTCCCAAAGCCGAGAATGACGAGATCGGGGTTCATCGCGGCGACCTGCGCGCGCACCGCATCCTTGTCCCACCGCGTGGTGATCGACGCGGTGGCGGCGACAACGCCATGGCTGTCGTACCGCACACCCGGCTTCGCGGGAGAGAGGATTGCCCATCCGAGAAGATGAACCGTGCCCGTTCCGGCGGGCACGAGACGAATCTCATGCACATTCGCTGCCGGCACGCGAAAACGGACGAGGCCCGGCACCGCCTGACGCGTCGGCAGCTTGAGCGGTGCGGCCTCTCCGAGTTTCAGAAGCAAGGCGCCCGTATCCGGTCCGCCATAGGCTTCGATCTCGACGGCGGAAACCGGATTGTCCGAGCGCAGGGAGATGGTGGCGTCGTCATCGCCGCTGCTGACCCGGAAGCCTTGAATGCCGAACGGGCCGGAGGCGTCTCGCGGCAGGCTCGATGCGATGTTCCACGCGCCCTCCATTTCGATGTCATATCCATCCGGCGCGTAATAGCGGAACGGCACACCAGGCATGAGCCCGCGGCCGGCATCGCCAAAACGCGCCTGCCAGCGCTGACGCAAACCGCGCGTGAACGTGTCGAGGGGAATATGGCTGTCGCCGAGATGAAGAACGGTAAGCGGCTTCGACCGCTCACCTGCTTCGACCTCTTCCATTGCAGCATGGAAGCGCTCGAGTCCTTGCGGTACGGACACCGGACTGCAATCGTCGGCGCGAACGGGCGCAACAAGAAGAACGGCGAAAACGACAGGCGCGGCGGCAGGGAAGAGACGGCGCAAGACACGCCAAACGTCAGTTGGTGGCGCCGAGCCAGAGCCAGTCATCCGACCGGCCGGGGCGCCTGTCCGCCATGTCATAGTTTACAGCCTTTTCTGGCTCTTCCGCGGGCGTATCGCTGCCCTTCAATACAACGGTTTCCGGCGAACCGGGTGGCGTCACCGCAATCGCCGCGCCGTCGAGATCGGCAAGCATTGCATCGGCAATGCGCTCGCCGAGCAGTTCGTATCCGGCCATCGTGAAGTGGATACCGTCTTCCGCGCGCAGCAATCGCGTGCGGCCGAAGCGGTCTTCGCCATAGGCGGTGTAACCGCCATCGGCGCCGGTCGCGAGGCCGTCGGTCTGCACGAAGGTGATGTTGTTGAGGCGCGCGCGTTCCTCGAAAATCTCGTTGAACTGTTCCATGTCGCCGCCGAAGCGAGGGCTGCGCATGACGGGAAGTTCGAGCCAGTAGATATGCGCGCCGGTGTTCTTCAGCGTCGTTGTGAAATCGTCGACACGCTGCTTGTAGACCGCGCGCCAGTTGTCGTCGAAGAGCGCATGGCGCTGTCCGTTTTCGACGATGGCCTGACGGTCGTTGGTGCCCATCACGACGATGGCGATGTCGATGCGCGTTTCCGCCGCGATCTCGCGCACCGCCTGGTTCCAGTCGTAATAATCGTGACGCGAGAAGCCTGTCGCCACCTTGGATTTCTTGATGACGTTGAAGCGCTTGTCCTTGCGGAGCACGTGATAGAGACCCGCCCAGGTGCCGTCGCCGAGCGAGTCGCCGAGCACGACGACGTTGTAGCGCTCGCGCTTCACGGGCGCGGGTGGCGCCTCGGAAGATGTTGATTCAACAGGCAAATCCCGCGTGAGCGCGACGCTCTCCACGGACGGCGGCGCGAGCCGCAGCGGTTCGGCCCGGGCGTACGTCCAGGAGAGCACAAAGAGGGGCACAAAAAAGACGAGCAAAAGCACACGGTGCTGCCCGCTTCCTCTCTCCGATTTTGCGATGGCGCGCCCCGCCATACCGCCCCCAGAACTCATAACACACTGATTCCGTGGCCCGTTTTGGCACATCTTGTACGCGCCAAGGGGACCGCTCCGCCCCTTCGTTGCAGCAGACGTGCCCGTGCGAAACCGGCCCCATCGCCCCAGAATGAGACGGAAAGTCTATCGGCGCGGGGATAACTTGCCTAGAGCGCGCGCCGGCTGTCATCGAACTGTCACTGAAACGTCATGAAAGGCACCGGCCCGCGCCGCGAGAAAAGTAATCCCCGGAAAATGACCGGCGCGAAACAGCTCAGACGGCGCTGCGGAGAAGCTCGGAGACGACGCGTTCGAGGTCCTTGAGCGAGGCGCAGGTGACCGCCTTGTCGCAATAGGGGGAGAGGCGGCGCATCTCGCTGTCGCCCGAGTTCCACATCGTGCGCGGCTCGGGGTTGAGCCAGATGACGCGGCGCGCACGGGCATGGATTTTCTTCAGGATGTCGCCGCGCGGATCGCCGTAGTTGGAACGGGCATCGCCGAGGATGAGAATGGTGGTGCGGTGGTCGATGTCGTCGAGCGCCAGTTCCTCGAAATCCATCAGCGCCTGACCGTAGTCCGTTGAGCCGCCGCCGAAGTCGCGCAGCACCTCCACAAGCGCCTCTTCGAGCTTCTCTCGCTTGAAGAGATCCGTCGTCTCGCCGAGATGACCGGAAAAGGCGAAGCTGCGAACGGCCGGCAGCACTTCCTGCAGGCTGTAGAGAAACATCAGCAGGAAACGCGAGACCTGCGCGACCGAGCCCGACACGTCGCAGACCGCCATGACCTTCGGCCGGTCGACTTTCGTCTTCTTCCAGACCGTGTGGAAGAGCAACCCGTCGAATTCGATATTGGCGCGGATCGTGCGGCGGATATCGAGCGTGCCGCGCCGCGCGACTTTCTTGCGGCGCGAATGGAGCGCGATCAGACGCTTCGCCATCTTGCGCACGAGCTCGCGCATGATCTTCATGTCGGAGCGGTCGACATTGGAAAGGCGCATCTGCGCCAGCACTTCCTCGCGAAGCTGGCGGCCTGAATTCGCGGTGAAGATTTCGAGCTGCTTCTCGACATAGTCGCGCACCTGACCGCGCAACTCCTCGCGCGCCTGGCCCAGACTTTCGGCGCCGCGTTGATTACCGGACGCCTCGCGGCGCTCGATCTCCTCGTTGAGACCGTCGAGACCCATGTTTTCCATGATGCGGCGCGTGAACATGCCGCGCTGCGTGAAAAGCCGGATGCGGTTGAGCCGCGCCTGCCGCGCGCCTTCCGCGAGCGCCATCTGGAGTTCGGCCTGATCGCCGCGTTCGAGAAGTGCGGCGAGGTCCATGTTCGCGGAAGACGGTTCGCCCTGCGGCTCGCCGCTCATGCCCCCGCCACCCGGCGCCGAGGCGCTGCCGGACTGCGAGGGATCGCCATCCTCGCCGTCGCCGCCGTCTTCCTCGCTCTCCTGACGCTCACGCTCATCGTTTTCGTTCGCGGCGGCGGGCCGTTCCTTGAACTGCTCGAAGGAGAAATAGGTGTCGAAGGTCTCGGCGAAGGCCTGTTTCTCGTCGTCGCTCTTCGCAAGCACCTGGGAGAGCGCGTCCTTCAGCGTCTGCCGGTCGTCGAAGCCGACAAGGTCGATCACGTTACCCGCGTCGATCGACTCCGATGTCGAGACGCGGATATCGGCCGACCGGAGCGCACGGATGAAATCGCCGAGAACTTCACTCATCGCGCACACCAGTACATGTGGAAAAGGTGAAAACCATGCTCTCTCGCCGTCATGGCCCGGCTTGTCCGGGCCATCCACGTCTTTACGGCGACGCTGGAAAGGAAGGCGTGGATGACCCGCATAAAGCGGGTCATGACGATTCTGTTTTCACAGATTGTCACGACTTCCGCCTCCTACTACCCCGCCTGCACGGCCTTTGCCAGAAGCGCGTTCACTTCGCCGTCCACATTGTCGATATCGTCCTGGAACTTCAGGAGGACATTGAGCGTGTTGCGGACGAGATCGGCGTCGAGTTCGCGCGCGTGAAGCAGAACGAGCGTGCGCGCCCAGTCGATGGTTTCGCTGACCGCCGGAAGTTTCTTGAGGTCGAGCTGGCGGAGCCCCTGCACGAAGGCGACGAGCTGCGTCCTGAGCCGCACTTCCATTTCCGGCACGCGCGCCGCGATGATGCGCTGCTCAAGATCCGTGTCGGGAAACGGAATGTAGAGATGCAGGCAGCGCCGCTTCAGCGCATCGCCGATCTCGCGTGTGTTGTTGGAGGTGAGGAAGACGATGGGCGTGGTGCGCGCCTTGATCGTGCCGAGTTCCGGCACCGAAATCTGGTAGTCGGACAGAAGTTCGAGCAGAAAGGCCTCGAACTCGTCATCCGACTTGTCGATTTCGTCGATCAGCAGCACCGCGCCGCCCGGCTGCCACAACGCCTTCAGAAGCGGGCGCGGCTCCAGAAACTCTTCGGAAAAGAAGGTGTCGTCGAAATCGTGCAGCCGCGTCATGGACTCTTTCAGGCCCTGCGCGCCGGACATGAGATCGCCGAGCTTCTCCTTCAGCACCTGCGTATAGAGAAGCTGCTTGCCGTATTTCCACTCATAGAGCGCCTTCGCCTCGTCGAGCCCTTCGTAGCACTGCAGACGGATGAGGGGCTTGCCGACAAGTTCCGCCGTCGCCTTGGCGAGCTCGGTCTTGCCGACGCCGGGAGGCCCTTCGACCAGAAGCGGCTTCTGCAGCTTCTCCGAGAGGAAGATGGAAGTCGCGATATGCGCGTTGCAGATATAGCCGCGCGTCTCGAAGCCCTTGCGAATGGCCTCGATGTCGCCGGTGGCGCCTTTTTCGTCCGTGCTCAACTAACCCGAGAGGCGCGAGGCGCCCCTTCCCTGATTTCATGATTTTCGTTGGGGGCAACCTAGCACAGCGGGAGAAGGCCGACGCCATGTCAAAGCCTGCCCATCCTGTACATAGGTCACGGCCATATTGAACGCGCCTGAACAAATCGAACCATCGGGGGCGTCGCGAGCCTTCTCGCCGAAACTCACCCAATGGGTTAGTTTTCCTTTGAAAATGTCGCCCATTGGGTTATATTTCCGCTATGCAGACGGTGGCCGAGACCAGCATCTTCCAGAAACGCGCCGCGGCCCTGTTGAGCGAGGACGAATACGGCGAATTGATCGCGTTTCTTGCCGGGAACCCGGAGGCCGGCGATGAAATCGTGGGAACGGGCGGCGTGCGCAAGGTTCGTTTCGCCGCCAGTGGCAAAGGCAAAAGCGGTGGCGTCCGGGTCATCTATTACTACTACGCCGAAAGCATCCCGCTTTATGCGCTGATGATCTACGGCAAGAACGAAAAAGCCGACCTCTCCGCCGCAGAGAGAAAAGTGGTTTCGGCACTTGCCGCCGCAATCAAGAAAGCGGCAAGGCAGAGAAAGTAGAAGAGGAGTATCGACGATGAGCGATTTTGCCAGGGAACTGATCTCTTCCATGGAAGAGGCGCTCGAACATGCCAAGGGCGGCAAGACGGGTGTCCGCGTTCACTCGGTAGAGCCTGTGGATGTGAAGAAGGCCCGAAAGGCGCTGAAGATGACGCAGCCCGATTTCGCGCGGCTTGTCGGCACCAGCGTTTCAGGCCTGCAGAAATGGGAACAGGGAAAGCGGCAACCAGGAGGCGCGGCGCGAACGCTCATCACGCTTATCATGCGCGCGCCCGAAGCGGTGCGGGAAGCGCTCGAAGACCGGGATGAAAAGACACCGGCCTGATCGGTCGATGAAAGCTCAGCCGAAAGCGGCGCGGATGATCTTGCCGACGACGGCCGCCTGATCCGCCGCACCGAGCTTCGCCTTGATATGCGAGAAATGCGTGCGCACGGTCGGCATCGAAAGCCCGTTCTCGCGCGCGAAAGCGGCAAGCGGCTGCCCTTCCGCAAACGCGGCGGCAAGTTCCGCCTCGCGTGGCGAGAGGCCGTACCAAGCGACGAGCGCGTCCCGGTCGATCCGCCGCTTTCTCTCCTCTTCGAAAATGCGCAAGAGCGCGATCGGCGGCGCGCCCGAACCGTCCACCGGTGGCTGGATGCGTTCGCAGCGCATCAGGAGGTCGCCTGCCGTTCCGCCCGCAAGCCGCGCATAGCGGTCCGCGGGGCCGAAATTGGCTCCCCTACTGACAAGTCCGAAAGCCTGGCCGATCAGCGTGCCGAGCACCGCCTCGCCTCCCGGATCGGCGCCGACCAGCCTGCCGTTCCGGTGCAGCAGCACATTGCCCTTGTCGAAGAGCTGCCGCGCGCCCCGGTTCGCAAGAATGACGTGGCGGCTCGCGCTCAGGAGCACCATCGGATCGGGGGCGTCGGCAAAGAGCATGGCGAGCCAGTCATGCTCGATCTGCTCCTGCGTGACGAGCGCACCGAATTCGAGCCTGCGCTCCATGAAGTGCCAGATCCAGTCCGGATCGTGGTCCCGCGCCCATTCGAAGAGCTGGTCGAACCGCTCCGTCATGTGGGGCTGCACGAACTCCGAGATGCCCTTCGCGTAGGCGTCGCTGATCTGCTGCTTTTCGGCCGCGCTGTGTACGGGCGCACCGGTACGGCGCTTGACGAACTGGCCGATGCTCGCAAGCGCGGCCGTCGCCTGCGGCGAGAGCGGCTGCAGGCGCTGCCAGGTGTCCGGAAGTCCCTGCCAGACATGGAGATGCGCGCGGCCGCCCGCGCGGCGCAACCCCTCGACGAGAAGCTTCGCATCGTCGAGCAGGATGTCGTCCGCGCCCGCATGGATGAGCGTCTCGGGAAGCCCGGAGAGATCGCCGAAGACGGGGGAAGCAAGCGGGTGACGCGGATCGGCGCCCTGCAGATAATCGAGCGTCAGCATCGCCAGCACCTCGACGTCGGAAGCGAAGCGGCCGGGCCGGATGTTCTCGACATAGGAGCCGCCCGACATGGTGAGGTCGGCCCAGGGCGTGAGCGCGACAAAGCCGGCCGGCAGCGGCGCACCTTCGTCGCGGAGCACGATGAGCGCGGCAAGCGCAATGCCCGCCCCCGCCGTATCGCCCATCACGACGAGCTTCCCGGGCGGGATGCCTTGCGCGAGAAGCGCGCGGTAGACGGCGACCACATCCTCGATCGCGAGCGGAAAGGGATGTTCCGGCGCCAGCCGGTACTCGGGGATGAGGACCCGGCCCCGCGCGTGGCGAGCGACGGCTTCCGCGACGACGAGGTGCATGGGGCCGCGATTCATGGCGAAGGTGCCGCCATAGACATAGAGGATCACCGGAGAGGCCTCGCCCTCCGGCGCCTCGCCGCACCAGACGGCGGGACGGGGAAACCCCTCCCCTTTTCGCCGGTTTTCCCCTGCCTCGGCCGACTGGTCCATTTCGCCCTCCGGAGCCTCGAATAACACCCGGCAAAACCGATCCTATCATCACTAGTGATGAGGACAGAGCAACCCTACCCGCTTTACCCCCGTAGGGAGGGGCGGCAGCGCCGTCTTTCGGCAAGGCATTCAGCAGACAAAGAGGGCTGGTCCATGACATCGAGACAGAACAGGCAGACAGGCGCGCCGCGGCGCGCGGGACGGGGAAAGATTGCGGCGGCCTTCGTCGCCCTTTCGGCGGCGGGCGCGCTCGGCACCGGGGAGGCAGCGGCCGGGCCGTTCTGCACCGAAGGCTGGGCGGCATTGGAAGTCGGCGCCGGATCGGCGACCGGCGACCTCGGGGTGAGCGGCAATTACGGCCCTCCGGCAAGCGGCGGGGACAGCTTCACGCAAGCCATAGTCGGCATCGACGCCGGCGTGCGCGTCGACCGGCTCGGCGAGGGAATGGGCGGCATGACGAATGTCGCGCCGCCGCCCCAGGAAGTTACCGACCAGGCGCTGCGGGAGATAAGGAAGACGCCGTGCAAGGGCCCGGTGATCGGCGTGCGCGGCCGCCTGCCGGTAGACGGTGAGGGAACGACGCGGCAGGCCATCCATCCCTTTCCGAGCGCGCTGACGTCTATCGGGTACGAGGCACAGTGGATGCTGACGCTTTATCTCGGCTACATGCTGATGCTCCAGACGGAGTTCGCGAACAACCCCCTGGCGTTTACGCCCTGGGCCGGCGTGACGGTGCAGCGCGGCGAACTCAGCATGACGACGGACGAGCTCGGCACGGTCAGTCACTTCTCGGAGGACGTCACGCGTGTCGGCCCGAGCGTCGGCCTGAATGTGGACGTGCCTCTGGACGGCCACGACGACATGTTCTTCGGCGTCGGCATCCAGGGCGACTTCCTGCCCGAAGCCTCCGCGATGGGCACCTCGCCTTCGTTCAGCTATCGCTTCTCGCGCGACGAGTCGTTCGAATTCAGCGGCTTCGCGCGCCTCGGCGTGCGCTGGTGAGCGCGTTCACCCGCCGGATGGAGTTGTTGCCGGGGCGATATCTCGTCGTCCTGGCGGCAACGATCTTCTGTCTCGTGGCGGCGAGCGACGCGCGGGCAGCGGATGTGGAGGGCGCGCGCGATCACCCGCTGATCAAGCGCTACGAGGGCTCGCTCATCATCGGCTACCGGACCTCGGCCTATGGCGAGTTCGATATCGCGACGGGCCCGCACAGGAGCTTCGACGCGACATTGACCGAAAGACAGACGGTCGAAGGGGCACTGACGCGCCTCCTCTATGCGGCGCCCGAAGGCCGCAGCACGCTGGAGGTTTTCCGCAACTACCAGAAGGAACTGGCGGACAAGGGCTTCACGGCGATCTTCGAATGCAAGGGCGCCGAATGCGGCGCCGGTCCCGATGTGCCGCGCGCCGGTTCCACCCTCATCAGCCGCGCCCTGCTGCCGCGCGCCCCGCTCGAGAATATGGGCAGGGTCACGCAATACGCGTTCTCCGAGCCGCAGGATGTCCGCTACCTGTCGGCGAAGCTCGACCGTCCCGAAGGCGCCGTCTATGTCTCCCTTGCCATCGCCATCGAGGGCTTCGAACAATTTCCGCAAACCGCGAAGCGCGCGCTCGTCCTGCTGGACGTGGTCGAAACCGGCGAGATGGAACAGCGCATGGTTCTCGTCGAGGCGGAGGCGATGGCAAAGGCGCTGACGGAGACCGGCCGCATCGCGCTTTACGGCATTTATTTCGACACGGACAGCGCGGCGGTAAAGCCCGAGTCGAAGGAGACGCTCGACGAGATCGCGAAACTTCTGAACGCGGATGCGGAGCTGAAACTCTATGTCGTGGGCCACACCGACAATCAGGGTGCCTATGACTACAACACCTCGCTCTCGGCGCGCCGCGCCGAAAGCGTGGCAGCGGAACTCACGGCGGCTTACGGCATCGCCGCCGCACGCCTCAAACCGGCCGGCGTCGGCCTTCTGGCACCGGTCGCCAGCAATGACAGCGAAGAAGGCCGCGCGCTCAACCGCCGCGTCGAATTGGTGCGGCAGTAGGAGACGAACCGATGCGCTTTCATGTTGCTCTCCTTGTGGTGCCTCTTCTTGCCGTCATGCCGCCTTCGCCGCGTGCCGAGCCATCGGGTGACGGCGCGGCCGGCACCAGCGAGGCACCGCGCCTCGAAACACCGCGCCTCGAGGAAATGACGCCGCAAAAGGCGCTTGAAAAGTCGAAGGAGATGGCGGCGGCCGACCGGCCGTGGATTGACCATGCCTACGATCTGTTCGAAAGCCTCGACAAATTCCAGGAGAGCCAGGCGGCCAATCGCGTAGAGAAATGGGTCAGCTACGACGATCTCCAACCTCTGGTAAAGGAGTTCAACGAAGCGACCGAAAGGCGTATCAGGACCGTCAATGTGCGGCTGGCGGAAGTCGAGGCGGCGGCGCGCGCTTGCGACCGCGGGGAATACGAGGCCGCGCTCAATCGTCTGATCCGCGCCTATGTCGAAGCATCGCTTTACATCCAGCGCAACATGGACCAGTTCCACGCGCTCATGCTGGCGACGGTGGGTCTGCAGAAAGACATCATGACGGATGCCCCGGTGCTCGGCATAGGCATGGAAGCGCGCTACCGATGGTCGATCTTCTGGGCGAGCCTTCTGCAGAACATCGCGTCGAACGAAGGCGATCCCGTCAAGGACATCAAGACAATCTGGTCGCGCCTCAGCATGACGCATCGCGCCCGCATCATGGGGCTGGTCTATGAGGCTCACTGGAAGGACACGCTCGCGCGCATCGAGAAGATCATCGACACGGCCGGTTATCCGCGTTTCCCGAAAGAGTGCGAGGAGGACGGTGAGGCCGGCCTTCCGCCGCCCGCGGCCGATGACGATGAGGTGCTCGAAGCGCAACGCGAAGCGCTTGACACCTTCGAAGGCGAAGTGGCGGAGATGGAAGCGCGAGCCAGGCGCCTGAATGACGCCTTCGAGGCGGCGGTCGAGGAAATCCCGGCAGGTGCGCCGCCGGTAGAAGCCGCCGCGCTGCCCGAACCGGAAGCGGCCTATCCCGCCGGTCCGATGACGGCGGTGCCGAATACCGATGCTGCCTTGCCGGACCCGTCCTCCTACGGTGTACCGGCGGCAAATCTCCCCCGTATCGAAGCGCCCGCAAGCGGTCCGCTCGCCGACATGCGCGCCGATCCCTGCGGTCTCGATCCGGCGAAGGTCTGTTCGGTTCTGCTGGACGAGTTTCGCGGCGCCTGCATGCGCGAACTGTCGGGCTTTCTCGCGATCTGCCGCAAGGGCCCCTCGCTCACCGATTGCGCGGCGCGCTGCGAGGGCAACTGGCAACAGGGCAGACACAATCTCGCGCTCGGCGATCTGGCGCAGAGCCATATCCGCCGCGTCGCCGATGCCTCCGGAACGGAAAGCGAGAAGGAAGCGGAACGGATGCTGGCCGAAATCGAGGCGAACAAGGAGCGGATGGCCGGCATCAAGGCCGGCGCCGCGAAGCGCGTCGTCAGCATCTATGTCAACGAGAACACCGATACCGTGATCCGTCATTACGGCAAGCCCTTCACGCCGCATCCGCCGCTCCGCTTCGCCGGTACGGCCGGCGGCGAGCTTTATCCCGGCGAGCGCATGATGCTGGCCGACCTCGAGGCGCGGAACCGGTTTCTGGAAAAGGAGATCGACCGCCTGATCGACGAGGCCGGTTCCGGCTGGGCGGCCATGGCGGCATCGAAATGGCAGGCCGATCCCGCGGCGGCGGCGGCAAGCTGCGACGCGCGGCAGAACGACGCCAATCGCGATGCCTGCCTTGCCGCCTGCAAGGGCACGGCGCCGGCGCAAGCCGTGAACGTCTGTCACGCGAGCTTCGTGCCGCAGCTCGCCCTGCCCTATGGCCGCGGTTTTCTCTATCCGCCGGGCGATCCGCGCGGGCCAGCGGCGCCGGTCACGGCCGGGCGAGTTCAGCCATGAGCCACTTCTGGTGTTCGTGGATCGCGCCTTCGAGATGGCTGAGGCGGCCGGCCCGCGCCGAGCCGCTCATGAGGCCCCGCTGCACGCCGTCGCAGGCGGCGATGTCTTCCATGTGCACGGCGTAGGCGCCCTCGCGGAGAAAGGTCTTGAGGGCTTCGGCGTCGGGCACGTCGAGCGCCTGGGGGTGAACCAGCAGATAGATGGTGAGTTTGAAGCGGTCGACGCTGTCGATTTCCATGCGGTACCAGATGACGCTGTCGGCGAGCACGGCGAGCAGCATGGAGGGGTAGACGTTGAAAACGGAGAAACCCCGCCGCGCGCCGTCCGGAATCCCGTCGAGCGGCTGGAAGAGCGTTTCCGAAAGCGCGCCATCCTTGTGCGGCATGCGCAGCGCGGCCCAGGGCGCGTTCGTCTCTTCCGCACGGGAGATCGCCGCCGGGTAGTTCGGCTCGAAGGTCTCCGGATGGATGGCGAAATGGTGATAGGCCTCCATGAAATTGTCGGCGAGCACCTTCCAATTGTAAGGCTGGTCGAATTCGACGCGGCCGGCGATTTCGAGCTCGTCCATCTTCCAGGGCGCGAATTCGGCCGCAAGCGGCGCGAGCGCTTGCGCAAGCGGTTCGGCATCGCCGCCCAGATTGACGAAGATGAAACCGTTCCAGACCTCGCAGGCAAAGGAGGGAAGCGCGCAGGCGTCGCGCTCGAAGCCTTCGGCCTTGTCCATCAGGGGCGCGGCCATGAGCGCGCCGTCCAGCGCATAGGTCCATTTGTGATAGGGGCAGGCGATGGTGCCCGCGCTTTCCGCGCCCTCGCCGAGCAGCATCCAGCGATGGCGGCAGACGGCGGAGAGCGCCCGGATCCGCGCATCCTTCCCGCGCACGATCATGAGCGGCTCGCCCGCAACGTCGATCCGGAAGCGGTCGCCGGGTTGCGGGATTTCCGAGGCGCGGCCGACGGAGACCCAGTTGCGGCGGAAGACGCGCTCCCGCTCCGCCTCGAAGATTTCGGGCGAGGTGTAGAAACCGGGCGGCAGCGTGGAGGCCTGCGCAAGCGGGCGCAGGACGGCGCGGCGGCCTTCTTCCATCAGGGTTGAGAGCGAGGCGGGCATGGCGGGTTTCCTATTTCGACCGTTCGGTCGAAATTAGGGCATGAGCGCATGAGTGTCAAATGTCCCGTTCGCAAATGAGGCCTGCTTCACCACCCTCCCCCTGTGGGAGGGTCGAAATTTGCGGAGCGCGAGCGGAGGAAATTTCGGGGAGGGGTTGCGGCGGAACGACGTCGATGGCGCGCAAATCGGGGCAAACGGAGCACCCCTCCCCAAACGGTCTTCGACCGTTTGACCCTCCCACAGGGGGAGGGTGAGGGAGAAATCCCGGGCACGAGGCCCGGGATGACAGCACGGTCTTCTCAGTCGCTCTATTTGGCGTGAACCACCACGGGCAGTTCCGTGATGCCACGGATGAAGTTGGAGCGGAGATATTTCGGCTCTGCCACCACCTCGACATTGCTGAACCGCTTCATGATCTCTTCCCAGAGGATGCGGAGCTGCATCTCGCCGACGCGGTTGCCGATGCAGCGGTGAATGCCGAAGCCGAAGGAAAGATGGTGACGCGCGCCCTCGCGGTCGATCAGGAACTCGTTGGCGCGGTCGATCTTCTCGTCGTCGCGGTTGCCCGAGACGTACCACATGGCGACCTTGTCGCCCTTCCTGATGGTCTTGCCGCGCACCTCGACATCCTCCATCGCGGTGCGGCACATATGCGCGACGGGGCTCTGCCAGCGGATGATCTCCGACACCATGTTGGGAATGACGTCCGGATTGTCCTTCAGTTTCCTGTATTCGTCCTGATGCTGGTTGAGCGCGAGCACGCCGCCGGTGATCGAATTGCGTGTCGTGTCGTTGCCGCCGACAATGAGCAGCAGCATGTTGCCGAGATATTCGTTGGGCGGCATGTTCTTCGTCGACTCGCCATGCGCGAGCATCGAAATGAGGTCGGAGCCGGGGTTCTCCAGCCGGTCCTTCCAGACGCCGTCGAAATA
The DNA here is from genome assembly GCA_913057645.1 of uncultured Rhodobiaceae bacterium. Lineage (GTDB taxonomy): Bacteria > Pseudomonadota > Alphaproteobacteria > Parvibaculales > Parvibaculaceae > Parvibaculum. Next base: position 2,354 of record CAJXOU010000025.1, on the reverse strand, counting down.
TTCCCAGCAGTTCCAGAGTTCCTTGAAGGCGTCTTCCGGCGTCTCGAAATATTCCGGATCGCCGATGCGCTCCACCGTGTCCGACCAGTGGATGAGCTTGTGCCGGTCTTCCTGCGGCACGTTGAACAGCGTGGCGAGCGTGCGGCCGGTGAGTTCGACGGAAACCTCGCGCACCCAGTTGAAGGTTTCGCCGCGCGGCAGCTCGTCGAGAATCTGTCCGGCGCGCTCGCGGATCACCGGTTCGAGATCGGCGAGGTTCTGCGGCGTGAACATGGGCTGCACGACCTTGCGCTGCTCGTCATGCTTGGGCGGGTCTTCCATGATGAACATCGGCAGATAGGTGAGCGGATCGGGCTCGCCTTCGAGCGGCAAGCCGCCGAGGCGGATGCCGCCATTGCGGATGTCGGAGGAGAAGAGCTTGTGGTTCGTATCGACGAACATGATGTCTTCATATTTCGTGATCGACCAGTAGCGTCCGTAAGGCCCGGTCTCGTTCAGGTGAACCGGGTCTTCCTTTCTCAGCCGCTCGAAATAGGGCAGTACCTTGTTGGCGCCGAAGAGATCGTCATGCGCGGGATCGAGTTCCTCAAGCGGGATCGACCCGGGATCGCGGTTGACGTCGATCTTCCAGCGAGCCGCCATCTCCGCATTCTTGCGGGTATAGTCCCGGCCGATCGCCACATTGTCTTCGCACATCGAGCTTCTCCCTCGTTTGCCGCTTTCCATCAATGTATTGCGCTGCCGGAAAGAATCCAGAGCGACACTTTACCCTCCCCTTGAGGGAGGGTCGAAATTTGCGCGTGCAACGAACAAATTTCGGGGCGGGTCGCCGTGTGAGCGGCGATGAAGTCGCCAACGAATGTACCTGGAGTTTTCTCTGCGCCCCCGCCCCAAACGGCTTGCAGCCGTTTGACCCTCCCTCGAGGGGAGGGTGGAAGTGACGTTACGCGTGAGTCAGCCTCGCGGCTTCGGCCTTCACATCGTCGATGCTTCTTCCCTCCGCGAGCACGCCGCGAACGAGGAGCGATGCCACTTCCTCCGCATTCCTGCGCATGCGCGCGCGGTCCTCGCGCTCGGCCCAGGTGACGGAGTATTCCGTAGCGGCAAGCATGGCTTTCGCGACGGTCGCGCCGTCGCAGGCGGCAAACTCGCGCTTCGCCTGCCCTTCGCGGAGCCGCGCCCGGAGCCAGCCGAGCAGTTTTTCGCGCTCCTTCCAGTGCGCGGCGAGCCGCTTGTCGCTCAGATCGCCGTGGGAAAGCAGCCAAGTGCAGTCGTAGGGTGCGGCGCAGAGCATCTCCACATCGAAGCGGAGATAGAGGTAAAGCCGCGCGGCTTCCGAGAGGCGGGCCCGGGAGAGCTTCTTCTGCATGGCGAGGGCGGGCGCGAGCACGCCCTCGATCATCGCGTAGACGATGTCCTCCTTGGCGGGGAAGTAATAATAGAGCGAGGCCTTGCGCAGGCCCGCTTCCGCCGCGATCTCGCGCACCGAGGCGCCCGCGATGCCCTTGGCGCGGAAGAGCCGCGCGGCGGCGGCGATGATGTCGGCGCGGGTGTCGTCCGATGCCGGGGCCTCGCCGCTGCGGGGCCGGCCGACGGGCTTTGCTCCGCCCTCGCCTCTCGCCTTTTCTTCCTCCCGCTTCACCCGTTTCGCCTCGTCTGCATATAAAGCACCGCCCGGAGCCTAGCACACCGCACCCGCCTGTTCAGGCCCGGACCGGGGGCCGAACGCCGCTGCACATGACTGCCGGTGGCGCCGCGCGAGGGCGGCGCTATAATCCCCGCCAACAACAATCCAGAACGATAAAAGGCAGGGAGCGCCCATGACCGCGATCAACGATGTCACCACGCTTGAGATCGACGGCGAAATCGCCGTCGTCACGCTCAATTCGCCGCCCGTGAACGCCCTTTCCGCGCCGGTGCGCGAGGGCATCACCAACGGCGTGAAGGCCGCGATCGACAATGACGCCGTGAAGGCGATCGTGCTGATCTGCGAGGGCAAGACCTTCATCGCCGGCGCGGACATCACCGAGTTCGGCAAGGCGCCGAAGGGCCCGAGCCTGTTCGACGCGCTGCAGATGATCGAGTTCGGCACGAAGCCGGTCGTCGCCGCGATCCACGGCACGGCGCTGGGCGGCGGCCTCGAAGTGGCCCTGACCTGCCACTACCGCGTCGCGGTGCCGTCGGCGAAATGCGGACTGCCGGAAGTGAAGCTCGGCCTGCTGCCGGGCGCCGGCGGCACGCAGCGCCTGCCCCGGATCGTCGGGCCCGAAAAGGCGCTCGTCACCATGTCTGTCCCTTATACACCTCTCCGAGCCCACGAGACAGGCCGAAACCTCGTATGCCGCCCCCCGCCT
>CAJXOU010000024.1 GCA_913057645.1 uncultured Rhodobiaceae bacterium | reverse complement strand
GGTCGCACCCTCTCGGAGGTGCGACGGGAGCCCTTGTGGTGGCCGGCGCTAGTGGTGACTCAGCGTGCGGTCACGGCGATCGCCGCGGAACATGTTGCGCCAGCTACGGCCACCTTCGGTGGCCTTGTGATCGGCCGCGTGACCCGCCGTGGCGGTGTCGCCGGACGGGCTTGCGACCGGCACGCTTTCCGGCAAACGCGTGGCGCTGCAGCCCATCCGCGAACTGGCGGGCGTGCCGATGGAGGGACGCGCGACCATCGAGCTGACGCTCGACGGCTCGGGCGGCGAGCAAGATGCGCGGCTCGAGGTCGAGGCGCGGCAGATTGACCTCGACCTCAACGGACCGGCGACGCTCGACCGCGTGAAGGCATCGGCGCTGCTCACCGACGCGACGGGCGACGCGGCGCTCGAGGCAAGTTTCTCCGTCGAAGGCGGCGGCACGGGAAATACGCGCTTCACCGGCATCAAGGCGGTGGCAAAGGGGCCGCTCGACAGGCTCGACATTTCCGCGGGCCTCTATGGCGAGCGGCTGACGGTGAAGGCGCAGCCGGTGATGCTCGACATCGACGCGACCTACGAGCCTTCGCTGGTGACGCTCACGAAGTTCGATGCGACCATCGGCGAGGCGACGGCGACGCTCGGCGCGCCGGTGAAGCTCGAACTCCGGGACGGGCTGATACGGGTGAAGGCGCTCGATGTGGCATTCGGCAGCCCGTCGGGAGCGGGGAGCCTCACCGGCGACATCGCGATCCGCCCGCGCGATGCGGAGATCGCGCTCGAGATTTCGAAGCTGCCGCTCGAACTCGTCTCGCCGCTGCTTCCCGTGGATGCGATGGCGGGCACGATGTCGGGCGCGGCCGATTTCGACACGGGACGCGAGACGGGAACGGCGCAACTCAGCTTCGACGGCGCAACACTCGCCGAAGCAGGACTCGACATCAGACCCGCCTTCGACGCCACGCTGGAGGCGACCTGGGCGAAACGGCGGCTGGCGCTGAAGGCGAAAGCGAGCGGCGTTTCCGAACAGCCGTTCCTGCTCGACGCATCGCTGCCGCTGATCCGCGATCCGCGCGGCGCATGGCCGGTGCCGGCGGAACGCGGACCCGTAGACGGAAAGCTGACCTGGGCCGGACCCATCGCCTCGCTGATGGCGCTGGTGGATCTGCCCGGCCAGCGGCTGACCGGCGATGCGCGGATCGCGGTTTCCGCCGATGGCGACATTTCGGCGCCGCTCGTTTCCGGCGAGGCAACGATCGAGAACGGCACGTTCGAGAATTTCGAGACCGGGACGGCGATGCGCGATCTCTCGCTCCGCGTCGAGGGCCGGCGGAGCGAGACGATGCGCTTCGAGATGAGCGCGCGCGACAGCGGCGAGGGCCGCATGAGCGCCGAAGGCTCGGTATCGCTCGCGGCAGACGCGTCGCCCGCCGTCGATGTGCGCACGGTTTTCGAGAGCATGCAGGTCGTGCGGCGGCAGGACCTCGTGCTGGCGGTCGAAGGCGACCTCGCGCTGACGGGACCGGCGCTGCCGCCGAGCCTCGAGGAACCGCTGAAGCTCGAAGGCAGCCTGACGACGACGGAAGCGCGCTTCATCGTGCCGGAACGGCTGCCGGGCGGGGTCGCGACCATCGACGTGATCGAAGTGGAAGGGCCCGGCGAAGCCGACACGGTGGAAGACCCGGAAGAGACGCCGCCGCTGCCGCTGGAACTCGACGTGACGCTCGCGATCGGCAACCCGCCGGCACGCGTTTCCGGGCGCGGCATCGACTCGCTCTGGGTCGGGTCGGTGCAGGTAACGGGGCTCGCGGAAGACCCGATCGTGAACGGCACGCTCACCGCCGAGCGCGGCACGCTCGACTTCGCGGGCAAGACCTTCACGCTTTCGCGCGGGCGTGTGATCTTCGCGGGTGAACGGCCGATAGACCCGCGCATCGACGTCGCGCTCGACTACGAACGGAGCGATTTCTCGGCGACCGTCTCGGTGAGCGGGCGCGGCTCCTCACCGAAGATTTCGCTCAGTTCGTCGCCGTCGCTGCCGCGCGACGAAATCATCTCGCGCATCCTGTTCGAGAAGGGCGTGGGCGAGCTTTCCGCCTTCGAGGCGGCGCAGCTGGCGAAGACGGCAGCCGAACTTTCGGGGAGCGGCGTCGGCGGCTTCGACATTCTCGGCGAAATCCAGAACACGCTGGGTCTCGACGTGCTCCGCGTCGACCAGGGCGCCTCGGGCGGCACCACGGTCTCGGCCGGCAAATATCTGCGTGAGGGGGTTTATGTCGGCGTCGAGCAGGGAGCGCTTGCGAGCGACTCGGGCGTGAAGGTCGAGGTCGACATCACCGACAATATCAGCGTCGACACGAAGATCGGCAACGACGCGTCGAGCGATGTCGGCGTCAACTGGAAATGGGACTACTGAGGAGCGTTACCGCGATCCGCCCATGACGCCATCGGTCGTGACGGCGCCCGAGGAGAAGTCGTTGATGCGGTCGAGCTGTTCCTTGTTGCGGATCCGCTCTTCCTCGCGCTGCTTCTCATATTCCTCGGCATACATCTCCGCGTCGTGCAGCTCGGGCGTGTCGTATTCCTCGTCATAGTCGGAGCGGTAGTTCACGGGCGGCGAGTCCTCCGGGTCGGAAAGCTCGTAGCGGATGTCGCCTTCGGCGGCAGGGGCCATCTCCTCGGCCACCTCGCCATCCGTCTCCTGAGCGGCGGCGGGGAGCGCCCCGAGACCGAGAAGGGGTATGGCCGCCGCCAAGCCGAAACAAAGGACCAGGTTCTTTCCGCTCATACCGTTACGCCTTCCAAAATGGGGGGCCGGAGAAGCCGAAGCCGCCCTTCTCACCGTGAATTGGCCCAGCTTACAGCAAATCCCCGCTTTCGGGCGCGGCGGATTTGCCACGTTATTCACGAATTTCAGACCGTCCCGGGACGGCACGATGGCGGCGCCGGGCCCTCTTCGCTCCGCCTACGGACGGTATTCCACGTCCCCTCTCCTTCGCTGGTGCAGCAAGAGTTTGCGCCCGCAGCAACAGACAATCTGCCGCAGGGCCTTTTCCGCGAATGGACATTCTGTCGCGGAGCCGCGGCCCCCGAAATAGGTACACTTTTTTTGTGGATATTAGACCCGGAAGCAACCGGGCATCCCCGGGAAGGGAGTGGCGCGGCGAGCGATGACCAGGATCACCTACATAGAATTCAACGGCACGGAACACGCCGTCGACGTGGCGGACGGGCTTTCCGTGATGGAAGGCGCGGTTCGCTACACCATTCCCGGCATAGAGGGCGACTGCGGCGGGGCCTGCGCCTGCGCCACCTGCCATGTCTATGTCGAGGACGGCTGGTTCGAGAAGCTTCCGGCGATGGACGGGCTTGAGCGCGATATGCTCGATTTCGCCTTCGACGTGCATCCGAACAGCCGACTCTCCTGCCAGATCAAGGTGGACCCGTCACTCGACGGCCTCATCGTGCGCGCTCCGGCGCGCCAGTACTGAGACCGACAGAAACCCCGGCCGCAACGAGAACGACAAGGCGGCCCTTACAAGGAGGAAGGTCATGAGTGCGAAGGCAGAACGGGTCGTCACCAAGGGCGACTGGAAAGTGTCGATGACGCCGGACGACATCTATCGCAACCCGATGGATATCGCCTGGACGTTCAAATACATCTTCTCGGAAGACAAGGTCGAAGACCTCTACAAACGCGCGAAGCAGAACCAGTGGGACTCGGACGATCTGCTGCCCTGGGACACGGAAGTCGATCCCTCGCGTCCACTGATCGCGAATGACAGCGACATCTATCACAAGATGCCGTTCTTCAAGAAACTCTCGAAGTCGCAGCAGGAGACCTTCACCGCGCATTCGACGGCGCAGCTCCTGTCGCAATTCCTGCATGGCGAACAGGGCGCGCTGATGACGGCGGCCTGCGTGACCCATTCGGTGCCGGACGAAGGCGCGAAGCTCTACGCCGCGACGCAGACCATGGACGAAGCGCGGCATGTGGAGGTCTATTCCAAGTATTGCGACAAGATTGCGCTCGTCTATCCGATGTCACCCTGGCTGAAGCAGCTCATCGACGTGACGCTGCAGTCGGACCGCTACGAGAAGGTGATGATCGGCATGAACATGATCGTCGAGGGCCTCGCGCTCGGCGCCTTCAACAACATGTACCGGACGACGACCTGCCCGCTGCTGAAGCAGCTCACCTTCAACGTGATGCGCGACGAGAGCCGGCACGTCTCCTTCGGCCATGTGTTCCTCGGCCCGGTGTTCAAGAAGATGCATCCCGACGACCTGGAAGAGCTTGCCGATTTCGCCTTCCAGGCGGTGAACATCCTGGTGAAGGCACAGACCTCCGGCACGATCGCGAACCGCGTCGATCCGGGCTTCATGCAGGTGCTCGAGAACAGCGGCATCGACGCCGACGACTTCTTCAAGGGCCTCAAGGAAGCGGCGGATGCAGGCATCGCGCAGGACCTGCCGCCCGGACAGGTGCATGCGCTGAAGGATCTGATGATGCCGGCGCTCGCCCGCGTGGGCCTGCTGACGCCGACGGCGCGCGGGAAGTACGAAGAAGCGGGCATTCCCGTCTTCGACGACATCCGCGTGCTGCAGGCGATGGAAGGCGGACACCCGACAGGGAACGCCGCCTGACGAGAGAACGCCCCGGCGGCACGGCCGCCGGGGTCTCCTTATCCCGCGGCACGTTTCCGCAACTGGGCCGGACAGAAGAGCCATGAACAAGGACGACCGCGCAAAACCCGGCTTCCACCAGATGCTGGTGGAGGGCGTTCCCGAGGCGATCATCGTTTCGACGCCCGAGGGCGAGATCACCTATTTCAACCCCGCCTCGGAGAGACTGCTCGGTTACGGCGCGGCGGAGGTGACGGGAAAAAACATCACCATGCTCGTGCCGCAGCAGCCGGGCCAGCGGGCGGACCCGATGAAATGGCTCAAGCGCTGGGCGGCGGAACCGGAATACGAGCAATCGCGCTATCTCGACCTCATCGCGCGGCGGAAGGACGGACGCGAAATGCCCGTCGATGTGCGCGTGGTGGAAGCGCGGCTCGACGGGGCACCCCGCTTTCTCATCACCTTTCGCGACAACACCACACGGCGGCAGGAGCAGATCGCCTTCAAGGAGCGCAACCTCCTCTTCTCGCGCATCCTGATGGTGGCGGAGGACGGGATCATTTCCGTGGATGCGGAGCAGAAGATCAGCTTCTTCAACCTGAAGGCGGAGCAGATGTTCGGCTACCGGGCGGAAGAGGTTCTCGGCAAACCGCTCCAGATGCTGCTGCCGGAGCGCTACCGGAAGGCGCATCTCGGCGAGGTTTCGGCGTTCGGCCGGAGCCGGGACGCCTCACGGTGGATGAGCGACCGGGGTCCCGTGACCGGCCTCAGGAAGGACGGTACCGAGTTCCCGGTCGACGCGACGATCACAAAGGTCGAAACGGGCGGGCGCATGACCTATACGGCGCATCTGCGCAGCAGCGCCGGCAAGACGCGCCGGATAGAGGCGTGAGCGCGCCTCGCCGGAACGATCAGGGCGCTTCCGCGACCTTCACCACCAGCTTGCCGATGTTGCCGCCGTCGAAGAGACGATTGACGGCGACGGGCGCGTTTTCGAGGCCGTCCACGATGGTCTCGCGGTGTTTCAGCTTGCCTTCCGCCACCCAGGTGGCGAGCTGCATCGCGCCTTCGGCGAACTTCTCCATGAAGTCGATGACGATGAAACCGCGCACCTCGATGCGGCGCATGAGAATGGGCGAAAAATCGCCGCGCATGGCCGGGTCGCCGGTGTTGTAACCGGAAATCATGCCGCAGAGAGGCATGCGGCTGAACAGGTTCATCCGCGCCATGACGGCTTCCATGATCTCGCCGCCGACATTCTCGAAGTTGACGTCGATGCCGTCCGGCGTCGCGGCGGCAAGCTGCTCGCGCCAGTCCGCCGCCTTGTAGTCGACGGCGGCGTCGAAGCCGAGATCCTCGACAATGTGCCGGCACTTGTCTGGCCCGCCCGCGATGCCGACGGCGCGGCAACCCTTGATCTTCGCGATCTGGCCGACGACCGAGCCGACGGCGCCCGCTGCAGCGGAGACGAGGACGGTGTCACCCGGCTTCGGGCGGCCAAGCTCAAGGAGACCGAAATAGGCGGTGAGGCCGGTCATGCCGCAGGCGCCGAGCATGGTCGGCAGTTCGACGGGAAGGCCTTGCGGCAGCACGCTCATGGCGCGCATGCCTTCATCGGCGATGCAGTAGTCCTGCCAGCCGGTGAGGCCGCTCACCCGGTCGCCTTCCTTGTAGCGCGCCGAGTTCGACTTCACGACCACGCCGACGCCGCCGCCGCGCATGACTTCGCCGATGCCGACGGGCGGCATGTACTGGTCCATGTCGCTCATCCAGATGCGGTTCGTGGGGTCGAGGCTGAGATAGAGCACGCGCACGACCGCCTCGCCGGGACCGGGCTCGGGAATCGGCTCCTCGACGAAATCGAAATTCGACTTCTCGATGCGGCCGGTGGGGCGCGTCTTCAGGCGGAACTGGCGGTTGACGTCGTTCTTCATGGTGATGGTGTCCTCCGGAGATTGCGTTAGCAGGATTTTCGGGGCGCCTCGGCGGACGCTTCAGGGCATGACGATCTCGAACCAGAAATCGAAGCGGTCGAGAAGCGAAAGAAGGGCAGCGAAAGGTTCGGACGCGCCTTCGATCGCGACAGCATCGTCCGGCAGCGTGCGCTCGCCGATCACGAGATTGGCAAGGAGGGAACGTGTCAGCGAGACGGTGGGTGCCATTGCTGCTTCGCGGCCGGGATAGTGGTGGAAAACAGCGTTCTCGACGGTGACGAGAAAGCGCTCGTCCGTATCCGTGAAGCGGAAATTGATCGCGATCTCGCTTGCGCCTGCCCTTTCGCCGTTGAGGCGAACGGAAAGCGAGTCGAGAAGCTGTTCCGCGGGAAGCGAGCGGATCTGCCCGGCCGCGCCCTGACGCGGCGTGTCCGACGGAGGGCGCGGATTGCGCAGCTCCATGGCGGCGGTGAGATAGAAGGCGCGCCAGGGACCGGACTCCGCCTGATAGCCGAGCTGTTCGAGCGCGTCGGCCTGCAGGTTGCGCGCGTCCGCGTTCGACGGGTCGGCGAAGACGAGATGGTTCACGAGTTCTGCGACCCAGCGGTAGTCGCCTTTGGCGAAGGCGGCGCGGGCGTGGTCGAGGAGCGCTTGCGGACCGCCCGCAAGCTCGACATAGCGGCGGCCCGCTTCCTCCGGCGGGTGCTTGTGGAGATTCGCGGGATTGCCGTCGAACCAGCCGAGGTAGCGCTGATAGACGGCCTTGGCGTTGTGGTTCAGCGTGCCGTAATAGCCGCGCGTGTACCACTCGGCGGCAAGCGTCGGCGGGAGCGCGAGCTTCTCGGCGATCTCGAGCGGCGTGTCCCCGTGGTTCGCCATGCGCAACGTCTGGTCGTGGACATATTTGTAGAGGTCGCGCTGCTTCTTCAGGAAGGAGACGGCGGCGTCTCCGCCCCAGCGCGGCCAGTGATGGCTGGCGAAGAGGACGTCGGTCTTCTTCGCGAAGAGGTCGATCGCCTCGTCGATGTACCAGCTCCAGGCCTTCGCATCGCGGACCTGCGCGCCGCGCGGCGTGTAGAGATTGTGGAGCTGGCAGGAGCAGTTTTCGGCCATGCAGAGCGCCTTGAACTGCGGGAAATAGAAGTTCATTTCGGCGGGCGCTTCGGTGCCGGGCGTGACCTGAAAGACGATCTCGACGCCGTCGACCGTCATGCGGGTGCCGGTCCGCGAGATGCTGACGGTCGGCGGCACGAGGCTCACCTGGCCCATCGAGACCGTCTTGCCGAGGCCGGCATCGACATGGCCCTTCGCGTTGCGCGGCAGGAGCGCGCCATACATGTAAGTCGCGCGGCGGCCCATCGCGTTGCCCGCGAGCACATTCTCGCTGACCGCTTCCTCGAGGAAGCCTTCGGGCGCGATGATCTGCAAGCCGCTGGCGATGTCCTCATCGGAGAGAACGCCCTTCACGCCGCCATAGTGATCGACATGGCTGTGGGTGTAGATGACGGCCGTGACCGGCTTGTCGCCCCGGTGCTCGCGCATGAGCGCCAACGCGGCGGCGGCTGGCTCGGCGGAGATCAGCGGGTCGATGACGATGTAGCCGGTGTCGCCTTCGATGAAGGTGATGTTGGAGAGGTCGAAGTTGCGGACCTGATAGATGCCCTTCGTCACCTCGAAGAGACCGTGGACGGCATTCAGTTTCGCCTGACGCCAGAGGCTCGGGTTCACCGTTTCCGGGCAACCGCATTCCTCGCCCTGAAAGGCGAAGGTGCCCATATCCCAGACGGCGTGACCGGCGGCGTTCAGGATCTTCGCGTCGGGGATGGTGGCGATGAAACCCTTCCGCGCCAGCTCGAAATCCTCGCCGGTATCCTCAGGCAGTGTGCGGACAAGCTCTTCCAGCGCGCGGCGCGTGGCTTCGGTTGCGTCTTTCGGCTGTTCCATCTCACCTCCCGGCCCGGCGCCTTTCGGGGCGCTCTTTCCCCGCGCAAGGGGCACGCGGGAGCCCGCAGCCTACCCCGCTCCCGCGACGCGACAAAGCCTTCCGGAGAGCCTCAGGGGAAAGAGTGGATCTCGCCCTTCATGGAGAAACTGCAGACGAGAAACATCATGTCGAGCCTGTCTCCGCTTCGCGAAAGCGGCGCGAGGACGAGTTCGAAACGAATGAAGGTCTTCTGCTCGTGCAGAACCTCGCCGACGGCGCGGAGAGGCTCGCGCGCCTCGATGAGCGTTCGCGCCGCGCCCTGCCAGCGCTCCACGATCTCGGGCGAAAGGACATTTTCGAGCGGCTTGTTGTGAATTGCTCCGAAGACCTCCTCGAACTTCGCGCCCGCAAGACGCGGGAAAAGCGCGAGCGCGCCCTCGGACCGGCGCAGCTCAAAAAGGGTGACATAGGGAAGGAGGCGCGGAATTTCCTCAGGCCGGATATCGGCGTGGAGCGGCATTTCCCGCCCGGCTGCCTTGAGACGCCAATAGGCAAGGCCGTCGCGCACTTCGGGGGAGACGGTCTCGCGCGCCGGTTCGAGCGCAATCGGCGGCAGAACGATGTCCTGCGGCTGCGCGTTTCCATTGCCGATGGACATGCTGCCTCCCTAGCCCTGCGGGCCGCGTCGAGCGCGTTCGCCTTTTGCCCGGTCCAAGCCTAATATGTGGAGCGGGATAAAAAACACACATTTCTCAGGGGTTTGGCCAAAACGGCCGGCACCCGGATGCTGCGGCATCATGACGTGGCATGAATGATATTGCGATGCACTATCATTTGTGTTTGAAAAGCGGCGTATCGGCGGCCGGCCAGCCCGAACGGCATCAATGGCGGCGCCCGCGAGTGGATGGTGAGATCATGACCGACGGCAAGACCCGGATGCGCCGGGTATCCCTTCTCCAGGTGTTCCTGCTTCTGGTGCTTGGCGCCTTTGCCGCGGCCACCGCAACCCATGCGCAGGAAAGCCCCGCGGCCCCGCAGGCTGAAAACGCCACGGAGGCGGAAGCCTCGCCGGACAATGCGAGCGGCGGCGCCGGAGACGACATTCTTCTGGATGACGAGGGACTCGCCGAAGCGGGCGTAACGGAAGCCGAGATGATGCTTCCCGCCGACCTTTCGCCCTGGGGCATGTTCATGCAGGCCGACATCGTCGTGAAGGCGGTGATGATCGGGCTGATCTTCGCCTCCATCGTCACCTGGACGATCTGGTTTGCGAAGTGGACGGAAATCAACGGTGCGCGGCGCCGCGCGAAGCAGGCCTTCACCGCGCTTGCCGGGGCGAAGTCGCTCGACGAGGCAGGCGCAAACCTCGGCAAGATCAAGGGACCGGTGGCGCAGCTGGCCGAAGCGGCGATCACCGAAGTGCATGTTTCCGGCGAGGCGACAGACAAGGAAGGCGTGAAGGAACGCATCGCCTGGCGCTTCCAGCGCATCGAGGCGAACGCCGCACGCGACATCGGCATCGGCACCGGCGTTCTCGCGACCATCGGCGCGACCGCGCCCTTCGTCGGCCTGTTCGGCACGGTGTGGGGCATCATGAACAGCTTCATCGGCATCGCGCATACGCAGACGACGAACCTCGCCGTCGTCGCGCCCGGCATCGCGGAAGCGCTGCTTGCGACAGGGCTCGGCCTCGTCGCCGCCATTCCCGCCGTCGTGATCTACAACTCCTTCGCGCGGTCGATCGCAGGCTACCGCGCGCTCGTCGCCGACAGCTCGGCGGAACTGCTGCGCATCGTCAGCCGCGATCTCGACCAGGGCCGCCGGCCGCGGCTCGCCAAGGCGGCGGACTGATCCATGGCAGTCCGTCTCGACCACGGCGACGACGAGCTCGCCGAAACGCATGAAATCAACGTCACGCCGTTCATCGACGTGATCCTCGTGCTTCTCATCGTGTTCATGATCGCGGCGCCGCTCGCGACCGTCGACATTCCCGTGGATCTTCCCTCCGCCAACGCAGAGCCGCAGCCCCGCCCGACGGAGCCGCTCTATCTCTCGGTCAAATCGGACATGAGCCTTACCATCGGCGAAGAGCCGGTCCCCGAGGGCGAACTCGCCCGGGTTCTCGAGGCGAAAACGCAGGGAGACCGCGAGGAGCGGATTTTCCTGCGCGCCGACAAGACGGTAGACTATGGCAGTCTCATGGACGTCATGAACGAGTTGCGTGCCGCCGGCTATCTCAAGATCGCACTCGTAGGGATCGAATCGCCGGGAGCACCATGAGCACCGTCCCTTTTTCCGGCGGGGCAAATGGAGGAACGATGCACGAGGCGCCTGCCTGGCGAGGCGGTACGATCTTCGCCATCGCGCTTCATGCCGGGCTCGCGGCCGCCATCGTCTTCGCGCATTTCAGCAGGAGCACGCCGCCGGCCGCACCTGCGGCGATCACGCTCGACCTTGCGCCGATGGTGAGCGCTCAGCCCGAGCCGGAAGAAGCGCTGCCGGAAGGACCGAAGGAAGAAGAAGCGGAGCCGGAGCCCGTGCCGGTGCCCGAGCCGCCGCTGCCGCGCGAGGCGATCCCCGAGCCCGAGAAGAAGCCGGAACCAAAGAAGAAGGAAGCGAAGAAGGAGACGGCGCCGGTCGCCCAGAAGGCGCCGCCGGCGAAGCAGACCGTGGCGCCCGTCGACGCGCAGGCGAACGCCATCGAGGCACGCGTGATGCCGAGCTACATGCAGGTGCTGCTCGGCCATCTCGAACGCTACAAGAAATATCCCCGCTCGGCGCTGCGGCGCGACCAGGAAGGCCGTCCCAAGGTGCGTTTCAAGATCGACCGGGAAGGAAATCTGCTGTCCTACGAACTCGTCGAGAGTTCAGGCAACACGGCACTCGACCAGGGAGCGCTTGCGACCGTCGAGCGGGCCGATCCCTTTCCGCCGCCGCCGACGGAACTCGGTGGCGAAACGCACATCTTCACCGTGCCGGTCAATTTCGTGCTTGATAGGTAACGCGCTTCCTTCAATCCGGCGCGAGACGGGCGATCGCATTCGTTCAGGAAAGGATCAGGCCGCCATCGACGATGAGCGTCTGCCCGTAGATGTAGGACGAGAGCGGCGAGGCGAGGAAGAGCGCGGCGCCCGCCATGTCGTCCGGCGTGCCGAGACGCCCGGCGGGGATGCCGCGGATCGCCATTTCGCGGCGCTTTGGGTCTTCCGTCGTGACCTTGGTGAGCTTTGTGTCGACAAGGCCCGGCGCGATGCCGTTCACGCGGATGCCGTCGCCCGCCCAGGCTTCGCCGAGCGTGCGGGTGAGACCGACGGCGCCGGTCTTGGACGCATTGTAGGCGGGGTTGCCGCGCGTCGAATGGAAACCGGCGGTGGAGCTGACGGTGATGAGCGCGCCCTTCGCGGCGGCGAGCATGTCGTGGAACTTGATGGCGCAGGCCATGAGGCTGTTCAGGTTCACATCCATGACCTTCTGGAAGCCGTCCATCCTGAATTCGCCACGCTTGTAGATGACGGTGCCTTGGCTCAGCACCAGCACGTCGAGCGACTTGAAGGGCGGCGCGTAAGCCTCGATGGCGTCGAAATCCGAAATGTCCATCTGCGCGTAGTTGAGGCCGGTCATGTCCGAGCCTTCGGCGCCTTCGTAGTCCTTCGCGGAGGCGCGCGTGCCCCAGATGTGCACTTCCGCGCCGCGTTTGCGGAAGGCATGCGCAATGCCGTTGCCGATGCCGCTGGAGCCGCCGACGACGAGCACCGTCTTGCCCGTGAAATCCGTGTCGCTCATGACCATCTCCCTCTGTCTTCAGTTCTTCAGCCGATGCGGCGGAGCGCGCGCTCGAAGAGGCCGACCGTGCTGGCATGCAGCATGTCGCCCGTCTCCTTTGGCGCCTTGCCCGCGCAGGCACGGGCATGCGTGCCTTCCAGAATGATGCCGAGCTTGTAGCAGGCGAGCACCGCATACCAGCCGATATGGCTCATGTCGCGCGTGGTGCGCGCGGCGTAATGCGCGACAAGTTCGTCCACCTTCGGAAAACCGTCCCACGGCTCGACGCCGACCGCGCCGGCGCGCGCGCCGTCTTCCGGCCATGTCGCCATGAGCCAGCCGAGATCGAGCAGCGGATCGCCGATGGTGGTCAACTCCCAGTCGACGATGGCGGCGAGTTCCGGCCCGTCATGGCGGTACATCACGTTGGCGAGATGATAGTCGCCGTGAATGATGCCGGGCTCGAAGGCGGACGGGCGATTGTCATCGAGCCACTTCGCAACCTTCGCGACGCCCGGGATGCCCTCCGGGCCCGGCCATGAGGGAAATTCGCGGTAGCTTTCGAGCTGTGCCTGCCAGCGCGCGACCTGACGCTCGAGATAATTGTCCGGTTTGCCGAAACCTTCGAGACCGGCATCGAGATAATCGACGACGCCGAGCGTGGCGATGCCCTCGACGAGCGCGAGGCCCATGCGGTGACGGATGGCGGGATCGGAAGCATGCAGCGCCGGCAAGCCGACCGTCGGGTTGAAACCGTCGATCGGCTCCATGAGATAGAACGACGCGCCGATCACGTCTTCCTCCGGACAGGCGGCAATCAATCTCGGATGCGGTACGTCCGTGTCCGCGATGGCGGCGAGCATGCGCGCCTCGCGGCGCATGGTCTCGTTCGAATTCTTGCGGAGATGCGGCGGCGGGCGGCGCAGCACGTAAGTGCGGCCGGAACGGACGAAGCGCAGCAGGATGTTCTGCGTGCCGCCGCCGAGCAGCATCGCGTCCTCGAGCGGACCCGAACCCAGCCCTTTCGCGTCCATCCAGCGCGCGAGCGCATCGAGATCGACCGGTATTCCTTCGGTCATAGCCTGTCACCTCCCCGGCACCTCCCCGGCACCGGCCGATCCGGGCTTATCACAAGCCAAAGCGCTTCTCCAACAGGACAGCGGGGCGCCTGCCCGTGCGGCGCAAGGACGCTACGGAAAGAAGCGCCGGAGATGGAAACCGGTCGCGAAAAGCGACGGAAATCACGCTGCAAACGGGTCGAGACCCTTGCGGATGAGCGCTTCGGCTTCCAACATCGGACAGAAGAAAAAAGAAACACGGCAGGGAGGTCGACGAGATGAGCGGCACATACGACCTGATCATCGTCGGCGGCGGGATCGGCGGCTCGGCGCTCGCAGCCACCATGGCGAAGGCGGGAAAGAAGATCCTGCTGCTCGAAAAGAGCATGATCTTCGAGGACCATGTGCGCGGCGAATGGATTGCGCCCTGGGGCGTCGCGGAGACGAAACGCCTCGGGCTCTACGACACGCTGGTCGCCGCGGGCGGGCACCATCTCGCGCTGCATGTGAGCTATGACGAGACGCGGACGCCGCAGGAAGCGGAAGCGGCGCCGCTGCCGCTCGACATGTTCGTGCCGGACGTACCGGGGCCGCTGTGCCTCGGCCATCCGAAACATTGCCAGACGCTGTTCGACGAAGCGAAGCGCGCAGGCGCGGAAACGAAGCGCGGCGTCAACGTGACGCTGATCGAGCCGGGCAGCGCGCCGCGCGTCGAATACAGCCATGAAGGCAAGACGCATGAGGCAACGGCGCGGCTGATCGTGGGCGCGGACGGACGCGCCTCGGCGGTGCGCGCCGCCTGCGGCATCGACCTCCATCAGGACAAGCCGCATCACATGTTCGGCGGGCTTCTCGTCGAGGGGGCGGAAGGCTGGGACGAAACCAAACAGGCGATCGGCACGGAAGGCGACTTCGCGTTCCTGGCCTTCCCGCAAGGCAAGGGACGCGTGCGCGTCTATGGCAGCTATTCGCTCGACGAACGGCGGCGCTTTGCGGGCGAGGACGGGCCCCGCGCCTTCCTCGAAGCCTTCCGCATGAACTGCGCGCCGGAGAACAAACATCTTGCGGACGCAAAACCGGCGGGGCCGCTGCTCAGCTATTTCAACAACGACTCGTGGACCGACATGCCCTTCGCCGAGGGCGCGGTGCTGATCGGCGATGCGGCGGGCTGGAACGATCCGATCAACGGACTCGGCCTTTCGATCACCTATCGCGATGTGCGGATGGTGAGCGAGTTGCTGAAGGAAAACGAAGAGTGGAGCCCTGCTCTCTTCAATCCCTATGGCGAGGAGCGCTATGAGCGGATGAGGCGCTTGCGCTTCGCCGGGCAGCTGCAGGCGGCACTCGATGCCGAATTTGGGGAAGAGGCGCGCGAGCGGCGCCGCAGCTACGACGAGCGCAAGGCGGCGGACCCGTCGCTCGGCTCACATGCCTTCGCGATCATGGCGGGGCCTGAAACGCTGCCGCCGGAGATGTTCACCGAAGAACACCGCGCGAACGTGCTCGGTACGCACGTGAAGGGAGAGGTCGGATGAGTGTCGACATTGAAGACTTCAACGCGCGCTGGCTGGCGAAGTGGACCGAGAAGGACGTTCCGGGGCTGCTGAAATTCTATTCGGCGGACACGGTCTATCGCGATCCGCAGGTGCCGGACGGCCTGAAAGGCGAAGAGGCGCTGGGAGCCTACCTCAAACAGCTTTTCGACAATACGCCGCCGATGCACTACGCACCGCACGAGACGTGGAAGACGGCGAACGGTTTCTGCGGGCGCTGGTACTGCACGATTTCGGCACCGGACGGGACGAAGAGCCTGATGCGGGGGTTCGACCTCGTGGTGCTCGAGGGCGAGCGCATCGCACTCAACGAAGTCTATGTGCATAACGTGACGAAAATACCCGACTGAGATCGGGAACAAATAACGAGGGAGGACAAGATGGGAGAGACGCTCGACCTGCCGATCGTGGGATCGGCGGCGGTGACGCCTGAATGGATGACAGGCGTACTCAGGAAAGCCGGACATGACGTGACCGTTGCAAGCCTCGCCGGCAAGCGCGTGGGCACGGGGCAAGTTGGCGAGAGCGTGCGCTTCACGCTTTCCTACAAGGGCGATGCGAAGGGCGCGCCCGCGACCGTCGTCGGCAAGTTTCCCTCCTCCGACCCGGAAAGCCGGGCGACGGGCGTCAACTTCGGCAACTATGTTCGCGAAGTGAATTTCTACCGGGAGCTCGCGGACAGCGCGGGGCTGACGACACCGGTCTGCCTTCACGCCGATGTCGACCCGGAGACGAGCGACTTCGTGCTCATCATGGAAGACCTCGCGCCCGCCGTGCCCGGCGACCAGATGAAGGGTACGACGGTCGCCGAAGCGGCGCTGGTGCTGGAGGAGGCGGCGAAGTTCCACGCCTCGCACTGGAACGACGAGGCGCTGGACAATGTCGAATGGCTGTTCGAGACGAAGGCGGCGCCGAAGCGCACGCAGCCCGACCTCATCAATCTGCTCTGGCAGGGTTTCCGCGAGCGCTACGGCGACCGCATTCCCGCCGACTGCGTGGAGATCGGCGAAGCGATCACGCGGAACTACGAATTCTTCAAGGATGGCTATGACGGCCCGAAATGCCTGACGCATAACGACTACCGGCCGGACAACATGATGTTCGGCACGGCGGAGGGCGGCTATCCGATTGCCGTGGTCGACTGGCAGTCGGTCGGCTATGGCTGCTGCATGGCGGATGTTTCCTATTTTCTGAGCGGCGCGCTCAAGCGCGAGGAACGGCTGGCGCATGAGGATGAACTCCTCGGCACCTATCACCGCAGGCTCGGGGAACTGGGCGTAACCGGCTATTCACATGACGAGATGATGAAGCACTACGCACTTTACAGTTTCTCGCTCTTCAACATGGCCTTTACGGCCTCGATGATCGTGGAGCGCACCGAGCGGGGCGACAACATGTTCTTCCAGATGCTGCGCGGCGGCGCTGACCATGTTCTCGATACGGGGGCGCTCGAGCTTCTGCCGGAATAGACTGCCCCATTGAGTGGCATTGCCGGTTGGCCGACAATGACCGGAGGGAAAAGGGAGGAGCGGCATGACGAATGCGAGGAAGCTGAGGATCGCCGTGATCGGCGCGGGCGCCTCCGGCATGATGGCGCTCATCAAGCTCCGGGAAGCGGGTTTCGACGACGTCACCATTTACGAGAAGGCGAACGAGCTCGGCGGGACGTGGCGCGACAACCGCTATCCCGGCGTCACCTGCGACGTGCCTTCGCATGGCTATCGCTATTCCTTCGAGCCGAATGCGGAATGGAGCCGCGTCTGCGCGCCGGGAGCGGAAATTCTCGACTACCTGAAAGACGTCGCCGCCAAGCACGATGTGGAACGCTCCATCTGCTACGGGCAGGAAGTGATGCGCGCGGATTACCGCGACGGAAAATGGGAGATCGAGACGACGGACGGCTCGCAAGGCGGGTTCGATGCCGTCATCACGGCGACGGGCGTGCTGCATCATCCAAGTTATCCCGATATTCCGGGCATCGAGGATTTCGAGGGCGAGGCGTTTCATACGTCGCGGTGGAAGGACGGGCTCTCGCTCAAGGGAAAACGCGTCGGCGTGATCGGCACGGGCTCGACGGCGACGCAGATCACCGGCGCGCTTGTCGGCGAAGTCGCGCATTACTCGCTCTTCCAGCGGACAGCGCAGTGGATCGCGCCCTTGCCGCAGGGCCCGATACCGGAGGAGCAGAAGGCTCTTTTCCGCGAGAAGCCGGAACTGCTGCAATCGGAATATGAGCGCATCTCGCATGAGAACAATTCGAAGTTCGCCGCCGCGATCGTCGGCGCGAACCCGCGCGCCTATGAGAAGCTCGTGGAAGTCTGCCGCGACTATCTGGCGAACAGTGTGCGCGACCCTGAGCTGCGCGCGAAGCTGACACCGGACTATGCCGTCGGCTGCAAGCGGCTGATCCTGTCGGAAAATTTCTACGAGGCGATACAGCATCCGAATGCGGAACTTGTCACCGATCCCATCGAACGGATAGAGGCAAAAGGCATCCGCACCAAGGACGGGCGGCTGCACGAGCTCGACGTGCTCGTCTTCGCGACCGGCTTCAACACGCACCAGCTGATGCGGCCGATGGAAGTGACCGGACGCGACGGAAAGACGCTGAACGAAGCATGGGAGGAAGGGAACCGGGGCTATCTCGCCGTGACCGTTCCGGGTTTTCCGAACTGGTTCATGATCGGCGGGCCGAACAGCCCTATCGGCAACTTCTCATGGCTACTGACGGCAGAGCGGCAGTTCGGCTATGCGCTGCGGCTGATCGAGAAACTCCGCGACGGAAACCTGACCGAAATCGTGCCGAAAGAACAGGCGGCCGAACGCTTCAACGAGGAGGTGCGCGCGGCGCTGCCCGGCACCGTCTGGGCGACCGGCTGCAAGAGCTGGTACATCGACAGGCACGGCAACATCGCGTCCTGGCCCTGGACCTTCGAGAAATTCGAGGCCGACATGAGCCAGCCGCGCTGGGACGATTTCGAGATGGCCTAGGACCAACCTTAAGCCCGTTCAGTGGAAGCGATCCCGGTCCGCCTCCAGAAGCGGAAGAAACCAGTCAATGAATTCCTGGTTCTCCAGTATGTCCGGGAAGTCGCTGCGAAGCATGTCCAGAACGCGCCTTGCAAACGCCAGAGATGCTTCATGCAATTCGAGCGCGGATACCTGAGCTTGTTCTTCATGGTAGTCACAGCGGACGGAAACAACGCCCGGTGCAACCATATCGAAGAATATCTCGCCCTCTCCTTCTGTGAACTCAAAGCTGTTGCCGAGCCCGGAAAAACGCTGCCTGGCTAACCAGAGCATGCACCTCGCAAATTCCACCACCGGAATGGGGACCCGCAAACCGAACTCCACATCACCAATGCGGAAGGTCACGATCCCGTGGAACAGGTGGTATTCAATGGTACTCACGCCGACCGAATCCAGCCGGCGGTGATCATCCGCATATATCGGATCGATCGGCACCAGCCGAAAATCCAGCACAACCTCGCCGGTCATGTCACTTCTCGCGGATGCCTGCGGCGCGTTTTGCCTTCTTCTTCGCGCCTTCCATATTGAAGAGCTGGTTCATCATGATGCGCTGGGCAACAAGGCCGCCGCCCGCCTGAAGCGTCGTCACCTGATGCCAGCCGCCATAGGCGTCCGCCGTGTAGTCGCGGATCAGGTTGTAGATGCGCATGCGCTCCTCGACATCGACATCGGGCCTGGTGTGCATGTATTTGCGCAGGTAGGGACCCGCTTCCGGGTGACGGAGATCGGCTTCCACCGGCTGCGTCAGCACGAGGCCGCCGCCCAGATCGTGCACATTGCGTATCATGTCGTGATAGTTCGCGGCGTAGTAGTATTTCGCCGCGTTCACGGCGAGCACGTTCGGATAGATCATGCCGCCCGGCGTCTTCTCGTAATGCTTGCAGGCATAGTCGAGGCCCATCTTGATCATTTCCGAGTAGCAGACGAGCTCGGCGATGGTGTTCTGGGCGGCGATGTTGCGCTCCTTGCCCTGCATCTCGGTGACGAGCTGCGCGGCGCCGACGAGCATCTCGGCGCTTTCGGCCGCCGCAACGAGGCCCATGGTGCGCTCCCAGAGCCCGAGCGAGCGCGCGAAGACGGTGGCCAACTGGCTCTCACCCGCGAGAAAGACGCGCTCCCATGGCACGAGAACGTCGTCGAAGATGACCAGAGCCTCCGGGCAGGAATGATGCGAGCTTGCGGGATAGTCGAACTCGTTCAGCGCCGCGGGTGCGAAGGATCGGTTGATCATCTTGACGCCAGGCGTCGCGACGGGAATCGAGAAGGAGACGGCGTAGTCCGCCTCGTCCTGACGCATGCCCTTGGTCGGCATGACGACGAGCTCGTGCACGAGCGAGCCCGCAGAGATGTGGAACTTCGCGCCGCGCACGACGATGCCCTCGTTGTTGCGCTCGACGATGCGGAGATAGAGATCGGGATCGTCCTGCTCATGCGCCTTGCGGCTGCGATCACCCTTCGCATCGGTGATGACTTCCGCGCCACGCAGATCATTCGCACGGGCGTAGCGATACATCGCTTCGATGTTCTCGGCGTAGCGCGGGTTCACCTGCGCCACCTCGTCCTTGATCGAGAGGAGCGCCATGTAGACGCCGGTGACGCCGCCCACCATGCTCATGTTGTGGGCGAGCTTGATGCGGGCCTGCAGGTCCGCTTCGGTGCGCGGCACCTGGAAGACACGATGGGCGAGCTCGCCATCTTCCGTTTCGTAGGTGATGATGTCGCGCTTTTCCGGGTTGTCATAGTCGTAGTCGCCTTTGGCGACTTCGATAGGCACGCGGAAATTCGGATGGCTCGGCGGGTCGGTGATCTTGTCTCCGTCCCAGAAAATCACGCGGCCGTCGCGCAAACTCTCGACGTACTGGTCCTGCGTCATCAGTCCCATCTGGCGTTCCTCCCAAAAGCGCAAAATCGGATGCCGAAAGCGTAACCGCCGCGCCTTCGGTTAGAAAGCGCGGCGGAAACATTCGATTCTGGAACGGCAGGGAGACGCGACGGCAAGCCGTCACGGCGCCGAATTATCATGGGCCGTCAGGCGGCAAGGAGCCCTTCGAGGCGCTTGCGGATGATGGTTTCGGCTTCCGACATCAGGCGGTCGATCAGTTCCTTGCAGGTCGGTATGTCGTGGATCAGGCCGGCGACCATGCCGCAGCTCCAGGCGCCGGCGTCCATGTCGCCTTCCTGCATGACGCGCGGATAGACGCCGCCGACAAGTTCGCGAATGTCCTCGATGCCGAGGCTCGCACCCTTCTCGCGCTCGATCTCGACGATCTTCTCGACCGCCGGGTTCGCCAGCACGCGTTCGGTGTTCCTGAGCGGGCGCATGATGAGGCGGGTGTCGAGTTCCGACGCGGCGATGAGCGCCTTCTTCACGTTCTCATGGACGGGCGCTTCCTTCGTTGCGATGAAGCGCGTGCCCATGTTGATGCCGTCGGCACCGAGGGCGAGCGCCGCAACGAGCTGCGAGGCGGTGCCCATGCCACCGGACGCGACGAAGGGGATCTTCAGTTCTTCGGCCGCGCGGGGCAGCAGGATCATGTTCGGGATGTCGTCTTCGCCGGGATGGCCGCCGCATTCGAAGCCGTCGACGCTGATCGCGTCGCAGCCGATGCGCTCGGCCTTAAGCGAGTGGCGGACGGAGGTGCATTTGTGGATGACCTTGATGCCCGCTTCCTTCATCGGCGGCATGTAGGCCTCCGGGCTGCGACCCGCGGTCTCCACGATCTTCACCCCGCCCTCGATGATCGCCTGGATGTATTCGGGGTAAGGCGGATTGGCGAAGCCTGGCAGGAAGGTCAGGTTCACGCCGAAGGGCTTGTCGGTCATGTCGTTGCACTTCGCGATTTCCTTCGCGAGGGCTTCGGGCGTCGTCTGGGTCAGGCCCGTGATGATGCCGAGACCGCCGGCGTTCGACACGGCAGCCGCCATCTCGGCGAGGCCGACGAAATGCATGCCGCCCTGGATGACCGGGTGCTGGATGCCGAAAAGTTCCGTGATGCGCGTCTTCATGCGGACGTCTCCCAAATGCCTGTTCATGCCGCCTTCCGAGCGAGGCGGGCTTTTCCTGCGGGAGAAGATAGCCCTATCGGTGCCATTACGGAACTTGGGAGAGGCAGGAATGCCGTTCACAGGCGAACAGCCGGTTGCGCCTTTCTGCCTGCCGCCGCCCTGCCCCAGCGGCGGCCGCGCTTTATCGGACGACGAAATTATGCCATTAGTGGTGCCAATAGTTAGAAGAAGGGGGTGGCACATGAAAAAATGGCAAATCTGGTCGCTGGCGGCTGTCATGGTTCTCGTAACGGTTGCGGGCACAGCCTATGCGTTCCGCAAGGATCTCATCCTCTACGCCGTGGCTACCCGTGCGCGAGATGCAACGCCCGTCGCGCCGAACCGCGAGGTCGTGTGGGAGAAGGGGCCGGAGACGGCGAGCACCCCCGAGGGCCAGCGCCCGCCCAACATCGTGGTGATCCTCGCCGACGATCTTGGCTTCAACGATATCAGCTATTACGGCGGCGGCATCGTCGAGACGCCGAACATCGATGCGCTGGCGCGGGATGGCGCGAACTTTTCCACCGCCTATTCGGGCACGGCGGCCTGCGCGCCCTCGCGCGCGATGATCATGACCGGGCGCTACGGCACGCGGACCGGCTTCGAGTTCACGCCGACGCCGCCCGGCATGACCCGCATCGTCGACCTGTTCTACAATGACGGCACCCGGCCTCACGAGCTGCTCGTCGACCAGGAAGCGGCCGACAATGCGCCGCCCTTCCGCGAACAGGGACTGCCCGGCGAGGAGATCACGCTTGCCGAAGCGCTGAAGCCCAAGGGCTATCACACGATGCATATCGGCAAGTGGCATCTCGGCAATTCACCGGAGTTCATTCCGAATGCGCAAGGCTTCGACGAAAGCGTGATGCTCGAAAGCGGGCTCTTCCTGCCGGAAGACAGCCCCGAGGTCGTGAACGCGAAACTGCCTTTCGATCCGATCGACCAGTTCCTCTGGGCACGGATGCAATATGCGACGTCCTATAATGGCGGCGAATGGTTCGAGCCGAAGGGATATCTCACCGACTACTACACGGACGAGGCGGTGAAGGCGATCGAGGCGAACAAGAACCGGCCCTTCTTCCTCTATCTCGCGCATTGGGCGGTGCATACGCCGCTGCAGGCATCGAAAGCGGATTACGACGCGCTGTCGCATATCGAGAACGAGCGCGAACGCGTCTATGCGGCGATGATCCGCGCGCTCGACCGGAGCGTCGGCCGTGTGATGGAGGCGCTGAAGGAGAACGGGCTCGACGACAACACCATCGTGATCTTTTCGAGCGACAATGGCGGGCCCGGCTATATCGGCATTCCCGATGTGAACAAGCCCTATCGCGGCTGGAAGCTCACCTATTTCGAGGGCGGCATCCGCGTGCCGTTGTTCGTGCGCTGGCCGGGCAAGATCGAGCCGGGCACGGAGCGCAAGATGCCGGTGGCGCATCTCGATCTCTTCCCGACCATCGTCGCGGCGGCGGGCGCGCCCTTGCCCGGCGACCGTGTGATCGACGGCATCGACATCCTGCCTTACGTCACCGGGACGGACGAGGCGGCGGCGCCCGCGCGACCGATCTTCTGGCGCGACGGGCATTATCAGGCGGTGCGCGTCGACGGCTGGAAGCTGCAATTCGCCGAGCGGCCGAACAAGACCTGGCTCTACAACCTGAACGAAGACCCGACCGAGCAGGTCAATCTCGCGGAGGAAAATCCGGAGAAGGTCGCGGAGCTGAAGGCGCTGGTCGAAGCGCATAACGCGACGCAGCGCGAGCCGCTCTTCCCGGCCGTCGCCGAAATGCCGGTGACGATCGACAAGACGCTCGAGGAAGAAGCGACACCCGAGGACGAATATGTCTACTGGCCGGGCTGAGGCCTTTCCGTAGCGTGCCGGTGCGTCAACCGCCGCCTTCGCCGTGATCGGGGAAGGCGGCGGTTCTTTTTTGCTGTACGGGCGCGCCCTCGCCGTTGTGAACTTGCGGGAAAGAAACAAGGCACAACAAAGGAGGGGACATCATGCCGGAACTTCAGGGCCGCTGCCTGTGCGGGCAATTCTCGTACGAGGTCAACGCTTCGCCGCTCGCCACCATGATCTGCCACTGCAAGAACTGCCAGCGGCAGGGCGGCGCCGCCTTTTCGCTGAACGTCGTCGTTCCCGCGGATGCCGTCGCGACGAAGGGCGAGCTCAAGGTGTTTCACGACAAGGCCGACAGCGGCAACACGGTGGACCGCGAATTCTGCGCGACATGCGGCTCGCCCATCTTCTCCCGGCTGTCGGCCAATCCCGGCATCGCGATCATCAAGGCGGGAACGCTGGACGATACGTCGAGCCTCACACCAGGCGGCGAAGTCTGGTGCGACAGCGCGCAGAGCTGGATGAAGCCCATGATCGAAGGCGCGCGCTTCCCGAAGAACCCGGGCTGAGGCAGCCACATGACAGATCATGTGAAGGGAAAGACCATCGTCATTACCGGCGCGGGCGGCGGCTTCGGCCGGCTGATCGCGCTCAAGGCGGCGGCGCGGGGCGCCGATGTCGTCTGCGGCGACATCAACGAGGAGGGGCTTGCCGAGACGGTGCGGCTCGTGACCGAAGCGGGCGGGACGGCATCGGCGAAGAGGACCGACGTGACCGATCTCGCGGCGATGAAGGCGCTTGTGGGCCACGCCATCGAGACGCACGGGGCTGTCGACGTGATGATCAACAATGCGGGCATCATGCCGCTCGCGTTCTTTTCCGACCATGAAGCAGCGACAGGTGCATGGAGCAAGTGCATCGACATCAACATCAAGGGCGTGATGCACGGGATCATTGCCGCCTACGATCCGATGATCGCACGAGGCCGCGGCCATGTGATCAACATCTCGTCGATCTACGGCAATCATCCGGTGCTCGGCGCGGCGGTCTACGGCGCAACGAAATCGGCCGTGAACTTCCTGTCGGAGTCTCTGCGCGTCGAGGCGGCGGGCAAGATCAAGGTGACGATCATCAAACCGACGGGCGTGCCCGGCACGAGGCTCGGCGCCGGGGTGCTTAACCCCGAAGCAATCACGGGCATTCTCGGCCAGAACGCCGCGAGCTATCTCGGCACGATGATGGCCATCATGGAAGGCCAGGTGCAGGACGAGCGCATCGACCCCGACAGTGCCGCCTATGCGGCGCTCGATCCGGGCTACATCGCGGACGCCGTCATCACCGCCATCGACCAGCCCTGGGGCGTCTCTCTCGGCGACATCACGGTGCGCGCGACGGGCGACGGCTACATCCTCTAGATGCGGCAAGCCGCAGGATGCGCAACCACACCTGAACTGACTGAACACATTGAGAGGGAACATGGCGCGCGAACCGAAACAGCATGAGAAAGTCGGCGAGGAATTCCTGTCGGCGGACACGACGCCGCCGGATGCCTCCCATCGTTTCCCCTTTCCGCCGGAAGTGGTCTGGGCGGCACTTCTCGACGGCAAGGCCTGGACCGAATGGCTGCCGCTCACGAAGGTCACGTGGACGAGCCCCGAACCTTTCGGCCCGGGCACCACGCGCACCGTGGAAGCCGGCGGCGCAGCCATCGAGGAGACCTTCTATGCGTGGGAAGAGGGCCAGCGCATGGCCTTCCGTTTCGAGCGGAGCCCGCTTCCCATCAAGGCGGGCGCAGAGGACTACCGCGTCGTCCCGGCGCCGGGCGGCTGCGAGTTGCGCTGGTGGGGCAAGGCGAAGGCGATCTTCCCGCTCGGCTGGCTCGTCACCCGCCAGCTCCGCTCCGGCCTGCAGAAGGGCATGCCCGAGCTCGAGGCGCTGATCGCGAAGGATCCGGCGCGGTTCACACGCGGCTGACAGCGATATTCTTCGAAAGAAGAAGGGAGATGGCGCGCCCGGAACGATTCGAACGTCCGACCCTCAGATTCGTAGAAAGATCCTGCGGGTTTTCATAGCTGAACATAGAGGCGTCAAAAGTTTACTTTTTCCTTGAAAATCATATAGTTATAAGAACATACTTGAACATAAAAAATCGTCCCTACACGGCCTATGTGAGAGCCTAGGCGGAGCCTAAGAATGCGCCTCACCGAAATTTCGCTGAAGACTTTGCAGCCTCCTGTCAAGGGACAAGTGACATATACCGACGACACTTTGCCCGGCTTCGGTGTGCGGATATCGCAGGGCGGCGTCAAATCCTTCGTTGTCGTTCACGGACGCAATCGCAAGCGGACGACGATTGGCCGCTACCCCACAATCAGCCTCCAAGACGCGAGGAAGGCAGCAAAACAGATACTTGCCGAACGTACGCTCGGCAAACATGAGGCTCCGCCGATTAATTTTGAGGTTGGCCTTAAGCTGTTCCTCGCAACTCATTTCCCCGAGAACTATCCAAAACCGCGCACCCGAGCCGAGACCAAACGTCAGCTTGAGAAACACTTTCTCCCATCTCTGCGGCACGAGAAGCTGGAGCTTATTCAGCCGCGGGAAATCTCCCGGATTATCGACAAGATGCACAAGACCCCTGGCGAGGCTCGTCACGCATTTGCCGTGATCCGACTATTCTTCAATTGGGCATTCCGGCGGGGCTATGTCGACCGCAGTCCATGCGAGCGGCTTCAGGCGCCGAGACAATCGGCACCCCGAGACCGCGTACTTTCTCAAGACGAAATCATGGCTGTCCTTTGTCACGCCAGGGAAAAGGAAACAACGTTCACTAGCATCGTTCAGCTGCTTCTGCTAACCGGACAACGCAGGGGCGAGATCGCATCGCTTCAGGTGGGCTGGATCGACTTTGACAGCCGAACGATCACGCTGCCCTCCACCGTCACCAAGAACAAACGCCAACATACTTTTCCATTTGGCGAGATGGCGGAAGCAATTCTGAGGCGTGCGTTGCTGCGCGCGCAGCAATTAAGAAATGAAAGTTTTGAAGACGAGGACCTGGATGACAAAGGTCTCCTCCTCTTCCCCGCTCGCGGGAAGCGTAGGGCTTTCGACGGATGGTCAAAAGGAAAACCGAACTTCGACAGGGGATGTCCGATAGATCACTGGACGCTGCACGACCTCAGGCGCACATGCGCGACTAATCTTGCTGCGCTCGGCGTTCCGGTTCACGTCACAGAGAAACTTCTGAACCATGTTTCGGGAACGACCAGCGGGATCGTCGCCGTCTATCAACGGCACGCTTATATGGATGAGATGCGCGACGCCATCGAACGATGGGAACTGCACTTGCGCTCGCTATGACTATGCGAAGCAGACCGACAAAGGCGCTTACTGTCCAAGATGGTTGCCGCTAAGTTCGGATTCGTCTGGAGAAACATGATTGCGGGCGGTGCGCTTACTCGCAACCTTTGGCTGCGCCGAAAGGCATCCGCGCGAGTAAACCTATCGCACGGGGATGCTGGGGCCGTCGAACAGCGGGCCTTGGAGTTTCCGCCAAGCAAGATATCGGTTCTCTCCGACCACCCATACCGCTCGAATGCAGACAGTCATTGTGTGATCGTTTCGACACCCAGGGGCGGAGGTTGTATCGAAGTTATCCACCTGGGTGCACTTGTTTTTTCACGGTTCCCGTTGCTCCAGCCAGCTCGCGTACCAGCAAATTCATGCGATTTCGTAGTTGTTCAAAATCAAGGATGCTCGACCATGTTCAACGACCAGCTTGGCTGGTATGCAGTGAACGGCTGCTCGCCCCCTCTCCACACACTCGCGATTTGCGGACACCATCGAACTAGCTGCTAAATACACGAAACCATTTGACTAAGGCCCGCGACGCGCTATCACACAGGAAATCCGGCCGATGCCGGAGGCGTGGGCGCGGAGTCCGCCCATACCACATATAATTTCGTCACTATCGGCCACAACGAGCTGAGACCACAGAGCATACGCCGGCAAATTCAAATCGCCCGCAATGCGTGAGAAGCAAAGCCGAGAAGGCTGGCGAACATTTAAGTCAAGCCAGAACGTTCTCTCACTATCTACTTTCCAAATGTCATCTCTTCGATCTCATTCGCAAACCTGCAGCATGTTGAAGCCGAGTATCTCGTGACAGCACGGTCATGGCCACAAGATCCGGAAAATAGGAGCAACATCAAGGCCAGCGCTGGATCGATCGCCGTGCTTAGCGCAACTTCTCTAGCAGTATGCATCAGGTCGATCCGCACGGGTCGACCTGATGACAACATCATGCGTCAATCTATTCCTCTTTCGCATGAGCAAGCCGGTAGATCACCGGAAGAACGATCAGTGTGAGAATGGTGGAGGACAGGATGCCGCCGATTACGACAGTAGCCAGCGGTCTCTGCACCTCTGCTCCGGCGCTGGTCGCCAGGGCCATCGGTACGAAACCCAGCGAGGCGACAAGCGCCGTCATCAGGACCGGCCGAAGGCGGGTGATGGCCCCTTTCCATATCGCTTCGTCCAGCCGCAGACCTTGCGCTCGCAGATTGTTGATGAAGCTGATGATGACGAGACCATTCAGTACGGCTACGCCGGAAAGAGCAATAAAGCCGACACCCGCCGAAATAGATAGCGGTAGTCCCCTTAATGCCAGTGCTGCAAGCCCGCCGGTAAGCGCCAGCGGCACGCCTGAAAATACGAGCAGAGCATCTTTTGCCGTGCCCAGGCTCGCGAATAGGAGCGCAAATATCAGCACCAACGCTGCTGGAACGACAATACTGAGCCTTTGAGTTGCGGACACCAGTTGTTCGAACTGGCCACCCCATTCGAACCAGTAACCGGAAGGAAGCGCCACTTTCTCCTCCACAGCCGCCTGTGCTTCCTCGACAAAGGAACCGAGATCGCGGCCCCGGATGTTTGCCGTTACGGTGATCCGCCGTTTCCCGTTCTCACGGCTGATCTGGTTCGGTCCTGGCGCAAGCGTGATGTCAGCTACCTCCCGCAGCGGGATGATGCGTGGAGTACCCACGCCGAATGGAGAATAGCTGGCAGGAGCAAATTCCTGATCCGGTTGATGTTCGGGAGGCAGTTGTATCGGCAGCTCTCGCAAGCGTCCGACATCCTGTCTCAAGGGTTCCGGGAGACGCACGATGATAGGCGTGCGCCAGTCACCTTCGTAGAATGTTCCCGCCCGGGCTCCGCCCATCGCGGCCTGCACCACCTGCTGGATATCGGCAATGCTCAGGCCAAAACGTGCGGCGGCCTCGCGCTTCACCCTGATCGAGAGAACGGGAAGTCCGGACACCTGTTCAACCTGAACGCCTGACGCACCTTCAATGCCGCGCATGACGGTGGCAACCTCATTTGCCGAAGCGAGCAACGCTTCCATGTCGTCACCGAATATCTTGATGCCGACGTCGGAGCGCACCCCGGAAATGAGTTCGTTGAAACGAAGTTCGATAGGTTGTGACACTTCATAGTTGGAGCCGGGAATTGCGGCAAGAACCTCATCGATTTCACGAAGAAGCTCTGCCTTCGGCTTCGACTTGTCCGGCCACTCGCTGCGGGGCCTGATCATTACATAGGCGTCGGAAATGTTGGGAGGCATGGCATCCGTCGCCACTTCTGCCGTCCCGGTACGCGCGAAGACCTCCTTCACCTCTGGCATACTGAGAAGCGCTTCCTCCACTTTCATCTGCATGTCGATCGACTGCGAAAGGCTCGTCCCGGGAACGCGAAGCGCCTGGACGGCAACATCACCTTCATCAAGCCGTGGGATAAACTCCGCCCCGAACCTCGTTGCGCCGATTGCCGCAATGAGGACAAGAATGCCGGCGGCGACAGTTACCGTCTTCTGCCGACCCAGCGCGAAGGCGAGCGCAGGCTCGTAGCCACGCTGTGCCCAGCGCATGACAGGGCTCTCCTTTTCCTCGACATCGCCGCGCACGAAGATGGCTATGGCCGCAGGAACGAATGTCAGAGCAAGGACCATGGCGGCAAGAAGTGCGAGAACCACGGTCACAGCCATAGGCGTGAACATTTTTCCTTCCACGCCGGTCAATGTCAGAATGGGCAGATAGACAACGGTTATGATGAACGAGCCAAACATGGCCGGTGTCATCACCTCCCGAGTCGCCTCAACGACCACGCTGAAACGATCGTTGGTGCTCAGCGCGTGTCCGAAGCGCTTGCGCTCCTCAGAGAGACGCCGGAGACAGTTCTCCACGATGATGACTGCACCGTCGACAATCAGACCGAAATCTATGGCACCAAGACTCATCAAGTTCGCGCTAATTTTGTACTCGACCATGCCCGTTACGGTTATGAGCATGGATATGGGAATGACTGCCGCTGTGATCAGGGCAGCTCTTATGTTTCTCAACAGAATAAAGAGAACGACAATAACCAGTACCGCACCTTCAATGAGATTGGTGCGAACCGTCGCCACAGTCTTCTGAACGAGGCTTGTCCGGTCGTAGAGTGTTTCGATGCTTATGCCGTCCGGAAGACTCTTTTTGATTTTCTCAAGCTGCTCTCCAACAGCAACCGCTACATCGCGACTGTTCTCGCCCACAAGCATGACAGCCGTGCCGAGCACGGTTTCTTTCCCGTTATGCGTGGCCGCACCGGTGCGAAGCTCCTTACCGAACGTCACGTCTGCCACGTCATGGACATAAATGGGACGTCCATTATGTGTGCCGAGCAGCACTTCCGAGAACTCGTCGGCATCCTCAATTTGCCCGGGCAGGCGGATTAGATACTGCTCTCCGTTACGCTCCACATAACCCGCACCTACGTTGACGTTGTTCGCCTCAAGCGCTGCTATCACGTCACTGAAGGTAAGGTTGTAAGCCGTCAGCCGGTACGGATCCGGCACGATATGCAGCTGACGCTCGTACCCCCCGATCGCATTCACCTCCACAACGCCAGCCACCGTGCGCAATTGAGGACGAACCACCCAGTCGTGTAGAGCTCGTACGTCGGAAAGTGTGTAAGGGCTGCCGTCGGCCTTCCGGGTGTCCGGGGCGGCCTGCAGATGGTACATGTATATTTCGCCAAGACCGGTCGATATGGGCCCCATAGCGGTCTCAACGTCGGAAGGAAGGTCTCCGGAAACCGCCTGGATACGCTCGCCAATGAGCTGACGTGCACGGTAGATATCCGTGCCGTCTTCGAAAACGACCGTGATCTGCGAAAGACCGTAGCGAGATAGTGATCTTGTGTAGTCGAGGTCAGGTAGACCACCCATCGCCGTTTCCAGAGGAAACGTAATGCGCTGTTCCACCTCGACTGGCGAATAGCCGGGTGCCGAGGTGTTGATCTGGACCTGAACATTGGTGATGTCGGGAACGGCATCTATCGGCAGGCGCATGAAATTGTAGACGCCCAATGCGGCGACAAATGCTGCCGTGAGAAGGACGAGCCAGCGATGCTGGACGCAAAAGGAGACGATACGCGCAATCATGACCGCTCCCCCCTCAATGTGCATGGGAGGCGGCGTTCTTGCCGGCCTCCGCCTTGAGGATGAAGGCATTGCCGGCGACATAGGTGCTACCAGGGTCCAGCCCGTCCACGATCTCGACGCTCTTCTCGTCGCTGCGGCCGGTCTTTACCTCAAGGCGCTCGAACGAACCCTTTTCTTCTCCAGGCACGTAGACGAAGCTCGACGCACCGTCATAGAGAATTGCCTCTCGGCCGACGACGACGCGAGCCGTCGCTTTTTCCTGCTCTACCGAAGCACTGACGAATATGCCCGGCTGAAGGCGTCCGTCGGGGTTGGGTACATACGCGCGCGCGAGGACGCTTTGGGTATCCTGCGCCGCAATAGGCGATACGTAGCCGATGGTGGCGGCAACGAGATCGCCCTCATCTTCCAACCGGAATGTAACGCGCTGTCCCTCGCGCACGAGGCCTGCATCGTGACGATGCACCTGAAGATCGAGCCAGACGGAAGACATGTCGGCCACCACCATCAAGGGGGTTTCCGTATCGGCAAACTGGCCAGGGGCGACGTTGCGTTGAATGATGCGGCCTGCGATTGGCGATCGAAGCGTGTAGGATCGCAGACTCTCATTGCTTTCGACCGATAGCAGGACGTCTCCCTTGGACACCTCGTCTCCGATGCGCCGCTTCACCTCCGTGACGATGCCAGGGAAACGCGGCACGATATGCACGAGCTTCTCGAGGTCTGGACGGATAACGCCAAAAAGGCTCGTTGAAAGCGTAAGCGTTCCTGCTGTGGCCTTGGCAATCTCTATGTCGGTATTTTCAAGCTGACTTGCCGAGAGATTGACATGCCCCTCTTCCTCGGCATGCCCTTCTTCTAGAGCATGATCGTCCTCGTCGTCATGCGCATGATCTGCATCGGCTTCCTCGCCATGCGCATCGTGACCTTCCTCGTCGCCGTCGCCGTGTCCTTCGGTCTCCTGCGCGACTCGCGGGCTTTCATGCCCGGGGTCTGGCTCCGCAAAGGCCGGAGAATAGGCAATGGCCAACGCAAGACTTAAAGCGAATGTGCTACTGGCCAGAAACTTACTCTTTGTCGGGCTCATTGCTCATCTCCCTCGGCCGCATCCGCACTGGCGGGAAGGCCGGTCATTGTCTCAATCGAAGCGAGGGCATTGACGCAGGCGAGAAGCGCCTGCGTTTCCTGCAACCGGCTTTCGGTGCTTGTTTGCAGGGCGTCGAGAAGTTCGAGAACGCCGAAACGCCCGGCCAGGTAGCCTTCGCGGATGGTCGCGGAGGTCTTCTCCGATGCGGGCACGATGGAGGAGCCGAGCCGTGCCGCCTCCGGGCAGCGGCTTTGGTAGGTCTGATATGCCTGTTGCAGGTCTCGCGCGAGTTCCACTCTCGTCTGCTGCGCATCGAGATCGGCCTGCACGATGCGGCGCGACGCGGCATCGATATTGCCCTGATTGCGGTCGAAGACGGTGAGCGGGATGGAAACGGAAAAGAGCAGCGCGCTTTCATCCGTGCCGGAAAACCGGCGCACTCCCGCGCCGAGCGTAACGTCGGGAACGGCATTGGCCTTTTCGAGGTCGAAGGCAGCGCGCCGAGCGCTCACCGTCTCTTGCCCACCGAGCACCGCGGGGTGACTGTCCAGCCGCGCTTCCAGTTCATCGAGTCTCGGAAGTTGGACAGCGGGAACAGCGAAAGAGCCTTCCGCATGCAGCGGGCGGTAGACATTTTCAGACCACAGCGCCAGCAATGTCTGCTGGGCGGTGCGCAGTTCGGCTTCTCTCGCGGTGACCCGGATCTCGGCAAGTTCCAGCGCCAAGAGACCACGGTTCAGATCGGCCTCGGATGATGCGCCGCGTTCGAAACGGCGGCGAAGTGCAGGAACAAGAGTGCCGATATTCTCGGCGGCTGCTGAAGCCGTTGTCACTTCGCGCTGCGCAGCAAGAAGCTCGTTGAAAGCGTGCGTCACGGCCTCGCGGAGGATGCGCTCCACTGCATTCCGCTCGGCCGTCGCGGCCAATTCGGAAAGACGGAACAGGCGCTTCTGGCTTTCGCGCTTGCCTCCCGTTTCGATAAGTTGCGAGACTCCCAGCGTGATATCCGCCTCGTCCACACCGCTATATGGACCCGAGCCGAAAACATTCTCGACTTCAAGTCCGAGTTCGGGGTTAGGCAGGAATGAGGCCTGGCGTGCCTCCGCGGCGCGCTCTCCTATGGCTTCGGTTGCGATGCGCATCTGCGCGTTCTGCGAAAGCGCGGTGGCTATAGCAGCGTCGAGAGTAAGGGAAGGTCCAGCATGCTCCAACGCGCATGCAGGTGCTATGAGCCCGACCGACAAGAAAGCACCAGACAGGACCCTCCGCCAACGGCGGAACGAACCATTCATGAATCACCTATCTATGGAAACGTCATGCATTCCCGGCCGGGAATGCGAGTGAGATCAGGCGATCATGAACTCAGGAGGGGGACCGTCCGGCGAACGGGAGAGACTTCTTGCCACGGCGTCGCCTGGAAACGATACAAGAGCGCACAGTGCTGAGGCGCTCGCAGAGCGAGCGCTGGCCACAGTTACATGCTGAAAAGCGTGACAGAGTTCGCAGCCTTCATCGAGCAGTCGATCTCCACCGGCTTCTTTGTCCAGGATATCGCTGCTGGCTTCGATCAAATCGCTATAGAGCGGTGCCCCCGTCGCGCCGACGGACGTTGCACTCCAAAGCAAGCTGACAATTACCAAGTGGATCAAGGCGCGAAGCATATAGAGGATGTCCTATAAATTGTTACCCATTGCAACTCATTTTTTAAAACGACATTCGGCGTCTCGCTGTTGTTTTGAAAACAAATCCGCCCGCTTTCGTCCTAGCCCCGCCAAACAGGCGGACCAATTTCGCGCGGCACCAGAACTGGGGCTACTGCGGATCACAAACTAAAGTGGCAAATCATCTGAAAACTTTCGATCTCCACCAAGCAAAACCAATTTACTTCAGGGGCATTTCATGTGTCGCCTCAAACAAGGACATTAGCCGGTAGCAATGTCGCACTGATACCCCTGTGCGGCTTTTGCTTACATTGGCGCCGTAGTCGCGGAAATCGTCGGCGGCTTCATCTCCTGGGCACGACTTTTCTTTGGTTTGGAACCACAGCGACCTCCCCATCAGGATGATGATCGGCATCTGGTGGCGACGAATTCCTCGGTCTTCATCGGCTCGGCGCCCTAAGAAAGTGGTGGGACCAAGATTGATGACGACAGCCCGGCAGGAATCATTTGCGCCGCGAGACGAACCTATGCCTCAGCCGGCATTGAAGGGTATCCACACGTCAGATTGCAAAGGGGGCGGTCTTTTCCGAATAGTATTGATATTCGAAGCTGCCCCGTTCCTGCGAGCAAGAAGCGTTCATGTGCGGCGGCTTGAAGACGGGTTTCCTGAGTAGACGGCCGCAGGCCTCAAAGTGGAGGCCGTCTGACACCGTCCCGCGCCGCCGCCCTTGCGTCGAGCCGGATACATCGAGCTTCCACAGGAGATGTCCCGCCCCTGTCTTCATACGCGATCGTAGTGGTCGTTCAATCGACCGTGCTTGCATCGCCCCTCGATAGCCTCATCCCGTGAACGATTGCATAGATCGCCGGGATCACCACCAGCGTGAGGATAGTGGACGATACCATCCCGCCTATCATCGGCACGGCGATGCGCTGCATCACCTCGGCGCCGGTGCCAGTGGCCCAGAGGATCGGCAGGAGGCCCGCCATGATGGTGATAACGGTCATCATTTTCGGCCGCACGCGCCCGACGGCACCCTCCATGATCGCGCCATTGAGATCGGCGCGGGTGAAGGCGCGACCTTTGGCCAACACGAGGGCCTTCGCGTCGCGCAAGGCTTGGTCGAGATAGAGCAGCATCACGACGCCGGTTTCAGCCGCCACCCCCGCCAGCGCGATGAAACCGACGGCCGCCGCAACGCTCATGTTGAAATCGAGCGCCGCCATCAGCCAGAGCCCGCCGACCAGCGCGAATGGCAGCGACAGCATCACGATGAAGGTTTCGGTGAGGCCCTTAAAGTTGAGATAGAGGAGCAGGAAAATGACCAGCAGCGTAACTGGAATGACGACGGAAAGGCGTTGCTGCGCGCGCGCCAGATATTCGAACTGGCCGCTCCAGGCGACCGTGTAGCCGGGCGGCAGCGCGACTTCGCCGGCGACCACGCGCCGTGCCTCGCCGACATAGCCGCCGAGATCGCGGTCGCGGATATCGACAAAGACATAGACGACCGGCTGGCCGCTTTCGGTGCGCACCATGGTGGGGCCACGCGCCCGCGCGATGTCGGCGATCTCGCCGAGCGGAATAGCGGCGCCTGCGGGCGTCGTGACAAAGACCTCGCGCGCGAGCGCATCCGGGTCGGCGCGGGAGGCTTGCGGATAGCGCAACACCACATCGTAGCGCTCGCGGCCTTCGACCGTGGTGGTGAGGGCTTTCGCGCCCAGCGCCATCGCGATCGTTTCCTGCACCGTCTCCATCGACAGCCCGTGCCGGGCGATGCGGTCGCGGTCGGGACGGATGTCGAGGAAATAGCCGCCATTGACGCGCTCGGCATAGGCCGACGAAGTGCCGGGAACGGCACGCAGGACGGTTTCGATCTCGCGGGCGATCCGCTCCAGTTCGACGAGGTCGGGCCCGAATATCTTGACGCCGACCGGCGTGCGGATGCCGGTCGAGAGCATGTCGATGCGGGCCTTGATGGGCATCGTCCAGGCATTGGAGACGCCCGGAAACTGGAGCGCGGTGTCCATTTCGGCAATCAGCTTGTCGAGATTCATGCCCTGCCGCCAGTCGCTTTCGGGCTTCAGGTTGATGATGGTCTCGAACATTTCCATCGGCGCGGGATCGGTCGCGCTGTCGGCGCGGCCGGCCTTGCCCCAGACGGAGGCGACCTCGGGAAAGCCGGCGATGATCCGGTTCTGCGTCTGCAGCAGTTCGGCCGCCTTCGTCACCGAAAGGCCCGGCAGCGTCGTCGGCATGTAGAGAAGCGTCCCCTCGTTGAGGTTCGGCATGAATTCCGAGCCGATGCGGCTGAGTGGTACCGCCGTTACGGCGAGCACGATGAAGGCCGCGAGGATGGTGACGCCGCGGGCGCGCAGCACCAGACCGATCACCGGCCGGTAGAGCCAGATCAGCGCCTTGTTGAGCGGGTTCTGGTCCTCCGGTACGATCCGGCCGCGGATGAAGATCGTCATCAGCACCGGCACCAGCGTGATCGAGAGAAGGGCGGCAGCCGCCATCGCGAAGGTCTTGGTGGCGGCGAGCGGCTTGAAGAGGCGGCCTTCCTGCGCCTCCAGCGTGAAGATCGGCAGGAAGGAGACGGTGATGATCAGCAGGCTGAAAAAGAGCGCCGGGCCCACTTCCTGCGCCGCCTCGATGACGACGGCGGTGCGCGAGGCGCCGGGCGGCGCATGTTCGAGCCGCTTGTGGGCGTTTTCGATCATCACGATCGCCGCATCGACCATGGCGCCTATCGCTATTGCGATGCCGCCGAGGCTCATGATGTTGGAGGGGATACTGAGCACATGGGTTGCGGCAAGCGCCATCAGAATGCCGACCGGCAGGGTGACGATGGCGACAAGCGCGCTGCGCGCATGCCAGAGGAACATAAAGCAGACCAGTGCCACGACGACGCTTTCCTCGACGAGCGTACGCACCAGCGTATTGATGGCGCGGCCGATCAACGCCGAGCGGTCATAGACCTCTACGATTTCGGTGTTGCCCGGCAGGCTCGGCGCAACGGCTGCAAGCTCGCGCTTGACGTTTTCGATGACGTCGAGCGCATTGGCGCCATGGCGCTGCAGGGCGATGCCGGAAACCGCCTCGCCCTCGCCGCCCATTTCGGCGACGCCGCGCCGTTCGTCGGGCGCGAGTTCGACGCGCGCCACGTCGCGCAGCAGAAGCGGCGTGCCGCCCTCGGCGCGGAGCACGATCTTTTCGATGTCCTCAATGCCGGCGAGATAGCCGCGACCGCGGATCATGAATTCGGTTTCGGCAAGCTCGATGGTGCGGCCGCCGACATCCATGTTGCTGGTGCGCACCGCGCCGGCGATATCGGAAAGCGTCAGCCCCGTGCTTTTCAGCAGCAACGGATCGACGATGACCGCATATTGCCGGACGAAGCCGCCCACCGTTGCGACCTCGGCGACGCCTTCGGCGCGCGAGACGGCAAACCGGACCTGCCAGTCCTGCAGCGAACGGAGTTCGGCGAGGTTCAGCTCCGACGACTTCAGCGCATATTGATAGACCCAGCCGACGCCGGTCGCATCCGGCCCGAGCGAGGGCGTGACGCCGTCCGGCAGGCGTTCCGCCGCCGCACTCAGATATTCGAGGACGCGGCTTCGCGCCCAGTAGAGATCGGCGCCGTCCTCGAAGACGACATAGACGAAGGAAACGCCGAAGAAGGAAAAGCCGCGCACGACGCGGGCACGCGGCACGTTGAGCATCGCGGTCGCGAGCGGAAAGGTCACCTGGTCCTCGACGACCTGCGGCGCCTGGCCCGGATAATCGGTGACGATGATGACCTGCGTGTCCGACAGGTCCGGTATCGCATCGAGCGGAATGCGCGCGATCGAGTAAATGCCGGCAACGATCGCAAAGAGCGTGCCGATCAGCACCAGAACACTGTTGCGCGCCGACCAACCGATGATGCCCGCGATCATGGCGTCACCGGTTCGGTGGCGAAGGCCGAAAGCGCGGTCTGGAGATTGCTCTCGGCATCGATCAGGAAGATGCCGGAGGTGACGACCTCCTCACCGGCGGCAAGCCCCTCCCTGATCTCGACATCGGTGCCGGCGCGGGCGCCGAGGCGAACGTCGCGCGGTTCGAAAAGCCCGTCGCCGCGCGCGACGAAGACGATCTGGCGCGCGCCGTCGTCGATGACCGAAGCGGCCGGCACCGCGAGCGCCGGTTTATCGCCGACCGGCGCGCCGATCTCGACGCGCACGAAATGGCCGAGCTTGAGGCGCCCGTCGGCGTTCGGCACGACCAGCCGGACCCGGCCCGAGCGGGTCGCCATGTCAAGATCGGGATAGACGAAATCGACAATCGCCTCGCGCGTTTCGCCGGGCATGGCCGGCATCGACAATTGCGCGGTCTGGCCGGGCCTGACGAGCGCGAGATCCTGTTCGGCGATTTCGGCCATCACCCAGAGCGCCGACAGATCGGCGATCCGGAAAAGCGTGTCGCCGGCCGCAAAGCGCATGCCGTCGAGCGAGGGTTTTTCGATGACGGTGCCGCCAAGCGGCGCCTCGAAGGTCACCACGCGCGCCGGCGCGCGCGTGCGCGCCATTTCTGCGATGGAGGCACTGGAAATGCCGAAGAGGCGGAGATTCTGCGCGGCACGTTCGACATCGCGGCCGCCGCGCGACAGCGCCGAAAGGTAATCGGCCTGTTTTCGCAGGAGTTCATCGCTTTCGATCCAGACCGTCAGCAGCGGCTCGCCGGCGGCCACCGTGCCGCCCGTTGTGCGGACGTCGAGGCGTTCGACAAATCCGTCGAAGCGTGCCGTCACCAGTGCTACGCGCGCTTCGTCTACGGTTACGGTACCGGCGCCGCGGATCGTGCGGACGAGGTCGCGGCGTTCGACCGCCACGGTTCGAACGCCGGCACGCTGCGTCTTTTCCGGGCCGATACGGACGGTTCCGGCGGGTGCCGCAACATCCTCTTCATAGACAGGGATGTAATCCATCCCCATCGAATCCTTCTTCGGCACCGGCGATATGTCTGGCAGGCCCATCGGGTTACGGTAATAACGTATCTCGCGCTCCCCTGCCGCTGGCGCGGCAGGGGTTGCATCGGCTTTTTTCTCGACGGCCGTGAAAATGACGACGCCCTTGACGGGTTCTGGAACGCCGTCGACTCTCACTTCGATCGCGAGCGCCCATCGGCCGGCCATCGCGATCTTTGTTTCGAAGGCCAGGACATCCGCGCTGCCGGCGGGGAGCGGTGTGAGCGGTGTATCCATCATCGCCATGCCTTCGGGACCCATATCGAGCCGCGTCGAGACAATGTCGACGTTCTCCGACGGTACCGGCTTTCCGTCGGGATCGAGCAACCGGACCTCGATCCGAACGCCCTCGCCGACAGATATTTCATCCGGTACGGCCTCGAATTTATAAGCTTGAGACTGCGCGCCGGCGACGCTCCATATGCCGACGGTCGCCACGACCGCCACAAGCACGGCAATCGTGGACGCTTTGAGTGAGCGAACCATAAGACTCTCCTGAAACTGCTGTGACAGTTGATGCGCAACCGAAGGGCCGCGCGCCGGTGTGTCACATCGCTTTGGGAGGCCGTCGCAACGGAGAGGGAGAAAGATCGGCCCGGCCGATGTCCGGCCCGTGAACCGCTTCGATGGCACGTTCGACCGGGACAAAACCGAGCGCAGCGGCGAGCTGAAGCGGCAGCTTGCCGCAGGCGGTCATGCAGAGGGCCGAGCTGTCGCAGGTTGTCGTGTCAGTCTCTTGGCAATCGTCGCAGCACGATTCCGCCATCTCGCCCGTGGCAAGTGCCCCATGCGGCGGGGCACCTTCATCGGCCATCGCGTGTGCCGACGCCATCATACCGAGATCGGTCACCGGTGCCGAAGCCGCCGTCATCAACAGCGCGACCGCCAGCACCGTCGCAAGCCAATGCCGGACCCGGGATACGCGTCGGCATCTGTCGATACGTCGCTTCATGGCTGAAGACTAGCACAAGCCTTTACTCCAGGCGAGTACACAAATTCGTCATGGGAGAGGCCTCGGGTCCAATATCAGGCGGAGATATCGGACATTGACTCCATCGACCGCTAGTCGCCAGGTTCCAGAATGTCGACATGAGAGCGGCCGGCGCAGTCCCAAGGCAATTGAAGCACCGCACCTAGTGTTGCGCCGTTCCTGTGCGCCGCGGCACCAACTTCTTTGAAGAGGAACATGGCACTGTCTTCGATTGTTCTTGCAAGAGCGGACAACATGTTCTGTTTGCGCGCTTCCGATGTCGTCACTGTGAGGACGAGTAAATTGGGAATGCCCAAATGCGACCTGTGGACCCCACGTGCCGCAACGCCATGATAGGCGGACATCTTCTCCAGATAGGACGTCTGTCCCCGCGCCGATCGCATGATAGGCATCGTGCCGCGATCGACCTCAAGCGCGAAAAAGCGGTAGCTTCTCCGTCCCTCTCCACCATATCCGAGACCAAACATGGCATCCGGGACGGTGTCGCCATTGCGGGCAAGCTCGGTTGCCGTTCCCAAGCTGCATGACGATCCGGGAAGCCTCAGCGGATTCGGAGACCGCCGGGCTCCCTCCGGTGCCTTTGCGAGGATTTCGGGCCAGGAGACAAAGCGCAGATCCGCCTTTGCTTTCACCGCGAGTTCGATCGACGCCAGAGTCTCGCAGATCATCAGCGAATGCGCGAATTGCCGTCCCGCGCCGCTCGTCCCGTATGGCATATGCGGACAGGGGTCGGCGAGCCTCCCCTGCGCGGCGAGCACGTCCCGGGCTCGATCACTGTTCTCATAGACGGCAGGCAGGTAGCGGGAACGCGCCGTCTCCCACTGCTGCTCGGGCCGGGTCAGATATCCGCCCTCGTGGTAGAGATCGCCGAGCCGCTCCTTGAAGCGCGTTTCCGACTGTCCACCTACAAAGTCGTGGATGAAAGTCGACCGCAGATAGCGGTAGCGCTCCAGCAGCTCGAAGATCGCGAGGTCGCGCGCTGTCAGCGCGAGGCTCTTCCCCGTCTTCTGGCGCTTCATGCGGGATCGGCGCTGCCGGTGTTCCATGCCTGAAGCGATAGCATCGGACCGGAGCGCAGAAAACGTGCGCCATGTTCATGAATGTTTGTCCCCGTGGAGCGCCGAACATCCATGCGCGCCGAGAAAAATTCTGTCCCTCTTTTATTTTCGGGCCTTCGCGTCGCCGACGTATCATTTCTCGAAGTGATACGTCTCATAGTCGCTCCCGGTCAAACAGTGTCTCCTTCGCAAGCAGATCAATCCGTTCGGCATGTGAAAGCGCCCAGCTCTTCCAATCGAAAAATAGTTCGGCATTATCTGCCGCCAGAGGCGAGCGCTCTACAGATGCAACAAGTTCCCTTATTTCCGCGGCGGTCCTCCGGTTGGCGCAATGAGCGACCAGCCGGCGGAATCTGATCGTCTCCTTCTTCGCCTCAAGCTCCGCCTCATATCTGAGGCGCTCTGCTTCCATACGTTTTGCCTGTTCTTCCGCCTGCCGCATCCGCTGGAGGCGTATCTCTTCAAATTTACCCGCAACCGTCGGCAGCACCTCGTCAAGGAGCGCTTCCAGTGGACTGCTTTCCGCTTCTTCCCATTCCTTCACGACATGCCGGTATTCCGGTTCAAGAAGGCGAAGCCGCAGTCTGCCGGTCGGGACCTTCTCCTGTGTCCATTTTTGCCCCTCCGCGTACCAGCGGGAACTTCGCCGGTCTTCGTCTGTGATGAGCCGGCGTACCTGCTTGATGCGCTCCTCGAGAATAAGCTCGATCGTCATAGTACCAGTCCGAATCTGCACGTCCCGGTAGCGTTCGCATTTGAGGGTGTAGCCAGACGCCTCGATCGCCTTGAGCAGTGCGCTTAAAATCCGGAGACGCCTCTTATCGAGCTCCGTCGCATCGCTCCGCTTCAATGGCAGAGCCCAGGGATCGCCGCGGCGAGCACGTTTCTCCCGCCTCTCGTCCTCAAGCCATGCCGCGACGATTCGGTGCGGATTTGAAAGAGTCGCCGGAACGGAAACGGGCTTTGCTGTCTGTTTGACCTGTTCAACTTTTGCCGCAACGCTATCCGGAACAGGCGGCGGAGGAGTCGAGTCCTCCCGCTTGCCCGGCGGGCTGATGATCACCGTTCTGGGTGTATCTCTTTTCACCGCCGGTAAGGCTTTTCGGACAACCTTTTTGCCCGCCTGCAGCTTTGCCCAATAGCCACGCTCAGGCACCGGGATCTCCGCTTTGCGGCACGCTTTTGCGAGGCCGTTTCCGGATATACCGTAGCGCTCCGCGAGCTTCGCCATCGGGATCGACCAGACAAGATCGTAAAGCTCCTGCCGCGTGAACTCGTGTGTCGCCATTGGCCTTTCCTCCCTTTCGCCCTCTGCATTCGGGGAAAGGTCATGATGGCCATTTTTCTCATGGACGAGAAGAAGGAGCGGATTGTCACCAGTCGCTTGAAGGCGCCGTGTCGATCTCCGCGGGGACAGGAGCGTGAGCCTTGTCACGCTCTAACATCTCGGCCCCTGCCCTCCCCTGCTCCACCTCTTGCCAGTGGACGGCGTAGCGCTCACGCATCTCCCCGCGCACAGCCTCCGCCTCCTCCGCGCTCATCCGCGGCAGGGCTTCCAGATGACCGAATGGAAAATCAAGCGAGACGGCGCCGTCGGTCACATTGCGGACCGAGACTGCGAACTCGCCCTTGCGCCGGCTCCCGATGAACTCAAGCGTCGTGTGGAGCATCGGGGCGAGCACCCGCGCATCCTTCTCCGAGACGCCGCCCGCGAACTTGATGCTCGTATTGGCCGCGAAGCTCTCCTGCAGCTTCGGCGACAGCTGGCCGATATATTGATGCGCCAGCACCATGCCGACATTGTATTTGCGCGCCTGCTCCAGGATCACCGAGACGTTCTGGTCGAGATAATCGGCGCATTCGTCGACATAGACGAAGGTGGGGAGCCTCTCCCCTCTTGCTAGTGTCGCCCGTTCCTGCGCGGCTTGCGCGATCAGCGCGATGAAAAAGCGCCCGAAGATCTCCGTGCCGTTCTGCTTCAGGAGGTCCTTTGCCGTGTTGATCAGGATGACCTTGCCCTCATTCATCTCGGCGAAGAGGTCGAGCTTGTTCCTCGGATGCGAGAACATACGCTCGAAGGTCCGATTCTCGAGAATACCCCAGAGACGGCGAACCACCTGCCGCTTCGTTTCCTCGAACTGCTTGCTGTTGAACTCCGTCTCGAAAAAGGCCCGGGCCGTGCCGTCGAGTTTCTCGATATGGGCTTTGTATGTCTCGTAGCCCTTCGGCTCCATGAGCTCCCGGAAGGTGTGGATGGTCGCATCCGGGATATGGAGCATCAGCCGTGTGATGTAGCGGAAGATCACGCTCTGTTTCTGCGTGAGTTCCGCCGAGAGGAGTGAGCCCAGTACGAAG
Source organism: uncultured Rhodobiaceae bacterium (assembly GCA_913057645.1). Taxonomy (GTDB): domain Bacteria; phylum Pseudomonadota; class Alphaproteobacteria; order Parvibaculales; family Parvibaculaceae; genus Parvibaculum. The sequence continues at coordinate 318 of CAJXOU010000024.1, read as the reverse complement.
TCGTAGAGTTCGAGGATGCCATTGACGAGGCGCTCACGCTCAAGCGGGGCATAGGCGCCGATCCGTTCCATGCCGGCATCGAAAAGATTGAGGGCAAGCGGATATTCAATATCGGAGGGATCGATCAGGCAGAGACGGCCATGCAGCGCCTCGCCCGATGCGAAACATTTGAGGCCGGCGATGTTACGGATGAGATCGCCCTGGGAGTCGATCACGATGACCGAGGCCTCGCCCTTGCCGACGCGCTCCAGGTCCTGCGCGATCATGTATTGCAGCGTCTGGCTCTTGCCATGGCCAGAGCCCGCCACGATCCAGTGA
>CAJXOU010000023.1 GCA_913057645.1 uncultured Rhodobiaceae bacterium | reverse complement strand
GCGTTGACGGTACGAGTCGGCGCCGCGGAAGAGGGGCTTGCCGCCGCCGCGGAACGGCCGGACAGCGCTGCCGCCATCGGTGAACAACTCGACGCGCTCGCGAGCGACCTGCAGGAGATCGAGGCCGCCCTCAGCGATACCCGCGGCACGATGAGCGAACTCGGACAGAAGGTTGAGGGTATCGAAGGCCGCCTGCCTCCGGACGGGATCGGCGACCAGGTCGGGGCGCTCGATTCCCTCGTCAAGGCGCTCGATCTCCGCCTCGCCTCGCTCGCGCCCGAAATCGAAAAGATGGAAAGCCGCGTCGCCGCTCTCGAGGAAGAAGCAGAAGATCCGGATGCGGCCGCCCGTGCGGCGCTCGGCCTGGCGCTCGCCAATCTTGCGCGGGCAGCGGAAAGCTCCGGCTCCTTCGAAACGGAACTCGGCGTCGTGCAAACCTTCCTGCCGGACGAAGCGGCACTTGGAGAGCTTTCGGACGCGGCGGCGGGTGGCGTGCCGACACGGGCCGCGCTCGAAGCGCGCTTCCCGTCTCTTGCACAAGGCATATTCGATGCGGAGCGGCATGCGAATGACGACAACTGGTGGTTGCGGCTCACGGCCAATGCGAAGTCGCTGGTAACGATCCGGCGCACGGGCGAAATTTCAGGCGATACGACGGAAGCGATCGTTGCGCGCATGGAAGAGCGCCTGAAAGTCCACGATCTTGAGGGCGCTGTGGCGGAGGCCGAAACGCTTTCGGGGCCCGCGGCGGACGCGGCCGCTCCGTGGATCGCGGATGCGAAAGCACGGCTGGAAACGGATCGGCTTGTGCGCGAGTTGAGCGCGCGGGTGAGCGAGCAACTCGCCAAGGCGAGGGGCTGACGCCGATGCTGCGCGCGCTTTACACATTTCTCATCGTCGCCGTCCTGAGCGGCATTGCGATCTGGCTTGCCGACAATCCGGGCGACCTCGTCATGAACTGGCGGGGCTACGAGATCCGAACCAGCTTCGTTGTCGGTGTCGCCGCGATGGCAATCGCGGCGTTTCTCGTTCTCCTCGCCTACCGGATCGCGGTGAGCTTCATCGAGACGCCGGCGAGCGTTTCGCGCTATCTCGAAAAACGCCGGCAGCAGAAGGGTTTTCTCGCACTGTCGCGTGGCATGGTCGCGGTCGCGGCGGGCGATGCCACCGACGCGAAACGGTACGCTTCGCAGGCACACAAGCTCCTCGATGCGCCACCGCTGACGCTCCTTCTTGCAGCGCAGGCGGCACAGCTTGAGGGCGACGAGGCGAGCGCCACCAAATATTTCGAACGGATGCTCGGCGCCCCCGAAACGGAATTTCTCGGTCTTCGCGGTCTTTTCATCCAGGCGCGCCGCGCGAGCGACCGCGACGGTGCGCTCGCCCATGCGCGCCGCGCTTTTCAGCTGAGGCCGCAAACGCCCTGGGCGGCGCAGGCCGTGTTCGAAATCGAGGCGGCAGAAGAAGACTGGGATGCCGCGCTCAAGACGCTCGACAAGGTCGTTTCCGCAAAGCTCATTCCCCGCGACGATGCGCGCCGCCGCCGCGCCGTGCTGCTGACTGCCCAGGCGATGACGGCAGCGGAGGCCGCGCGCGGTCAGGTGGGCGATGCGAAACAGTCGGCGCTTGAGAAAGCGGCGAAGCTCGCGTCGGAAGCCGTGGCGCTCGAACCGCATTTCGCTCCCGCCGTCGCGCTTGCTGCGCATCTTGCCGCCGAGACAAACCATCAGCGCAAGGGCATGAAGTTCATCGAAGAGGCGTGGAAGGCAACGCCGCATCCCGATCTTGCCGATGTCTGGCTCGACATGATCGATGGCGAGAGTGGTTATGATCGGGCAGTCCGCGCGCAGACGCTTGCCGCGCGCAATCCCGATCATGTGGAGAGCCATATTCTCGTCGCGCGCGGCGCTATTGGCGCGCGCGACTGGGCGGCCGCGCGCACGGCGCTTGCATCCTATGCCGGACCCGCCGCGACCGAAGCGCCGTCGCAGCGCGTTTGCGAGTTGATGGCGGAGATCGAAGAAGGCGAGTTCGGCGATCGCGGCGCCGCGCGGAGCTGGCTCAGCCGGGCTCTTCATGCACCGGAGGACCCGCAATGGACGGGCACCGGGTACCGGTCGCATCGCTGGTCGCCGATCAATCCCGTTACCGGCGAGTTCGACGGACTGACATGGACGGCGCCTGTCGCATCGATTGCGCAGGAAGAGACGGCGGCTGCGCCCGCTCCGCCGTCCGGACCCTCGTCCGAGGATGAGGTCCTGCCCCCGACCGGACAGATTACCGAGGCGGAAGAGCTCCGGCCTGGCGAAGTGCTTGCCTTTCGTCCCCCGCTGCCCGACGATCCGGGCCCGGATGAAGACGCCGACGAGGCGCAGGGGGAGAAGAAATGGTGAGGAGAATATTGCTCGGCACGCTGACGCTGATCGCGCTGGCGTTTGCCGTCATCGTCATCTCGGTCGTCCAGTTCGACGTGCCGCGCGAGGAGCTTGTCGGCCAATATGCGGGTGGCGCATCGCAGTTCGTGACGCTGCCTTCGGGGGCGAGCGCACATATGCGCGACGAGGGCAATCCGGACGGCCCGGTACTTGTGCTCATCCACGGCTCGAACGCCTCCCTTCATACGTGGGAGCCCTGGGTTGCAGAACTCGGGGACAGCTACCGCATCGTCAGCATGGACCTGCCGGGTCACGGACTCACGGGCCGTGTGCCGGGCGATGACTACACGCGCGAGGGCATGGCGGATTTCGTCGGCGAGCTGATGGACGTGCTCAACGTTGACCGGTTTGCGATTGCGGGCAACTCGATGGGCGGCGGCGTTGCGGCTCAACACACGCTCGAGCATCCCGGCCGCATCTCCGCGTTGATCCTGGTCGACTCGGCCGGCATTCCCGTCGAGCGCAAGGAAGAGGATGTGCCGCTTGCCTTCCGTCTCGCGCGCATGCCCGTCGTGAGCAACGTGATGCGCTATGTGCTGCCGCGCTCGGTCGTCGAGGAGGGCGTGCGCAAGGTCTTCGTCGACCAATCCAAGGTGACGGACGAGATGGTGTCGCGCTATTTCGATCTGTCGCTTCACGAAGGCAATCGCGATGCGACGCGGATGCGTTTCCGGAGCTATGCGTCGCGCGACGAGGAAGCTTTCGCGGCGCGGCTTGGCGAGATCGAGGTGCCGGTGCTCGTCATCTGGGGCGACAAGGACGGGCTGATCCCCGTTTCGGCTGCCCATGAATTCAAGAAACGCATTCCGCAGGCCGAACTCGCGATCTTCGAGAATGTCGGTCATGTTCCGATGGAGGAAGTGCCGGCGGCGAGTGCGGCCGCCGTGAGGGACTTCCTCGCCTCGGCGCTTGCCGCTTCGTCCTCCACGTCCCCCGCCTCTCCGCCCGCCGGGGCGGCGGTAAACGAGGGCGGCGAAGCCGTCCCGGAGGCCGCCGAATAGGCTCTCGCTTCGAAGTTCCCGTCGCGTTTCTGCCTGTTGCCAAAGAGGGCGTGGCAGGGTATCTGAGGGCCCTTGCGGGCTGGCGGTTTTTCCGCCGTCCCCGGAGCCGCTTTAGCTCAGTTGGTAGAGCACCTCATTCGTAATGAGGGGGTCGGGTGTTCGAGTCACCCAAGCGGCACCACTTCCCCGACATTTTCCCGGTTGCTGGTTTTGGGCGGTTGAGGCACCTAGGTTGCTACCTGTGTGGCGGCGTTCCGCGGCCGCGCCCGTTCTCCATGACCGCCAATGAGGTTCGCCATGGCCGAGACCGACAGCAAACTCACCCGCTTTGCGGGCCGCATCGTCATGGTGGGCTTTGGCAGTATCGGGCAGGGCGTATTGCCGCTTCTCCTGCGGCACCTCGATATCGAGCCGGGCCAGATTTCGATCGTGACGGCAGAAGAGGCCGGCCGTGCGGAAGCGGAGGCCTATGGCATCAAGTTCACGGTGATGCCGCTCCGCAAGGGGAACTATCTCTCCGTTCTCGATCCGCTGCTGGGCGACGGCGATTTCCTTGTCAATCTGTCGGTAGACGTCTCTTCGCTCGCGCTTGTCGAGTTCTGCCGCTCCAAGGGCGCGCTCTATCTCGATACCTGTATCGAACCCTGGAGCGGGCAATATACCGACACGTCGCAGTCGCCCTCACAGCGTTCGAATTATGCGCTGCGCGAAAAGGCGATGGCGCTCCGGACGAAATACGATGGCGGCCCGACGGCCGTCCTTACGCATGGCGCCAATCCCGGCCTCGTTTCGCATTTCGTGAAACGGGCGCTCCTCGATATCGCGCGGGATACGGGCGTCGAGACCGCCACCCCGAAAACGCGCGAGGAATGGGCCCGGCTGTCGTCGCGTCTCGGCATCAAGTCGATCCATATCGCGGAACGCGATACGCAGGTATCGCCAATTCCCAAAGCAATCGGCGAGTTCGTCAACACCTGGTCCGTTGACGGTTTCGTAGGCGAGGGCTGCCAGCCGGCGGAACTCGGCTGGGGCACGCACGAGAAGCATTTTCCGGTGGATGGCCATACACACGCCTCGGGAACGGGTTGCGCGATCTATCTCGCGCGGCCGGGTGCATCGACGCGGGTCAGAAGCTGGACGCCCAATGAAGGGCCGTTCCATGGCTGGCTCATCACGCATGGCGAGTCGATCTCGCTCGCCGATTATCTGACGGTGAAAGAAGGCGGCCAGGCGAAATACCGGCCCACCGTTCATTACGCCTATCATCCGTGCCATGTCGCGGTGCTGTCGCTGCACGAACTTGCGGGCAAGAACTGGAAGATCCAGAAGTCCAGACGGCTGATGATGGAGGAGATTTCCGACGGCATGGACGAGCTTGGCGTGCTGCTGATGGGCCACGCCAAGGGCGCCTACTGGTACGGCTCGCAGCTCACCATCGAGGAAGCGCGCCATTGCGCGCCCCACAACAATGCAACGAGCCTGCAGGTGACCGTCGCCGTGCTCGCCGGCGTCGTCTGGGCGATCGAGAATCCCGGCCGCTGGATCACCGAGCCGGAGGAGATGAATTTCGAACGCATTCTCGAAATCGCGCGGCCCTATCTCGGCAATATGATCGGCGCCTATAGCGACTGGACGCCGCTGCTCGACCGGGGCCTTCTCTTCGAAGAGGACCTCGACGAGGAGGATCCCTGGCAGTTCAAGAATTTCCGCGTCGTCTGACCGGCTTCGCGTTCCGAACAAACAGAAAGGCCGTCCCCCCGAGAGGGCACGGCCTTTCGCCTAACGGAGGCTGCTCGCCGGTTTACGCGCTGGGGAAGGCAACCCTCAGACGGCGGTAGCGGCAGTCTCCCTTTAGCGCTGCGGAACGCCGCGGTAGCGCAGGCCGGTGCGATTCGCCTGGGGCTTGCCCTTGTGGCTTTCGGCGGAGTGATAGCTCGCGCCGCGGTAGTTGAGCACCGCGTCCCTGGACTGTGCGTCGTTCTTGTCGCCGTGGTGGTTCACACCCCTGTAGGTCAGATCGCTCATGGCTGCCTCCTGTGTTTGCGTCTCGCGTCTTGACGCTCAATATGCGTAACATGTGTAAGTTTGTCAATCTGCTTAAAAGAAGGAATTACACATTTTTTTCGACAGCCGGGCGCCCGGCTGCTAGAAAGAGCGTAATTCCTTGGATTTCCGGCACTTTTATCGCTTCTTCAGGGTTAGCTGGCCGAATCCAATTTGTGTGTATGAGGCTGAATATGGAAAAACTTGACCAGAGAATTCAGCTTGTTGCCTCTGCGGAGTTCAACAATGTGGTGGACCGCTGGCGCCGCGATCAGGCGGATCTGCCGTCCCGGTCGGAGGCCATCCGGCGCCTGGTCCTTCATGGTCTCGAATATGAAAAGAGCTATCCGATGCGCATGATCACCGCGATTATCCGTCCCCATAAGTATGAAGAGCTGCGCGACGCGCTGGTCGCCATCGGCATCGAGGGCATCACCGTCACCCAGGTGCAGGGATTTGGCCGTCAGCGGGGCCATTCGGAAATCTACCGGGGCGCGGAATACCAGGTGATGGAGGTTCCGAAGGTCCGGATAGACGTGGCGGTGAGCGCCGAGCTGGTCGAGAAGGCAGTGCGCGAAATCGAAAAGGCCGCCAATACCGGCAAGACCGGCGACGGCAAGATCTTCGTGCAGCCGCTGGAGCAGGTCGTGCGCATCCGCACCGGCGAGACCAACGAGATGGCGATCGGCTAAGCCTTTCGGGGTTTCAGCCGGCGGCGGCACCGCTCGCGATCATCCGCTCGATATCGGCCTCCGCGAGCCCGATGTCCGAAAGAATCCGACGCGTGTTTTCGCCGATAGAGGGCGCGCGGCGCGGCACGGCCTTCTGCTCGTCTGCGAGACGGATTGGACTGTCGACAGTGCGTAGCCCCTCGCCACCGGCGATCTCGGGCAGCATGTTGTTCGCCGCCACCTGCCGGCACTCCAGGTGATCGTCGGGCTGCGCGATCGGTCCGAAGGTGATGCCTGCCTCGGTGAAGCGTTCGCGCCACTCCGGCCAGTCCGCCGTGACGAAGATCTCTTCCAGCAGCTTCAACAGGACCGGCGTATTTTCCTTCCGCGCCTCCGGCGTCGCGAAGCGCGGATCTTCGACCCATTCCGGGTGTCCGACGCAGTTCGCGAGCAGCGGCCATTCGCGCAGATAGTTCAACAGTGCCAGCATGAACCAGCGTCCGTCGCGGCACTTGTAGAGTTCGGTCAGCGCGCCGCGCTGGCCGCGCCGCAGGCGCACGGAAAAATCCGCATCGCAGAGCACGGCCTGCATCCACAAGCCGTTCGACCAGAGGCCGTTGGCGAGAAGCGAGGTCGAGACGACACCGCCCTTGCCGGTCTTTTCGCGGCGGTAGAGCGCGGCTATAATGGCGCCAAAAAGCGCGACGGCCGTCGGATGATCGCCCATCCCCGGCACCGATATCGCGGGCTCCGTATCCGGATTGGCGCGCACGCTGTCCATGAGTCCGGATCGCGCCCACCAGGCGGTCGCGTCGTAGCCGGTCCGGTCCTTCTCCGGACCTTCCTCGCCATAGGGTGTGAGCGAGGCATAGACGAGGCGCTCGTTGAGCGGCAGGACATCATCCGGCGTCAGCTTCAGCTTCTCGCGGATCGGTCCCGGAAAATTCGTGATGAAGACGTCGGCCCTGGCGATCAGGGCTTCGAGCACCGGCCGGGCATCGGGGTGCTTCAGGTCGAGCGCCAGGCTTTCCTTGTTGCGGTTGTCGAGAAGCCAGAAGTAATCCCGTTCCGCGGGCGGCATGCCGGGGACATGGATGAGCTGACGGTAGCTGTCGCCCGTCACCGGGGGTTCGATCTTGATCACCCGGGCGCCGAAATCCGACATGATCGTCGCGGCCGCCGGCCCGGCAATAAAGCTCGCACAGTCGAGAACCAGCAGGTCCCCGAACAGACTTCCCGTTTCCACCATGGATTCCTCCCCTCCAGCCCGCTTCGGGCGGGTTTTGTTTGTGGGCGCAAGAATGAGCGCCGGTAACGATCCTGTCGATTGTCCGTCAGCGCTTTAACCTTTTCGCCGTGAGGCTTTCGAGGTCGATCCCGCAGGAAACTGCGGAAAAGGGGCTTCGGTGCGTTGCCAAGACGCCTTCCGGCAGACTGATTCTTGCGAAAACCGCAAGTTTCCCTAACGCGGCGTTTACTCGCTCGCAAGGAAGCGGCGGCTATCTTCAAGCGAGGAAATCGTAAGGCGGGGCAACACGGCTTCCATGCACGGCCACAGGTCCATAGCGCGGGGCCGCCGGAAGACCCTTCTGGCGGACTATTCGACGAATCTCGGCGAGCTTCTGTCCCGCCGGCAGTCGGAGGCTGCGTTGCGCTCGGCCAAGGTCGAATCCGACATGGCGAGCCGGACGAAATCCGAGTTCCTCGCCAATATGAGCCATGAACTCCGCACACCGCTCAATGCCATTATCGGCTTTTCGGAATTCATCCAGCACATCGCCGCGAGCGGGACGCCGTCCGACAAGACAGGTGAATATGCCGAGCATATCGCCGGCGCCGGACGGCACCTTCTGAACATCATTTCCGACATTCTCGACATCTCGAAAATCGAAAGCGGGACGTTTTCGCTGGCGACCGAGATGTACGACCTGCGGGAACTCATCGACGCGTGCATCGTGCTCATCGAGCCGCGTATTCGCGAGAAGAAGCAGGTTCTCGACATCAAGGCGGATCCCGTTCTGCCGAACGTGCCGATCGACGTCCGCCGTATCAAGCAGGTCCTCATCAATCTTCTGTCGAACGCACACAAGTTCACGGCCGAAGGCGGCCGCATCGTTCTCGTCGCCACGCGTACGCCCGACAACGGAGCGACCATCGCCGTTGCCGATACCGGTATCGGCATGTCCAAGGAACAGATCGATCATGCGATGACGCCGTTCGGTCAGGTGCAATCGAGCTATGCCCGTGGCCACGAGGGAACGGGCCTCGGGCTCCCGATCGCGGGCGCACTGACAAAACTTCATGGCGGTGAGTTTCAGATCTACAGCGAACCCGGCAAGGGAACGACGGTCTTCTTCACGCTACCGCCCGCCAAATCCGGCAAGTCTTCTCCGAATCATCAGGACAAGCAGTCATGAACACTCCCGTATCCGCACCCGGAGCGAGGGCCGACGAACCGGAAGCGCCGCCCTTCATAGAGCGCCGCGGCAAGCCCGCTGTGCCGCCGAGGCGCATCGCTCATGTCGTGTCCGTTTCGGGTTCGCAGGCGGTTGCCGTCCTCGAAAGGGAAAGCGGCAATCAGGACGAAGCGCGGGTCGAGATCGGGCAGCTCGTCAAGGTGCCGACACCGCTTGCGACCGTCGTCGGTCTTGTTTCCGCAGTCAGTGCACCGACCCCGGCAAGCGGCGGCGGTGCGGAAGATATCCGTCTGATCGAAATCAATCTCGCCGGAGAAGTCGTGGACGACCCGAAAGACGGGCGGCTGTCGTTCCGGCGTGGCGTATCCCATCTGCCGACGATCGGCGATGCGGTGCTTCTCGCCGACCGCTACGATCTCACGCGCGTCTATACGCAACCGAATGTCGCGACCATCGAAGTCGGATCGTTGTTTCAGGATGCTGCGGTGCCCGCGCGTTTTCTGGTCGACGATCTGCTTGCGAAACATTTCATCGTCGTGGGGACAACGGGGTGCGGCAAGTCCTGTGCGCTCACCGCCATTCTCCAGCGCGTGCTCGAGGCGCATAACCATGCGCATATCGTCATGCTCGACGTACACAACGAGTATCCGACGGCCTTTGGCGACCAGGCGGAACTGATCGATCCGACCAATCTGAATTTGCCTTTCTGGCTTCTCAACTTCCAGGAACTGTCGGCGGCGCTTACCAGTGGCGATGCCTATCATGATGCGGAAATCGAAATTCTCAGCGATGCGGTGATCGCCGCGAAGCGCCGTTATTCCGACGCTTCGTCCAACCGACAGATCGCGCGGCGCGCCGGAGACTCTGGCGGCGTGACGGTCGATGCGCCGACGCCCTTCCGTCTTTCCGATGTTCTCTCATTTATCGATGAGCAGCTCGGCAAGCTCGAACGCACGCAGAAGACGCTTCCCTACCGGCGGCTGAAGAACCGGATCGAGACGCTGGCGAGCGATCAGCGATACAGCTTCATGTTCGGCAGCCTGACCGTACAGGACACGATGACGGACATTCTCGGCCGTTTGTTCCGTGTACCGAACGATGGACGGCCGATCACAGTGATCGATCTGTCGACGGTCCCGCCGGAAATTCTCGACGTGGTGATTTCGGTTATCTCGCGTCTCGCCTTCGACCTTGCGGTCTGGAGCAAGGGCGGATTGCCGATGCTTCTGGTCTGCGAGGAAGCGCATCGCTACGCCCCCGCCAATGCCGGTCAGGGGTTCGAGCCGACACGTCAGGCGCTGTCGCGTATCGCCAAGGAAGGACGGAAATACGGCCTCTCGCTCGCACTTGTCACCCAGCGGCCTTCCGAACTCGACACGACGATCCTTTCCCAGTGCAGCACCGTTGTCGCGATGCGGCTCTCGACCGAACGGGACCAGCAGGTGATGCGCTCGAATACACATGATGGCGCTCTCGATCTGCTCGATTTCCTGCCTTTGCTTGGCGACAGGGAGGCCATCGTGCTCGGGCAGGGCGTCGGCATGCCGATGCGCATCAAGTTTGCCGATATCGCCAGCAGGGGCGTGCCGCGCAATCTGAATGCCGGCTTCTCGCAGTCATGGAGCAAACCCAACCTGGACCGGGCCGGGCTCGAGGCCATTGTCTCGCGGTGGCGCCAGGCCGGACGCGAACGGAACCAGGGCTAGGCCCACCCCGCGTCTTCCTGCGACAGATGGCCCTGACATATCGGCTTCCGGACGGATGCGGCGAGGGGCACGTGACGCTATGCTGGCGTCTCCCGTTTCCCGCGTCAGGCGAGGCCATCTCATGTTCCGACCGTTTCGGCTTTCCGTTGCCGCCCTGCTTTTGGCAATGCCCCTCCTTGCTTCCTGCGGAGACGAGGGTGTCAGCCAGATTGCGGTCTCCGATGCCTGGGCACGGGCCAGCGTTACCGCGACCGGCGCGGCCTATCTGACGGTTTCCAATAGCGGGGACAAGGACGACCTGCTTCTCGAAGTGCGTTCGCGGGCGGCTGAAAAGGTCGAAATCCACGACATGACCATGGACGGCATGGTGATGAAGATGCGCCGGCTGGACGCCCTGCCGGTCGCGGCAGGCGAGAGCGTGGCGCTGGCGCCGGGCGGCAAGCACATCATGCTGATCGGGCTCGTGGAACCCCTGTCCGAAGGGATGACGGTTCCGTTGACGCTTGTCTTCGAAAGTGCCGGTGAGATCGAGGTTTCCGCGCCGGTACGACCCGCCGGACAGATGGCGCACTAGCTTCCCAAAGCAACCTATTGATTGATTCGGCTCCGGTATTTGTTGCGGCGCATATAATCAGTGTGCGGTGCAATAAAATTAACTTCCGGCGGCGTTACTGTGCCAAAGATCATTACGGCCGTGTCATAAATGCCATACCGCCGCGCAATGTTGCGACGGTGTGAGGCAACGACAGCACACGGTCTTGACTCAAACCCGCAATAAATGTCGGCTAGGCGGTGAGGGATGCTGACTGGCCGGGGGGAACAGTCGATACGCTTTCCGATTCAACCTCCCGATCAGGCTGCAAAGTTAGTGAAGCCATCGAGGATCGAGGAGGATCGCTCCATGAAAAGAAAAATTGCCCAAAGAGTGTTTTTGGGCGGCATGACGGGTGCGGCAATGCTGCTGACCGTCGGAACGGCCCAAGCCGTTGAATTCAAGTTCGGGGAAGCCAATCTCCAGATCGACAATCTGGTTTCGGTCGGTGCCGGATTCCGGACCTCTAAACAGGATTGCAGCCACGTTTCGAAGCCGAACGGTGGCTGCTCCGCCGGAAACGGGGCCGGCATGGGCATCAACGACGATGACGGCAACATCAATACTGACCAGTGGGATCCCTACACCACAACCGTCAAGATCACGACCGACTTCGATCTTCGATGGCAAAATTTCGGGGCATTCGTTCGTACCAAGGCGTTCTACGATTATTGGGTAAACGAAGAACTTGGTACAAGGAACAACCGCTTTGGCAGCCGTCCTCTCGTTGACGCGGCGCGTGGCGACCAGGCGCGGGATTTCGGTGGGAGAAGCTTCGATATTCTCGATGCTTTCGTGTACGGGAATTTCGACGTTTCGGGCATGCCCTTGAATGTCCGCGTCGGCAAGCAGGTTGTGAACTGGGGTGAAAGCCTCTTCATTCAGGGCGGTATCAATTCCTTTCTGCCGATCGACGTGACGGCCATCCGCACGCCCGGTTCGGAACTGAAGGAGGCGCTGATGCCTACGCCTTCCGTGTTCGCGTCCATCGGTCTGCCGGGCAGCGTAACGGTCGAGGCTTTCTGGCAGTTCGGGTGGCAGAAAACGGAACTGGACGCCTGCGGCACCTTCTTCAGCACCACCGACGCCGCTTGCGAAGGCGGTCAATACGTCATGACCGGCGCAGAATATCCGGGCCCCGTCCTGATTCCCCGGATTGCGTCCGAGGAGGGCGACGATACGGGCACCTTCGGCGTGGCGATCAAGCATTACGCTGAAAACCTCGGAGCGGGCACCGATCTCGGTCTGTATTTCACGCAGCAGAGCCTGGTCGTGCCGGTCGGCACGTTCACGCTGGGCGATTTCGGCGCCGCGACGGCAGGTATTCTCGGCGCACCGTCTGCCGACCTGGCATCTTTTTGCGGCACCCTTGCGGGGTTGCCGGGCAGCAGTCCAGGGACAGCGACATTCCTCGGCTGCGCGACACTTCCGGTTCCGGCGCTTGGCGGGTTGACGGGCCTGACGGCGGGCGTGGGCGCCACGGCAGCAACAAAGAACTACCTGATGCAGTATCCCGAAGACGTCCAGACCGTCGGTGCCAGCTTCAATACCTCGATTCCGCTTTTCGGCGGGTCGGCCTTTTCCGGCGAAGTGGCGTTTACGCCCGACATGCCGTTTTCACTCAGCGATGTGGAAATCAATTCCGCCGAGCTGGATGCCATCGGTGCCTGTTCCTTTGCGGGATTGCCGCCCGGCTGTCTCAGCCAGGGAAGCCAGAACGCCGGATTCGCCTATGCGCCGGGCGACGTGATCCGGGGCTATGACGAGTTCGATGTCATAACGGGTCAGCTTGCGACAATCAGCACGCTCAACCCGTCGGCGGCTCTTCCGTCCCTGATCGGTTCGGACTTGATGATCCTGGTCGCAAATGTCGGCTTCCAGTATCTTCCCGATCTCTCGGACAGCACCAACAGGCTGGCCGCTCCGCGGTCGGCGAATACGCACCCCGATCTGGCCGCCGCGTTGATCCTCGGCGATTCGGCTTGCGGTGCGGCCGCGGCCAGCCCGCTGGTTCCGGATTGCAAACTGGCTTACGCAACGTCTCGTTCCTGGGGCTACCGCCTCGCAGCTACAGCGGACTACAACAATGCTTTCGGAACGGCCTGGACGCTCACACCGGTTCTTCAGTGGGCGCATGATGTGAACGGCGTGTCAGCCGGTCCGGTCGGCCCCGGTTTCGTCGAAGGCAAGAAGACGATCAGCATCGGGCTCAACGCCAACCTACAGAATACCTGGCGTGCCAATATCCAGTACACCAACAGTTTTGGTAACGAGTTCAAAAACTTTTCCAGTGACAAGGACTTCGTGACGGCGACCGTCTCCTACGCTTTCTGAGCGAAGGCATGTTCCGATCCCTCGGGATCGTGTGAAACAAATGAACCCGGCAGCTTCGGCTGCCGGGTTTTTCTTTTGGGGGACACCCAGTGATGTTGCGGTGCACCATTCCGCTGCGTGCCGCTATTCATCCGTGGGCTGATGGTTGACTGGTTTGGCGTCTCTCGGCGATCATGGCGTCACATTAAAAAGATTTAATGGAAACAAGGGGCAAAGCGCCTGAAAAACGAGGGTAATAGAGGCTCAGGGGCAACAGAATCGCCCTCGCCCGATTTGCGCCCTTGAGGCAATTTGCTATCATCGGTTTCGATTAAGGCGGGGAAACCGGCCTCGATATGCAGTGCAACAGCTCAGAAAAAGTCCAGCGCTCGTATCGAAAGCCTAAAAAGAAATCCAGTGGAGGGAATGTATATGAAAAGGACGACCTTTTTGGTGTCCGCCCTTGCGTTTAGCGTCGTTGCTAGCGGCGCGCTCGCGAAGGTTCCGGAAGCCCAGGTAAATCGTCTGGGTCAGGACCTGACCCCGATGGGTTCGGAAAAGGCCGGCGAGGGTGACATCCCCGCCTGGACCGGCGGTCTCGCGACCGTGCCGAGCAATGTCAGCTACAAGCCCGGCGACAAGCTCGCCAACCCGTTCGCCAGCGACCCGATCAAGTTCACGGTCACCGGCCAGAACGCGGATCAGTACAGCGATATCCTGACGCCCGGCTACGCGGCCATGCTGAAGGCCTATCCGTCGTACAAGATGAACGTCTATGAAACGCGCCGTACTTGCGCCTTCCCGGACAAGTTCTATGAAGCCAACAAGCGCAATGCGGCCGTCGGCGAACTCGTCGGCGGCGGCTCGGGCATCAGCGAAGCGATCTTCGGTTCGCCGTTCCCGATCGCGAACAACGCGCTCGAGATGATCTGGAACCACACGCTGCGCTATCGCTCGTTCAAGGCGGTGCGTCAGTTCGCTGCGGCGCCGGTGACGCGTGGCGGTGACTACACGCTGCAGATCGTGCAGGACGAAGCGATCCTCACCTGGTCCGACCCGACGGCTCAGCGCGCCGAAGACCTCGACAACATCTCGATCTACTACATCGCGAACACGATCGCCCCGGCGCGTGCCGCGGGTAACGTGATCTTGGTGTACGAAGCCCTCAACGCCGAAGTGCAGCCGCGTCAGGCCTGGCAGTACAGCCCGGGTACCCGCCGCGTGCGTCGTGCGCCGAACATCGCGTATGACAATCCCGGCACGAACTCGGACGGTCTGTCCACGTCGGACAGCTTCGACGGCTATAACGGCGCTCCGGACCGCTATGACTGGACCTTCCTCGGCAAGAACGTCCGCCTCGTTTCGGCGAACGCCTATGACGGTGAGTCCACGCCCTATGCGGATTACCTCCAGGCGCTCCACCTGAACCAGGACAAGGTGCGCTACGAGAAGCGCCGCGTCTGGGAGTTCGAAGCGAAGCTTCGTCCCGACACCCGCCACGTCTATTCGCGCCGCGTCTATCACAACGAGGAAGACGCGTGGCAGATGTCGACGGTGGAACTCTATGACGGCCGTGGCCAGCTCTGGCGCGTACAGGAAATGCACCAGATCCAGCGCTACAACGTGCCGCTCTGCGGTTCCGCGGGCGAAATCGTCTACGATCTGCAGGCCGGCCGCTACCTCGCGCTCGCGCTGCAGAACGAAGAGCCGCCGGTGAACTACTTCGCCGACGAGCTGGACAAGTCCCGCTACACGCCGAACGCGATCCGTCAGCTCGGCGTCCGCTAAGAAGCGATTGCAACGATCGGCAAGGCCGGGCCCGGAAACGGGTCCGGCCTTCTGCTGTCAGGCTTCTTAACCATCGGCGCAAGCGCCTCGCTTTGACGCCGAGAGTCCAAGACGCGCCGTCAAAAATGCGCTATAAACTCAGAAAAACGATATAAGAAATCGCCAAACAGGAGGCTCGCCGCCTTCTCGGCATCGGGGGGCCCGGGAGACCGGCCCCGATGGGGGCGCGGCGACCGGAAACGCCCGAGTGCAGGAGCTGAAGTTCATGTCTTCGTCTATTTTCCCGATCGTCTCGAGTTGGGTGCATCGTCTGCGCCTCGCATCCGTCGCCGGCCTTTGCGCCGTCGCGCTTTCCTTCGGGCCCGCGGCAGCGCAGGAAGAAGCAGAGTCCGGCGCTGAATACGCCGTACCGTCCGACCTTGCCGCCGAGTCGCTTCTGCTCGACACAACCTATGCGGGCGACAGGCTCGTTGCCGTCGGCGAATTCGGTCACGTCGTTCTTTCGGACGATCGTGGTGTGACCTGGCATCAAGCCAAGGAAGTGCCCACCCAGGCAACGCTCACAGGCGTGACCTTCATCGGCGACAAGACCGGATTTGCGGTTGGCCACGATGCGACCGTGTTGCGCACGACCGATGCGGGCGAGACCTGGAAGCTGGTCTACAACGACACCGAATCCGAAATGGCTTTCATGACGGTCTATTTCGAGAACGAGAAGCGCGGCTTCGCGATGGGCGCTTTCTCCTTCATGGTCGAGACCAATGACGGCGGCGACACCTGGGAAGAGCGTTCGCTCAGCGACGGTGTCCTCGACGATTACCACTTGAACAAGCTCTTCTCCGACAAGGACGGCGATCTCTTCATCGCCGCCGAGTTCGGCGTCGTCTATCACTCGACGGACAAGGGCCGTACCTTCAATCGCATCCAGACGCAGTATGAAGGTTCCTTTTGGGGCGGCTTCGGCATGGCCGACGGTTCCGTCATGGTGTTCGGCATGCGCGGCAACGCGTTCCGCTCCTATGACAAGGGTCAGACCTGGGAGAAGGTCGATACCGGCACGGACAAATCGATTGCCGGCGGCGTGCAGCTCGGCAACGGCAAGATCATTCTCGTCGGTCTGCAGGGCTATGTCGGCTACAGCGACAATGGCGGCCAGAGCTTCGTCGAAGTTACGCGCGCCGACCGTCTTGGTTATGCGGCAGTCGCCGATGGTCCCGAAGGCCAGATCGTCGTTTTCGGCGAGCC
Organism: uncultured Rhodobiaceae bacterium; assembly: GCA_913057645.1. Classification (GTDB taxonomy): domain Bacteria; phylum Pseudomonadota; class Alphaproteobacteria; order Parvibaculales; family Parvibaculaceae; genus Parvibaculum. Next base: position 27,200 of record CAJXOU010000023.1, on the reverse strand, counting down.
CGGGGCGAAGCTGATGCCCGACGATATGGAAAGGGCGCGCGAGGAAGTCGGCGCCAAGATCACTGCGACGCCGGCGGACAGCGACAGCTGACATCCCGAACGCATCGCTTGTATTCGGAGCCCCGGTCTTGCGACCGGGGCTCTTTTCTTTGTACGAGCCGCGGGTCACAATCGGTCGCAAAGGCATCGCAATAGCCTTGTGCAAAGGGAGGACAAGATGGGAAAGAGCGTCGATTTCAGCGTATACACGCGCGTCAAGGCAAGCTGGCAGGGGCGTGTGCTGACGCTGGCGCTCAGCAATCCCGCCCTCATGAATGCGGTCGATGGCGACATGCACCGCGAGCTTTCGAGTCTCTTTCTCGACGCGGCGGACGATCCGGATTCCGATGTTGTCGTGCTGACCGGCGAAGGCGCGGCCTTTTCAGCGGGCGGGGATCTCAACTGGATGAAGCGCGGCTTCGAAGCCGGTGAAAAGGGACCGGATGCAGCGGAAGCGAAACGCATTGTCTTTTCTCTGCTCGACCTCGAAAAACCGATCATCGCCAAGGTGCGCGGACCGGCTGTCGGTCTCGGCGCGACCATCGCGCTGATGTGCGATGTAATCTTTGCAAGCGACAACGCGCGCTTTGCCGATCCGCATGTGCGTGCGGGCATCGTCGCGGGCGACGGCGGCGCGATCATCTGGCCGCAACTTGTCGGCTATGCGCGCGCGAAGGAATACCTCATGACAGGCGATCCCGTGTCCGCCGAGGAAGCGGAGCGGATCGGCCTCATCAATCACGTCGTGCCGGATGCCGAGCTGGACGCGCGCGTCGATGCGTTTGCGGCGAAGCTCGCCGGCGGTGCAACACAGGCGATCAAGTACAGCAAGGTTTCGGTCAATATCGGACTCAAGCAACTCGCTCATTCGATCCTCGACACATCGATCGGCTATGAGATGCTCACCTTCACGACCGAGGATCACAAGGAAGCCGTTCGTTCCTTTCTCGAAAAGCGCAAACCCGCCTTTACCGGACGGTGAGGCCGATGGACGCGACGATGCAGGACCTTCCTCTCAATTTCGACGAGCCCGAGCATGTGCGCATGCTTCGCGATGCGACACGGAAATTCGTCGCGGCGGAGATGCCGCGTGCGAAGGCGCGTGAATGGGACAGGGGAAACATCTATCCCGCCGACGTCATGAAGAAGCTCGGCGCCATGGGCATGATGGGGCTCACCGTCGAGGAGCGGTATGGCGGCGCGGGCGTCGACATCTATGCGACCATGGCCGTCATCGAGGAGCTGGCAAAGCGTTCCGTCGCCGTCGCCTGCCCGTACATCATGGCAGTCTGCTACGCAGGCATGAATCTCGGCGAAAGCGCGAGCGAGGAACAGAAGCAGGAGTTGCTGCCGAGGGTCGCTTCCGGTGATCTCCTTTTCGCCTATGGTCTTTCGGAGCCGAATGTCGGCGGCGATCTCGCCACGGTCGAGACAACCGCGCGGCGCGACGGCAACGAACTTGTCATCAACGGGACAAAACGTTGGTGCACGGGCGCTCACATTGCGGACTACATCTTCTGCCTGCTGCGGTCGGGACCGAAGGAAGAGAAATACAAGAACCTCAGCATCGTTCTCATACCGCCGTCGCTTCCCGGCATCTCGATCTCGCCGCTCGGCCATCTCGGCATTCGTGGTGTCGAGACGAAGGATGTGACTTTCGAGGATGTCCGCGTACCGGTGTCCAGCATTCTCGGCGGCGAAGCGATGTGGAACAAGGGCTGGCAACAGCTCGCCGGTCGCGCGCTCGAAGTCGAGAAGCTCGAATTGTCCGCCTGCGCGCTCGGCCTTTCGGAAGCCGCCCTTGCCGACGCCTGGACTTATGCAGAAGAGCGCGAACAATTCGGCCGCGCCATTGCCGGTCATCAGGCGATCCGCCACACGCTTGCGGAGGCGCAGACACGTGTGCGCGCCATGCGGCTGATGCTCTACAGCGCCGCCTGGCTTGCGGATCAGGGCAGGCCCTGTTCCGTCGAAACCTCGATGGCAAAGCTTTTCTGCTGCGAGGGTGCGGCCGAGGTCACGCAGATGTGCATGCGCGTCACCGGCGCCTATGGTCTTTCCGACCAGATGGACATGGAACGCTATGTGCGCGATGCGGTGAGCCTGCCGATCGTCGGCGGATCGTCCAACATGCAGAAGAACAATATCGCAAACCGGCTGAAGCTCGGCCAGTAGTGCCGGAGGAGGACACGTGACGGCTACGGGAACGAAGCAGGCGCGGCGCGAGGATCTCGTCGCTGCCGCCGAGGGGTTTGCGGATGAAATCGCGAGACGCGCGGGCGAGATCGAGGCAAACCGTTTTCTGCCGCAGGACATCGCGCAGCGTTTCGCGGAAGCGGGGCTCTACCGGCTCTGCGTGCCGGAAGCCTATGGCGGCTTCGAGGCGCATCCCGGCGAACTCGTCAAGGTGGTGGAGCGCCTCGCGCGTGCCGACGGCTCGGCCGCCTGGTGCGTCTTCATTGGCGCGACTTCCGGTCTCGTCGCCGGTTTTCTGGAACCGTCGGAAGCGAAACATGTCTTCGGCGATCCCATGACCATCACGGCGGGTGTCTTCGCGCCGCGCGGCAAGGCCGTGCATGCAAGCGAAGGCGGCGTCGAGGGCTACCGCGTCAGTGGGCGCTGGCAATGGGGATCGGGCTCGCGCAACGCATCGTGGATTTCGGGCGGCTGCATGATCGTCGGCGAGGACGGCAAGCCCGAGATGGCGGCGGAGGGCGTACCGCAGAACCGGATGACGATGTTCCGCGCCGAAGACGTCACACTTCACGACACATGGGACGTGTCGGGCCTGTGCGGCACAGGCAGCACGGATTTCGAGGTGAAGGACCTCTTCGTACCGGCCTCGCGCGCGGTCAGTCTCATCAGCGACAAGCCGATTGCCCGACCGCTTTATTGCTTCCCGACTTTCGGTCTTCTCGGCATCGGTATCGCCGCTGTCGCGCTCGGCCTCGCGCGCGGTGCCATCGACACGCTGGTCGATCTCGCCGGCGGCAAGACCCCGCAAGGCTCGTCGAAGCCGCTTGCGCTGCGCGCCAAGGCGCATCTCGACGTATCGCAGGCCGATGCGCTGACGCGGTCCGCCCGCGCCTTCCTGATGGAGACGATCGAAGCCGCATGGGAAGCGGCCGTGCGCGACGGCGAGATCACGGTCGCGCATCGCCGCGACATCCGTCTCGCGACGACGCATGCCGTGCAGTCGGCCGTGCGCGCGGTCGATCTCATGTATACGCTTGGCGGCGGCAGCTCGGTCTATCGCAGCTCGCCGCTGCAGCGGCAGTTCCGCGACGTGCATGTCGCGACCCAGCACATGATGGTGTCGGACGCGACGCTGGAACTGACGGGCCGTTTGCTGCTCGGCGTGCCGACCAACACGGCCATGCTGTAAGTCATTGAAACAACTAAACTATCAAGAAACGGAGAGAAAATGACCCGGGAAAGAAAAGGCCGCGTCGAAGGCAAGATGGCGTTCGTTACAGGCGGCGCGCAGGGGCTCGGCAAGGCGTCCGCCGTCATGCTCGCGCGCGAGGGCGCCAAGGTGACGCTCGCCGACATCAACGAGAAGGGCGCGGCCGACGTCGCCGCCGAGATCAATGCGGACTATCCAGGCATGGCCTTCGCCGTCGGCCTCGACGTGACGCGCGAGGATCACTGGAAGGATGCGCTCGCCGAAGCCGACAAGGCGATGGGCGGCCTCAACGTGCTCTTCAACAATGCCGGCATCGGCGGCGGCACGACGGTCGAGGAAACGGATTTCGAGACCTTCAAGAAGGTGCAGGCGGTCGACGTCGATTCGGTCTTTCTGGGCTGCAAATATGCGCTGCCCTACATGGTTCCCCATGCGCCGGGCTCGATCATCAACACGTCCTCCATCGCGGGGCTGATCGCCGGTCACAACATGGCGGCCTACAACGCAGCCAAGGCGGGCGTCTGGCTGCTCTCGAAATCGGTGGCGCTCCATTGTGCCAAGCGTGGTTACCGCATCCGCTCGAATTCGATCCATCCCACCTTCATCGACACGCCGATCCTCGACGGCATGACGCGCGGCATGCCGAAGGAAGAACTGGTGAGGAAGCTCGCCAAGCAGGTGCCGCTCGGCGTGGTCGGCGAGCCGGACGACGTCGCCTATTGCGTACTTTATCTCGCCTCGGACGAATCGAAGTTCATCACCGGTTCCGAAATCAAGATCGACGGCGGCATCAGCGCCATGTAAACGGCCCGCCTGTCCGTTTCCGAACGGGCAGGCGGGAATTCCCGAGCGGCGGTCCATCTTGCGCTGCAACAGGACCCGGCCCACATTGATGCGACATGGCACGCCGCATCCTCATCATTCTCCATCAGGAGCGCTCGAACCCGGGACGGGTGGCGCAGGAGCTGCTTCGCCGGGGCTGCGTGCTCGACATTCGCCGCCCCTCGCTCGGCGATCCCCTGCCGGGGACCATGGCGGAGCACGATGCCGCGGTGATCTTCGGCGGGCCGATGAGCGCCAATGACGATCTCCCCTTCATCAAGGCCGAGACGGAGTGGATCGGTGTCCCTCTCAAGGAGGGGAAGCCCTATTTCGGCATCTGTCTCGGCGCGCAGCTCATGGCGCGGCATCTCGGCGCCCGCGTCTATGGCCGCGAGGACGAGCGCGTGGAGGTCGGCTACTACCCGATCCGGCCGACGGCAGAAGGCGGCCATCTCTTCGAAAACCCGCAATATGTCTATCAGTGGCACCGCGAGGGCTTCGATCTGCCGTCGGGCGCGGTGCAGCTTGCCGCGGGCGAGGATTTCCCGGTTCAGGCCATGCGCTATGGCCCCAACGCCTATGGCATCCAGTTCCATCCCGAACTCACCACACAGATGATGAATGCCTGGCTCGTCTATGCGCGCCACAGGCTCACCCAGCCGGGCGCCCAGCCTGCCCATATCCACCGCATGGCGCGCTACCAGCATGACGGAACGCTGCGCGCGTGGCTCAACCGTTTCCTCGACCACTGGCTGCCGGCCGACCGGCAGGAGGGCGGGCAGGCGCCGCAGGCCGTCACGGACGGGCGCTGACACTCGCATATAGCGGTATTCGGGGGGTGCCGGGGGCTCCGGGAATGGTGGAGCCGAGCGGGATCGAACCGCTGACCTCCTCATTGCGAACGAGGCGCTCTCCCAACTGAGCTACGGCCCCGGAGCCCTGCGCATTTACAGCGCCGGAGGCCGCTTCTTAGGCGGCGGCGGGCGAGGTGTCAAGAGAACCGTGGCCGCCCGAAACGGGGTCCTTGAACCCTGCCTCCGGCCCGTTTACATCTGGAGTGGCCGGGTCGCGGCCTCATCGGTTCGCGGCCGGTATGACCGTCTTTCCGGCCGACGCGTGAGCCGCCCATCCCAAGAACCATCAACCGGCGAGCCCCCATGATTGCCCTCCTGAATCTGATTGTTACCCTGATCACGCTCTATATCTGGGTCCTCGTTATCGGCGTGGTGCTGAGCTGGCTCATCGCCTTCAACGTCATCAACACGCATAACCGCTTCGTCTACCTCGTGGTGGACACGATCAACCGGCTGACCGAACCGGCGCTCCGGCCGATCCGCAACATCCTGCCCAATCTCGGCGGCATCGACATCTCGCCGGTGATCCTGATCCTGCTTCTGGTCTTCCTCCAGAACCTGCTCACCTATGACGTGCCGATGTGGTTCGGCTACGGCCGCTACTGACCGTTCCGTGTTTTTCAGGCCGGTACCGGGCGGCGTTTCGGCGCGTCTGCGGGTAACGCCGCGCGGCGGCGCCGACCGGATCGACGGGCTGGCCAGGGACGCGAAGGGCGAGACGCATCTGAAGCTCCGCGTTTCCGCCGTTGCCGAAAAGGGCAAGGCGAACGAGGCCGTGCTGAAGCTGCTCGCCAAGGCCTGGGGCCTGCCCCGCTCTTCGCTGTCGATTTCCTCGGGCGAGACGGGCCGCAACAAGGCGGTGACGGTTTCGGGCGATCCGGAGGTTCTCGCCGCGAAGCTCGAGGCCTGGGCGACCCGTCTCGGGAACGATTGAGCCGCGCGCGGCCTTGTCCGAGGGTGCCCGACCTTATTATAGTGCGGCCACCCTGCGTGACTGGCGAGAATAAGGTGGAGACGACCACCGTGGAGCGCAGGGCCCCGTTCGCGCCGCTCGCCTGGGCACCCCTATCCAGACAACGAGGTGCCCCATGACGACATCCGCGAAAGCCACTCTCATCGACGGCAAGATCATTTCGGCCGAGCTGCGCGCGCGCGTCGGCGCCGAAGTCGCGCGCCTCAAGGCGGAGCACGGTCTCACGCCCGGCCTCGCCGTCATTCTCGTCGGCAACGATCCCGCGAGCGAGGTCTATGTCCGCAACAAGGGCATCGCGACGCGCGAGGCGGGCATGAATTCCTATGAATACAAGCTGCCCGCCGAGACGAGCGAGGCCGATCTCCTCGCGAAAGTGCGCGAGCTCAATGCCGATCCCGCCGTACACGGATTTCTCGTCCAGTTCCCGGTGCCGGACCAAATCAGCCAGCAGGCCGTGATCGACGCGATCGACCCCGCAAAGGATGCGGACGGGCTGCATCCGCTCAATGCGGGCCGCCTCGCAAGCGGTCTGCCCGCGATGGTGCCCGCGACGCCGGAAGGCTGCCTGATCATGGCGAAGAAGGCGGGCGGTGACCTCTCCGGCAAGCATGCCGTCGTGATCGGCCGCTCGAACCTTGTCGGCAAGCCGGTCGCGCAACTGCTGCTCCGGGAAAACTGCACCGTCACCATCGCGCATAGCCGCTCGCGCGATCTGCCCGCGATTGCGCGCGAGGCGGATATTCTCGTCGCCGCCGTCGGCCGTCCCAACATGGTGAAGCGCGACTGGGTGAAGCCCGGCGCCGTTGTCATCGATGTCGGCATCAACCGCGTGCCGGCGCCCGAGAAGGGCGAAGGCAAGACGCGGCTCGTCGGCGATGTCGATTTCGCGGAGGTTGCCGAAGTCGCGGGTGCGATCACGCCGGTGCCGGGCGGCGTCGGCCTGATGACGGTCGCCTGCCTGTTGCGCAACACCGTCATTGCCGCCTGCCGCAGCAAGGGCATTGCCCTGCCGGCGGACTTCTAAGGGGGAGAGCTCATGGAAACGCGCACACTCGGACAATTATGGCCCGTCAGCGCGCTGACGCTGGGCGGCGGCGGACTCGGCCAGATCTGGGGCGAGACCTCGCGCGAGGAAGCGATGGCGACGGTCCGTCTCGCCGTCGAACGCGGCATCACGCTGATCGATCTTGCGCCGCTTTACGGGCGCGGCGAGGCGGAAGCCGTGGTCGGGGAAACGTTCGGCGGCGCCTGGCCGGACGGTGTCCGCGTCACGACCAAATGCATGGTCGGGCGGCGGCATCTGCCCGGCATCGCGGAGAGGCTCGAAAAATCGCTGGTACGCAGCCTCGACACGCTGAAGCGCGACCAGGCCGATCTCTTCTTCCTGCATTCGAACATCTGTCCGGACGATTACGTCTATGAAAACGATCCTGCCTTCGAGCAGAACGGCGTCGTCCCCCGGTCGATGTTCATGGGCGAGGTCGTGCCGGCCTTCGAGGCCCTGAAGGCGAAGGGGCTCATCGGCGCCTGGGGCATCACCGGGACGGGGCTTCCGCGCAGCATCATGGATGTGCTGCGCGGCGAGCCGAAGCCCGCCGTCGTGCAGGCGGTGACGAACCTTCTCGATTCGCCGGGCGGCATGCGGCGCTACCAGGAGCCCGCGGAGCCGCGCAACGTCATCCGCACCGCGAAGAACAACGATGTCGGCGTGATGGGGATTCGCGCCGTGCAGGCGGGTGCACTCACCTCTGCCATCGACCGGCCGCTTGATGCCAACGACCCGGAAGTGAAGGACTACGAGAAGGCGGCACCCTTCCGCGCGCTTTGTGCCGAACTCGGCGAAGACCCCGCCATCGTCGCGCACCGCTACGCGCTCGGCATGTCCGGCGTCGATACGCTCGTTCTTGGTGTGAAGAATCGCGCGGAACTCACCGCCATCCTCGATGCGGAAGCACGCGGTCCTCTGGAAGAAGAGATCGTGAAGCGCATCGATGCGCTCCGCCTCAACTTCCAGATACCGCGCATGCCGATCGACGGCGAGGATACGCTCTAGATGCCCCGCGCCGCCTGCGCGTCAGCGGTTGTCGAGCTGCGCCCGCACGGCATGAAGGCCCCGCCGCGTGATGCGGTAGGGGCTTCCGTCCTTCGAGGCGATCAGCCTGCGGTGCCGCAACCGGCGGAAGGTGAGAAGCGTGCAGTCGCTGAGGATCCAGCCTTCCCGCGTGACGCAGGTAACCTCCGCGACTTTTCCCTTTTCGTCCTTCTCAACGAGAATATGGCCGCCGCGCGCGAGCGCATGCAGCGCTCGCTGTTCGAACTTCGAGATATTCATGGGTAGGAATCCGGAAAAAAGCCATGCCGGGACGGCCACATTTCCGCTCACGGGCAATCGCTCCGCGGGGAAGGGGCTTCGTCCTGCTTGCCGGCCTTGCGGAGAGGGATCGTTCCTCTCAGCGGCCGCGCTTTTCTCCGAACACAGACATCAACGCTCCTTGAGGCGTGAAGCTCTTTCCTTAGCCGCTCGTGCGCTGCGCCGTCAATATGCGGCGGCGCTTGCGGGTCTTGTTGTGCTTCTCCTCTGTGGCTTTTCGGCTACAGCGGCGACAGCGCGTGAAGACAACATGCTCGACTGGCCGCGGGAGGAAATGCGCGGTGCGCTCGATTATCTGATCGAGCGGCGGATGGAAGAGCTCGACGTGCCGGGTGTCGCCATCGCCATCATCGATGATGGCGAAATCATTCTCGAGAAAGGCTACGGCGTCGCCGACACGGACGGCGACCAGCCGGTGACCGAGAACACGCTGTTCGAGGCAGGCGGCATCGGCCTTCCGATCGAAGCCTATGGCGCGCTGCTCCTCGTAAAGGAGAAGAAGCTTTCCCTCGACGCCCCGCTTTCGGAAAATCTGGAAGAGCCCTGGCTCCCCAATGACGAGGCGTCCGCGAAGATCACGCTGCGGGATGTGCTTACCCACCGTTCAGGTCTTTCCGACCGCGTCCGGCTCGGCTCGCGCTCGGTCGGCTTCGAGCCGGGAAGCGCGTTCTCCTATTCCGGCATGGGCTATGTCTATCTCGCCGATGTCATGTCGGAAGTGGAGGGCATGTCCTTCGACCGGTTGATGCGGCAGCGTGTTTTCCAGCCGCTCGGCATGTCGTCTTCCGGCTACATCATTCCCGAAGCGCTGGTGAGCGAAGTCGCACGCGGCCATCATGCCCTCTGGGTGCCGATCCTCGCCTTCGCCGGACCGCTGATTGCGATCTTCCTTGTTCTCGCCATCGCGACGATCCTGGTGGTGCGGCTCGGCTTTCACCGGCTGAGGCTCGAACCTTTCGATCTCGTCCCTGCCGCCGCGGCGGCGCCCATCGGGGCGGGCCTGTTTCTCTACTATCTGCAGGGCGGCTGGGCGCTTCTGTTCTGTCTCGGCTATTTCATGGTCTGGATCGCGGGAGTCGCCGTGCTGGCGGCGCTGCTCCAGTATCTGCGTTTCATCTTCGACAGGGGACGGTACGACGGTGTGATCTCGCGCGGTGCGCGCCGCGCGCCGCTCAGCCCGCTCTCGTTCGGTATCGTCTTTCTGGCGAGCCTGCTGTTCATGACGTGGCAGGTGCCGTTGCCCGCGCGTGACGGGCATGACTTCAACGCCGCGCTTTCCCTTCGCTCCAGCGCGCATGATCTCGGTCTCTTCGTTTCCGCCTTTATCGATGGCGGCCTCATCGGGCCCTCGGCGCGGGCGCGCATCGTCGACGAGCGCATCGAGATCGGCGGCGATGGGCGCGACGTCTATGGCTGGGGACTCGGTTTCGGCACGCGCGAACGCCCGGACGGCCTGACGATCTGGCACAGCACGGCCAATATCGGCCTGCGCGGGCTCATGGTGATCGACCCCGCGCGGCGGAGCGGCATCGTCGTGCTCACGAATTCCGACAGCGGCAAGGTGCTGATGCACGAGGTCGCGGGCCATGTGCTCGGGCCGGAAACGCCGTGGCAGCTTCCCTGAGCCTCGCCTAGACTTGTCTGCGGCCTCGGGAGGAGCGAATGGAAAAGTTCGAGAAGATATTTGCGCGTGCGGCGAAGCGGCATGGCGGTGCGAAGGCCGTCGAAGCGGAACTGCCGAAGCCGAAAAGTGCCGCTGCGCTGAAGAAAATTCCGGATGACCGCTGGCTGGCGGGCATGACGAAGGCGGTCTTTCAGGCCGGTTTCGTGTGGCGTGTGATCGAGAACAAGTGGCCGGGCTTCGAGGACGCGTTCGACCGCTTCGATCCGCATCGCATCGCCTTCTATGCCGAAGAGGATATCGAACGTCTCGCGGGCGATACGCGGATCGTGCGCAACGGCGCGAAGATTCTGGCCACGCGCGACAATGCGCGCTTCGTCTGCGATCTTGCGGAGGAGTTCGGCTCGGCGGGCGCCTTCTTCGGCGGATCGAAGCCGGAAAACTTCGCCGGACTTCTCGACACCATGAAGAAGCGTGGCAACCGCCTGTCGGGGGCGAGCGCGCAGTTCTTCCTCAGACAGATGGGTGTCGATGGCTGGGTAATGTCGCCGTCGGTCGCCGCCGCGCTCGTTCAGGCCGGCGTGGTCGAGAAAGCGCCGACTTCTGCAAAGGCGATGCGGGCGGTGCAGGAAGCGTTCAATGTCTGGCGAAAGGAAAGCGGCCGTCCGTTGATGGCGATCAGCCGCACGCTGGCGATGTCGGCCGACCCCGACTAACCGTTCTTCTGCTTTTCCGCCTCGATCGCCTTCACGATGATCTCGCGGGCGAAGTCCGCATCCTTCCAGCCGTCGACCTTCACCCATTTGCCTTCTTCCAGGTCCTTGTAGTGCTGGAAGAAATGGGTGATGCGCTGGATCAGGATTTCCGGCATGTCCGTGTAATTCTGGACATTCTTGTAATAGGGATTGAGCTTCTCGACCGGCACCGCCAGCAGCTTCTCGTCGCCGCCCGCCTCGTCATGCATCATCAGCACGCCGATGGGCCGCGATCGGATCACCGCGCCGGGCACGACCGGGATGCGGCTCACGACGAGGACGTCCACCGGGTCGCCATCATCCGACAGCGTGTGCGGAATGAAACCGTAATTCGCCGGATACTGCATCGCCGTATGCATGAAGCGGTCGACGAACATCGCGCCCGATTCCTTGTCCATCTCGTATTTCACGGGATGGCCGCCATGCGGCACCTCGACGATCACATTGATGTCGTTCGGCGGGTTCTTGCCGGCGGGAATGGCGTCGATACGCATTACTTCGTCACCCTCTTGTTGCGGGCCGCGAGAAGGCGCAGGCGCAGCGCGTTCAGCTTGATGAATCCGCTCGCGTCCTTCTGGTCGTAGGCGCCCGCATCTTCCTCGAAGGTCACATGAGCCTCCGAATAGAGCGAATAGGGCGAGGAGCGGCCGACAAGCGCGACCGAGCCCTTGTAGAGCTTCACGCGCACCGTGCCCGTCACCATTTCCTGGCTCTTGTCGATCAGGGCCTGCAGCATCTCGCGCTCGGGCGACCACCAGAAGCCGTTATAGATGAGTTCCGCATAGCGCGGCATGATCTCGTCTTTCAGGTGGGCCGCGCCGCGGTCGAGCGTGATCGACTCGATGCCGCGATGGGCGGCGAGCAGCACCGTGCCGCCCGGGGTCTCGTAGATGCCGCGCGACTTCATGCCGACGAAGCGGTTTTCGAGGAGATCGAGGCGGCCGATGCCGTTGTCGCCGCCGAGCTTGTTGAGCTTCGTCAGCAGCGAGGCGGGCGAGAGCCTTTCGCCGTCGATGGAAACCGCGTCGCCCTTTTCGAAGCCGATTTCGACATAGGTCGGCTTGTCGGGCGCTTCTTCCGGCGAGACGGAACGGGAATAGACATATTCCGGCGCTTCTTCCGCCGGGTCTTCCAGCACCTTGCCCTCGGCGGAGATGTGGAGAAGGTTCGCGTCGACCGAGAAGGGCGCTTCGCCCCGCTTGTCCTTCGCGATCGGGATCTGGTGCTTCTCGGCGAATTCGATGAGCTTCGTGCGCGAGGTCAGATCCCATTCGCGCCAGGGCGCGATGATCTTGATGTCGGGGTCGAGCGCGCCATAGCCGAGCTCGAAGCGGACCTGGTCGTTGCCCTTGCCGGTCGAGCCGTGGCAGACGGCGTCCGCCCCCGTCTCATGGGCGATCTCGATCTGGCGCTTGGCGATCAGCGGCCGCGCGATCGAGGTACCGAGCAGGTAGACGCCTTCGTAAAGCGCGTTCGCCCGAAACATCGGGAAGACATAGTCGCGGACGAAGGTCTCGCGCAGGTCCTCGATGTAGATTTCCTTCACGCCGAGCATCTCGGCTTTCTTCCGTGCCGGCTCCAGCTCCTCGCCCTGGCCGAGGTCGGCGGTGAAGGTCACCACCTCGCAGCCATAGGTCTCCTCCAGCCATTTCAGGATGACCGAAGTGTCGAGGCCGCCCGAGTAGGCCAGCACCACCTTTTTCACGGATTTCTCGGCGCTCATTTCGCTACCTTATGGAGGGTCGATTTTGCGGCGCACTATAGGGAAAAGTGGAAGGGAGACAATGGAGGGATTGGGGCGAGCGAGGGCGGCGCCCGGATTCCTCTTGACCGGCAGGACGGCCCAATTATATTGAGTTTAACTCAATAAAGGAGGCGGGCATGTCCGGGGAGAAGGCCTTTCCCAAGGTTGAAACGCTGCAGGCGCTCGGAAGCGATCTGGCGGGCACGTACAAGGCAAGCCGCAGCGAGGCCGTCCGGAAGATCGATCCCGGCCAGTTGGCGCAAGATGTGCGAAAGCTCGAGGACGACGGCTATGTCGTCATCGAATCCCTGCTGAACGACGAGGAGATCGCCGAGATCAAGGCGGCGCTGTTGCCGCTGCTCGGTCATACCGGGCGCAATGCCTTCGAGGGGGTCAACACGCAGCGGCTCTACGGGGTACCGGAGAAGACTCGTGCCACCGACCGGCTGATCGAGCATCCCCGCATCCTCGCGCTGCTCGACCGGATGTTTCTGCCCAACTATCTTCTCTCGCAATGTCAGGCCATCAACATCATGCCGGGAGAGGAAGCCCAGTATCTCCATTCAGATGACGGCTTCTACCGCGTGCCGCGTCCGCGTCCGCCGCTCGGCGCGGCGACGGTCTGGGCCATCGACGATTTTACCGAGGAAAATGGTGCGACCGTCGTTGTTCCCGGCAGCCACACATGGCCGGACGGGCGCATGCCGGGCGACGGAGACCGGAAGGTCAAGGCGGTGATGCCAGCAGGTTCCGTGATCTTCTATCCGGGCACGCTCTGGCATGGCGGCGGCGCCAATCTTTCCGCCACGCCGCGTCTCGCGGTCACCTGCCAGTACTGCGAGCCCTGGCTCCGGACGCAGGAAAACTATTTCCTGTCCATGTCGAAGGATACCGTGCAAGCCGTGTCGGAAGACATGAAGCGGATGCTCGGCTACAGCATCTATCCGCCCTTTATGGGCATGGTGAACGGCATGCATCCGAAGCGGATACTTGATGAGGGCGGCCCTTCGTGACGGAACAGAAGCCGCGCAAGCGGCGCTCGCCGCGCGAGGCGCGCAGCCTCATCGTCGCGGCCGCGCGCGCGAGTCTTCTGGAAGGCGCGGGCGATCTCGAGATGGCGGAGGTGGCGCGGCGCGCGGGCGTGTCCGAAGGGCTCGCCTATTATCACTTCGGCAACAAGTCCGGGCTTCTCAACGCGGTCGTCCGGGACTTCTATGAACGTCTCGACGAGGCGGTGCTTGCCATCCCCTATGAAGGCGCGAGCTGGAAGGAGCGCGAAAAGGCGCGCACCCATGAATTCGTCCGTCTGATGTATGAGGATCCCGTGGCGCCGCTTGTCGTCGATGTGGTCCGCGCCGACCCCGCCTTTGCGGCGGAAGAATCAGAGCGACGCCGCAGGCTCAACCTGCTCGGCGCGCGCAACATTGCCGCGGCACAGAAAGCGGGCGATATCGACAAGGCTCAGGATCCGGCCCTTCTCGTTGCCATGATCCTTGGCGGCGTGACGGCGGGCGTCAGCCATGCGCTGAGGGTAAAACCGCCGATGCCCCTCGCTTCGGCGCAGGAAGAAATCTGGTCATACGTCGAACGCGCGGCGGGCATCGCTCACGGCTGAGAGCGGGCGTCGCCGCCTGTACCGCAGGGAAGGCGACGGGACGCGATTTGCCTGTCATAATCGACCCTGGTGCGGATATTTTGGGGATAATCCATGAATTTCTCGGTCATTCTGCTGCTGCTCGCGGCCGTCATTCTCATTGGCGGCTATGTCTGGTATGCGAGCCTCATCACGCGGCGGAACGACGTTCGCGAGGCGATGGGCTCGATCGACGTCCAGCTCCGCAAACGCTTCGACCTCCTGCCCAACATCGTCGCGCTGGCGCAGAAGTTCATGACGCATGAGAAGGGCCTTCTGGAGGGTCTGACGGCGCTCCGTGCGAAGGTCGAGACGCCTTACGCGAAGGACGATCCGAAGGCGGTCGAGGAGCATCTCGACGCTTTGAGGAAGCTCGAGGCGGGCATGATGCAGCTCTTCGCCGTCGCCGAGAACTATCCAGAGCTTCGCTCCGCCGAGACGGTGACGCGTGCACAGGCGACGTTCGAGGAAGTGGAGGGCAACATCGCTGCCGCGCGGCGCTTCTACAATTCGGCGGTGACGCGGCTCAACAACGCGGTCGAGATTTTCCCGGGTTCCATCATTGCGCGCCTGGCCAATGTGCAGCCCTTCCCGTTCTACGAGATCGAGGACCCGGCGGCGCGCGAGCCTGTCGACGTCAACAAGCTGATGGCGTGAGGCCGTCATGACGGCGGAGCCGGGCGCAGGCTTCGAAGGCTTCTTCGCGCGCGAGATCGCCCCCTGGATCGAGGAAAAGGAAACCGAGCGCAAGGCGGTACTTCGCCGTTCGCTCTGGCGGGCGCTGCCGGTGATCGCATTCGGCCTTGCCTGCTTTGTCGCGTCCGGTGAACTGATCGCCGACGAGGACACGCGCGGCTTCGGACTGTTTGCCAGCATCGCGGTGATGATCGGCGGCGCGCTCCTCCTCACCTCGGTCCTCACCTGGGGACGAGAGTTCGCCGAGGAACTCTCCGCCAAAGTCTTCGGTCATTTCGGCTATGAATACGCGGCGGAGCCGCCGGATGGTTTTCTCCGTCCCTTCGAAGCGTGCCGTCTGCTGCCTGGCCACGACCGCCAATCGCTGGAGGACCACGTGCGCGGCGAAGTGGGCGGCGTGCCCTTCGAGCTTGCCGAAGCCTTTCTCGAACGGAAAGTCCGGCGCGACAAGCGCGACGATTACGATCTCGTCTTTCGCGGGCTCGTCGCGCGCTACCGCTTTCCGAAACGGTTTTCCGGCCGCACTTACGTGCTCGGCGACAGGGGCATCCTCAATGCGCTCGCCCATGCGGGCGGCGGGAGCGAGCGTGTCCGGCTTGAAGATCCCCGCTTCGAGGAGCGGTTCGAGGTTTTCTCGGACGATCAGGTGGAAGCCCGCTATCTCCTGACGCCCGCATTCATGGAGCGGCTCGTGCGCCTCGCGGATGTAAGCGGCGGGCCGATGCAGGCCGCCTTTGCGGGCGAGGAACTTCTTCTCGCCATCGACGGGCGGCGGGGCTACTTCGCGCAACCCTCGCCCTGGCGCGATCTCCGCCGCAACGATCATATCCACGACTTCGTGGAGGACATCGCCTTCATCCGCGAAATCGCCGAAGTGCTGAAGCTCGATACGGAGACGCGGGTCTAGCTTCGCGCAAGGCGCGTTGCGCGCGCGCCGCTTTGCTTTCGCACCGTCCTGCGGCAGGCTCTCGCATCGCTGATCGGGAGACGCCCATGAAAGTCGAATTCTGGTACGAGTTCGCGAGCACCTATTCATATCCGGCCGCGATGCGCGTGGAAGCGGCCGCAAGATCGGCGGGCGTCGAACTTCTCTGGCGGCCCTTTCTGCTCGGCCCGATCTTCGGCGCGCAGGGCTGGAACGACAGCCCCTTCAACATCTATCCCGCCAAGGGAAAATACATGTGGCGCGACATGGCGCGGCTCTGCGAGGCGCAGGGCCTCGCGCTGAAAGAGCCCGTCCGCTTCCCGCAGAACGGGCTCAAGGCGGCGCGGCTCGCGCTTCTCGGGCAGGAGGAGGACTGGGGGCCGGACTTCACGCGCCGCGTCTATCTCGCGAATTTCTCGGAACAGAAGGACATTTCGGAAGAGGCCGTGCTCTCCGGCATTCTCTCTTCGCTCAATCTCGACGCGGGGAAGCTTCTCGCGCGCTCGAACGAGCCTGAAAACAAGGAGCGCCTGAAGTCGCAGACGGACGAAGCCATCAGGCGCGGCATCTTCGGCGCGCCGAGTTTCCTTGTCCGCGACGAACTCTTCTGGGGCAACGACCGTCTCGAGGCGGCGCTCTTATGGGCGAAGCGTTAGGACCAATTCGGGGAAACGCGCAGAGCCGCTGCGTGCCGTCTCTTGCGTCTTCGCGCCGCGCGCCCAATCTCGCTCCAGAACACGACAGGAGGGATTTCCATGAGCGCCATCGTCTTTCATTCGCAGCCCATGAGCGTCTATCTCTGGACGGCAACGCTTGCCGCCGAGGAGAAGGGCATCGGCTGGTCGGTGAATGCCATCGAAGCGGGAAGCGACACGCACCGGAAACTCAACCCCTTCACGAAGTCGCCCGTTCTCGAACATGGGCAAGTCCGGCTCTACGAGACGCTCGCCATCACGCATTACATCGACCGCGCCTTTGACGGTCCTGCGCTCCAGCCCGGCGATGCGGTGGGGCAAGCGCGGGTGCTGCGCTGGGCGAGCCTCGTCAATTCCTTCATCTTCCCGTCGATGACGAACGGCATCGCGAAGGAGCGGCTTCTCGTGCCCTCGCAGGGCGGAAAGACGGATGAGGCGCGCGTCGCGGCGGCGGTGAAGGAAGCAGAGCTGCAGATGGAAGTGATCTCCGCCGACCTCGACAGACATCCCTTCCTCGTCGGCGGCACGCTTTCCATCGCCGACTGTTTCCTCTTCCCGCATCTCCATTTCACGTCGATGACGCCGGAGGGTCAGGCATTGCTCGCGCGTTTCCCGAAGACCGCCGCATGGCTCGACGCGATGCGCGCGCGGCCGAGCTTTGCCGCGACGGATCAGCTCGCGCCCCGCGCCGCCTGAGCTATTTGAAACGGTCGGGCAGGTCCGCTTCCGGGGTCAGCAGGTCGTCCTCGATGTCGAGCCAGACTTCCTCGATGAGTTCCGCCTTGCCCTCGCGCTGCGGAATGGCGCGGTTCGGGTCCTTCGAATAATCGGCGAAAGCCTTGTCGCGGGCTTCCTTCGAGGGCCAGCGCGCATAGGCGACGAAGTCGCCATTCTCCGCGCGGTGCAGCCGCGAGCCGCCGCCGCCATGATCGCGCATGATGTCTTGCGTGATCTCATGCCAGCGCCGCGCGAAGTATTCCTCGTCACCGGGCGCGACCTTCCAGCGATAGATGGCGGCTTTCATGGCGGCTCCGGTTTCCTGTTCGCAGATTTAACGTGCGGTCAGCCGGTTGGTTGCGCCGCTTCCCTGAACCGCTCGCTTGCGCGTTTCTTCACCGTGTCGCTCTTCAATTGCCCGCAGGCCGCCATGATATCGCGGCCGCGCGGCGTGCGCACCGGGCTCGCATAGCCCGCGCGGTTCACGACGTCGGCGAACTTCTCGATCGTCTCCCAGTCGGAACATTCGTAAGGCGAGCCCGGCCAGGGATTGAACGGGATCAGGTTGATCTTCGCCGGGATGTGCTTCAGCAGCCGAACCAGCGCCTTCGCGTCTTCGAGCGAATCGTTCACGCCTTTCAGCATCACATACTCGAACGTGATGCGCCGCGCGTTCGAGACGCCGGGATAATTGCGGCAGGCTTCCAGCAATTCCTCGATCGGATATTTCTTGTTCAAGGGCACCAGCTTGTTGCGCGTCTCGTCGTTCACGGCGTGGAGCGAGATCGCCAGCATGCAGCCGATCTCGGCGCCCGCCTTCTCGATCATCGGCACCACACCGCTCGTCGACAGCGTGATGCGGCGCTTCGACAGCGACAGGCCCTCGCCGTCGGAGACGACCTCCAGCGCGTCGCGCACATTGTCGAAATTGTAGAGCGGTTCGCCCATGCCCATCAGCACGATGTTGGTGATGAGCCGGTCTTCGGAGTTCCGCCCGCCATCCGGCCATTCGCCGAGCGCGTCGCGCGCAATCAATATCTGGCCGACGATTTCGCCCGCCGTCAGATTCCGCACCAGCTTCTGCGTGCCCGTATGGCAGAAGGTGCAGGTCAGCGTGCAGCCGACCTGGCTCGAGACGCAGAGCGTGCCGCGTCCTTCTTCCGGAATATAGACCGTTTCGATTTCCGGTCCCGGCACGCCCGGCACGGCGGAGGGAAGCCTCAGCAGCCATTTCCGCGTGCCGTCGACCGACTTCTGCTCGGTCACGATCTCGAGCCGCGACATGTCGAACGCCGCCTCGAGCTTCTGGCGGAGCTCCTTCGACAGCGTCGTCATGCCCTCGAAGCTCGTCAGACCGCGATTGTAGATGCCGTTCCAGATCTGGCCAGCGCGCATGCGGAGCTGTTTCTCGGGCAGGCCGAAGGCGCCAAGCGCCTCCATGAGCTGCGGCCGCGTCAGCCCGACAAGGCTCGGGCGCAGGGCGCGCGGCGCGGCGGCCAGCGCGTCTTCCCGCTTTTCATGGGCAATGTCGAGCGTCGTCATCTGCGTCTGCCGCCGTCCGGTGTCAGTTCGTTGCGCGAAATAGGTCCGGCCGCGCTTGCCCCGGGGCAGCGCGGTTCCAGACGCTTCTCATATCACAAAGGGGGCAACCGGCGCCAATTCGGCCGGTTTTCCGGGCATTTGCGCGGTTCCGCCTATTTGCAGGCGTCGTCGATCTTGTTCAGCGCCGCCGCCGAGCCCTTCAGCGAATAGGTGTCGGTCGTCAGCGTGTCGCGCTCGGAGGTGCCCTTGATCTCCATGGAGCTTCCGGCTTTGAGCGCCTGCACCATCTTGCCTTCCTCGGAGGGGTTCTCGAGCCAGGCCCAGAACTTGTGCTCGCCGCCTTCCTTCACGCCGGAAAACATCTGGAACTTGTCGGAGCCGATGGTGGCGAAGGGGCGGCTCGTCGGGTTGAAGGGGTAGCCGATCCGCATGCTCACCTCGTTCCGGGTGTTGCGCGCCGGGCGGTGCGTCACCATGAAGTAGACGTCGCCGCGGTTCGCACCGGCCGGCAGCATCTTCGTCGGCGTCGTCATCGCATAGCACATGCGCTCGTTGCCGGAGCCGTAGCTGTAGGCGGACCAGTCGTCATATTTGCCGAGCAGCTTCGGCGCGTTCTGCGCGCTCGCGCTGCCGGCAAATCCCGCCGCACCGAAGGTGAGGGCAAGGGCCGCAATGGCGCAGGTCAAGGTCGAGGAAAGAAACGAACGTCTCGGCATGATCTCCAACTCTTCTCCGAACGGGGCAGTTCGAACGATCCGGCCCGGGATTCGCGCCTGACCTTAACGGCACGGGCGCGCGATTTCCAGATACCGCCCCTCAAAAGTCCCCCTCTTCCGGCCGCGGGTACGGCCGGAACCCGGGCAAGCTCCCCGATTCATGTGGCGGAACCGTGGCAGAAAGGCTCCCCGTTCCGCCTTCCCGCGCCAATCTGGCGAATATCGGCCTCATCGTGCTAAGGGAGAGGCAGCGATATTTCGGAACCGCGGGAAACCACGCGAAGCAACAGGGAGACGACCATGAAAGCCGTTCTTTGCAAGGAGTATGGGCCGCCGGACAGCCTCGTCATCGAAGAGGTGCCGAGCCCGGAGCCGAAAAAGGGCGAGGTCCTGCTCGAGGTTCATGCGGCGGCGGTCAATTTCCCGGACGTCCTCATCATCGAGAACAAATACCAGTTCAAGCCGCCGCTGCCGTTCTCGCCGGGCGGCGAGGTGGCCGGCATCATCAGGAAGGTCGGCGAAGGCGTCACCAAGGTAAAGGCCGGGGACCGCGTCATCGGGTCGTGCGGCTGGGGCGGTTTCGCGGAGGAGATCGCGCTCGACGAGGCCCGCGTCACGCCGATCCCCGACGAAATGGACTATGTGACCGCATCCGCCTTCCTCATGACCTATGGCACCTCGCATCACGCGCTGAAGGACCGGGCGGCGATCAAGCCGGGCGAGAGCCTTCTCGTGCTCGGTGCGGCCGGCGGCGTCGGGCTTGCCGCCGTCGAGCTCGGCAAGGCGATGGGCGCGCGCGTCATCGCGGCCGCGTCCTCGGAAGACAAGCTCGCCGTCTGCAGGGAACACGGCGCGGACGAGACGCTTCTCTATCCTTCCGGCGCGCTCGACCGCGACGCGCAGAAGGCGCTGTCGGAAAAGATCAAGGAACTGACGGGCGGGCAGGGCGCCGATGTCGTCTACGATCCCGTCGGCGGCGACTATTCGGAAGCGGCGCTGCGCGCGACGAACTGGGAAGGGCGTTTCCTCGTCGTCGGTTTCGCCGCCGGGCCGATCCCGAAAATTCCGCTCAACCTCGCGCTTCTCAAGGGCTGCCAGATCGTCGGCGTCTTCTGGGGCGCCTTCACCGGCCGCGAGCCGAAGCGCCATCAGGAAAACCTGAAGGAGCTCATGACCTGGTTCAAGCAGGGCAAGCTCAAGCCGCACGTCTCGAAGACCTACAAGTTCGAGGAAGCGGCGCAGGCGCTGAAAGACATGGCGGCCCGCAAGGTCAAGGGCAAGATCGTCATCGTTCCCTCGCGCTGAGCGGGTTCGAAGCGGGGGACGGCGATGAAAAGCGGGGGGCGTGAATGAGACGGGGACTGGTGGCGCTCGGCGCACTGTTCGGCGCCGCCGTTCTCGCGCTCTTCGCCTTTCTCATCTATGTGCTGCTTGCGTCGGGCGACCCGAAATACTGGGAAGGCGAGATCGCCGCTTTCGAGCGCCGCGACGTCTCGAACCCGCCGCCCGAAGACGCGGTTCTCTTCGTCGGCGGGCGCGATCTCCGGCTCTGGGAGACGCTTGCCCGGGACATGGCGCCCGTTACGATCATCCAGCGCGGCTTCGGCGGCGCGCAGATCCCGCATATCAATCACTACCGCGCGCGCATCATCCTTCCTTACGACCCGCGCGCCATCGTCGTCATGGCGGGCGAGGCCGATCTTTCCGACGTGCACGGAAGACGGCCGGAAGACCTGCTCGACGATTTCCGCACGCTGGTGCTCTCGCTCCGCGCGGAAGACGAGAACGCACCGGTCTATTTCGTCTCGCTCCGTCCCTCGCCCGCGCGCGAGGAGCGCTGGTACGGCGCGCAGCGCGCCAATGCGCTGATCGCGGATTATGTTTCCCGCGAGCGGGGCATGTATTTCATCGACGTGACGCCCGTCATGCTGGATCAGCGCGGAAACATCCGCGACGACCTCTACCGCTGGGACGGGCTGACGCTGAACGACAAGGGCTATGCGGCGCTCGCCGAAGCGATCAAGCCGGTACTCATCGAGGCGGGCTACGGGGGCCTGCGCTCCAGCCGCTGAAAAACGAAACAGAAGAAAAACGACAGGGAGAGAGACGGGATGGAAAAGTTTTCCAGAGAAACGAAGGCGGGGAAACTCGAAGGCACCTATGATGCGAAGTTCAAGCCGGTGGTCGATGCCATCGTCGAGAATTTCGAGACGCGCGACGAGGTCGGCGCCAATGTCGCGATCACGCTTGAAGGCAAGTCCGTGCTCGATATCTGGGGCGGGAAGAAGGCGCGCGGCGGCGATGCGTGGGACAAGGACACCGTCTCCATCGTCTTTTCCTGCACCAAGGGCGCGACCGCGCTCTGCGCGCATATGCTCGCGGACCGCGGCAAGCTCGATCTCGATGCGAAGGTCGCGGATTACTGGCCGGAATACGCCAAGAACGGCAAGGAGGAGACCACCGTCTCCATGATGCTCGATCATTCGGCGGGCATGCCGCATGTCCGCACGCCGCTGAAGGACAGCGGCTATTGCGACTACGACTACATGGTGAAGCTTCTCGAGAGCGAAGAGCCGTTCTGGAAGCCGGGCACGCGCAATGGCTATCACGGCGTCACCTTCGCCTGGACGGTCGGCGAACTCGTGCATCGCGCGTCGGGAAAGCGGCTCGGACAGTTCTTTGCCGATGAAGTGGCGAAGCCGCTCGGTCTCGATTTCCATATCGGCACGCCGGAAGAGGTCGAGCCGCGCATCGCGGCGATGATCTTCGCCGATCCGGACCCCGCTGCCGCCAATTCGAAATTCACGCAGGCGCTCATGAACGACCCGTCGAGCCCCGCGCATCTCTTCCTGCTGAACAGCGGCGGCATGGATTTCAATTCGCGCGCCTGCCACGCCGCCGAAATCGGTTCGGCGAACGGCATCACCAATGGCCGCGGTCTCGCGGCCATGTATCAGCCGCTCGCGAATGGCGGCGGCAAGCTTGTGGGCCCGGACACGCTGGCGCGCATGGGCCGTGTCGCGATGGCGACGCATGAGGATGCGACGCTCTTGATCCCGTCGCGCTTCGCGCTCGGCTTCATGAAGTCGATGGACAATCGCGTGCTCGCGAGCGAGCCGAATTCGAGCTGCATCCTGGGCGACACCGCCTTCGGCCATGTCGGCATGGGCGGCTCCATCGGCTTCGCCGATCCGGAAGCCCATTTGAGCTTCGGCTACAACATGAACCGCATGGGCGCGGGCATCCTTCTCAACGACCGCGGGCAGGCGCTGGTCGACGCGGCCTATACCGCGCTCGGCTACCGCTCCAATGCATCGGGTGTCTGGGCCTTGTAACGGCTGAGTTCGGCTTCCAGGGCATCGATCTTCGCCTGCAGATGGGCAAGCGAGCCTTGGACGTCGTCCGCGTCGAATTTCTGCGGAATGTGGCTTGAGCAGTTCGTATCGAGGGCGCTCACCTTGAAGACGATCGCCTGCCATGCCCGCGCGCGGTAGCCGTCCGGCATCAGTTGCGCGATGACCGCCTTGTCGCTACTGGTTTTCGCCCGGCCCCAGATTTTCACGCGCGCACGTGTCGCGTAGTCCATCAGGAAGATATAGGCGCGGTCGTTGTCGGCGAGATTGCCGCTGGTGATGTACTGGTGGTTGCCGGTGTAGTCGGCAAAGGCGAGCGTCGTCTCGTCGAGCACACGAAGAAATCCCTTCGGTCCGCCGCGATGCTGGATATAGGGCTGGCCTTCCGCATTCGCGGTCGCGAGATAGAAGGAGTCCCGCTCGGCGATGAAGGCGGCGATGTTCGCGTCGATCTTCTCGCGGAAATCCCTGTCCTCGTAGTGGCTGCGGCTGCCGCGCTTTTCCTGCAGTGCCTTCACCGTTGGCGTGAAGGCGATATCGCTCGCAAACCCGGTCATGATCTTCTCCGTCAGGGGGGCGTCAGTTCTTTTCGTCGGCGGGCGGAAGGCCGAGCGCCTTCCGCGCGGCTTCCCGGTGCCGGGGCTTCATGTAGCTCGACACGAGACCTATGGCGGCCATCAGCACGGTCGCGTCGTCGGTGAAGCCGAAGGCGGCGACGATGTCGGGAATGAAGTCGACGGGCATCACGAAATAGGCGAGCGCGGCCAAGAGCGTCGCGCGCACGCGTGTCGGCGTTTCGGGGTCGCGCGCGCAATACCAGGCGGCGGCGGCTTCCTCCGCGAAGGGAATCTTGCCCGCCACGCGCACCATCTTCTTCCAGAAGCCGTCATCCACCGTCTTCTCGTTCCGCGCCATGACGGCGGGGAGCTGGTGCTTCGGGTCGAGAAGCTCGCTTTCGGCGTTATCCGCGCCCGGATTTCCCCGTGAAGAGGACATCGATTTCCCTCCGTCCAGTGCCGCCCCACCCCTTTTCGGTTTCCCGAGCAAGATGGGGCGGAAGGCCGCGCCTTGCAAGCCAAGGCGACGTTGCGTCAATGGGCGCATGCGCCGGATGCCGCATTCTCAGGCCATTTTTGGCTCGCTCTTTGGTCCCCGAATTTGTTAAATCGGCGCCAATCGGGCGGCTCCCACGCCCGCAGACAGGGAAACGCGGGGCCCTCCGGTCCGTCGCAGAGAAGGAATGAACCCATGAAACTCGACAGCAGCATCAGCGCCATCATCACCGGCGGCGCTTCGGGCCTCGGCGCGGCGACCGCGCGCGCGCTCGCCAGGGAAGGTGTGAAGATCGGCATCTTCGACCTGCAGGAAGACAAGGGCGAGGCGCTCGCGAAGGAACTCGGCGGCGTGTTCGCGAAGGTGAACGTGACCGACGAGGCGAGCGTCGATGCGGGCTTCGAGAAGGTCCGCGCCGCGATCGGCCAGGAGCGCATCCTCGTGAACTGCGCCGGCACCGGCAACGCGATCAAGACCGCGAGCCGCAACAAGGAAACCGGCAAGCCGGAGTCCTTCCCGCTCGACAAGTTCAACCTCATCATCCAGATCAACCTTGTCGGCACCTTCCGCTGCATCGCGAAGTCGGCGGCGGGCATGCTCACCCTCGATCCGCTCGAGGGCGGCGACCGCGGCGCCATCGTGAACACCGGCTCCGTCGCCGCGCAGGACGGCCAGATCGGCCAGGCCGCTTACTCGGCGTCCAAGGCCGGTGTCGTCGGCATGACGCTCCCCATCGCGCGCGACCTCAGCCGCGAAGGCATCCGCGTCAACACGATCCTGCCGGGCATCTTCGACACGCCGCTGCTCGCGGGCGCGCCGGAAAAGGTTCGCCAGGCGCTCGGTGCGCAGGTGCCTTATCCCTCCCGCCTCGGCAATCCGGACGAATATGCCTCGCTTGCCTGCGAGATGATCCGGAACGGCTACTTCAACGGCGAAACCGTCCGTCTCGACGGCGCGATCCGCATGGCGCCGCGCTAAGCGAAACGCATTCGATAAACGAAAGCCCCGGCGGAAACGCCGGGGCTTTTTCATTCGGGGAGGTCCGTCGAGCCGGTGATCAGGCGTACGCCCTGGCGCATCGTCACGTAAGCCCAGATCCAGTGCAGCATCACGATGAGGCGGTTGCGGAAGCCGATCAGGAAGTAGATATGCGCCGCGCCCCAGACGAGCCAGGCGAGAAAGCCCTTGAGATGAAAGCGGCCGAAATCGACGATGGCGCTCTTCCGCCCGATGGTGGCGAGGTTGCCCTGATGCCAGTAGCGGAAGGGCGCGGCGGTCTCGCCCTTCAGCGCCGCCCTGATCGCCTTCGCGGCGTAAGCGCCCATCTGTTTTGCGGCGGGCGCGATGCCCGGCACGATGCGATCCTCGTCCCATTTCGCCGCTGCCGTGTCGCCGACGACGAAGACGCGCTCGTCATCGTCAAGCGTCAGGCGCTCGTTCACCGGCACGCGGCCCGCGCGGTCGCCTTCGACGCCAAGCCATTTTGCAGCGGGCGAGGCTTCGACGCCGGCCGCCCAGACGATCGTGCGCGCGGCGATCCTCGTTCCGTTCATCGCGACGCCGCCCGCCCCGCATTCCGTCACGGGCTCGCCGCACATGACCTCCACGCCCTTGCGGACAAGCGAGGCTTGCGCGAAAGCCGACAGGTCCTCGGCGAAGGCCGGCAGGATGCGCGGCCCCGCTTCGATCAGAAGCACGCGCGCGGATGACGGATCGATATGGTGGAAGTCGCTCACCAGCGTCTTCCGCGCGAGCTCGATGATCGCACCGGCCATCTCGACACCGGTCGGGCCGCCGCCGACGATCACGAAGGTGAGCAGCGCCTTCCGCGCCTCCTCGTCCGGTTCCGTTTCCGCCTTCTCGAAGGCGAGCAGCACGCGCCGCCGGATCTCCGTTGCATCGTCGATCTTCTTCAGGCCCGGCGCGAAGGGCTCCCATTCGTCATGACCGAAATAAGCATGCCGCGCCCCGGTCGCCACGATCAGCCAGTCATAGGGAACGTGCCGCCCGTCCGAAAGATCGACGAGATGGCGCGCCCGGTCGACATGGACCACCTCGCCGAGCAGCACGCGCGTGTTCTTCTGGTCGCGCAGTGTCGAGCGCACCGGCACCGCAATGTCGGCCGGCGAAAGCGTCGCCGTCGCGACCTGGTAGAGCAGCGGCTGGAAGAGATGATAATTCTGCCGGTCGATCAGGGTGATCTCGACATCGGCATTCTTCAGCGACCGGGCAGCCGTCAGCCCGCCGAAGCCGGCGCCGAGAATCACGACCTTGGGCGTGCCGGGCGCAAGGGGAGAGCCGTCCATGACGGACCCCTACTTCTTTGCCGCCTTGCCCGCCTTCCCGGCCCACTTGTCCATCAGCGTTGCAAGCTTCACATCCTTCTCGGTCACGCCGCCCGCGTCATGCGTCGTGAGGATCACATCGACGCGGTTGTAGACATTCGCCCATTCGGGATGGTGGTCCGCCTTTTCGGCGGCGAGCGCGACGCGGCTCATGAAGCCGAAGGCCTCGTTGAAATCCTTGAACTTGTAGCTCTTCTCGATGGCGTCGCGGCCCTTCACCTTGGTCCAGCCCTTGAGGCCCGCCAGCGCTTTCTCCCGCTCTTTTCCGCTCAGCTTGCCGCTCATCTTCGCCTCCTCGATGGGTGTGGTTTGCGGCCAGAGCCTCGCGCTCTTAAGCTCGCCGCGCAAGAGAGGATATGACGATGGGCTCGGATATGGACTGGGACAATGTACGCGCGCCCTCGCTCGCCGATTTCGAGCGGATCGCCGACGAGGCCTTCGCCCGCCTGCCGGAGAGTTTCCGCGCGCGCTGCGAGGGGCTGATCATCCGCGTCGAGGATTTCCCGGACGACGAGATCGCCGCCGAAATGGAACTCGAAAGTCCCTTCGAGCTGCTCGGTCTCTATCAGGGCATTTCCCATGTCGAGCGCTCGGTGATGGAACCGGTCCACATGCCGGACATGGTGTTTCTCTACCGCCGCCCCATGCTCGACTACTGGGCGGAATATGACGAACCGCTCGGCGGCCTCGTCACGCATGTGCTGGTGCACGAGATCGGCCACCACATGGGCCTCTCCGACGACGACATGCACGCGATCGAGGAAGCGGCGGGCCGGGGTTAGAAAACGGGCGGCTTTCTCCCACCCTCCCCTTTGTATGGACCGGAGACAAGGGTTACAGGTGTTCGGAGACATGGGTGACAGTTTTTGACGAGCCATTTCGCAGGTCGATCTCTGCGATATGGCGGCTTGCGAAGATGACATGCCAGAGCCCGTCGTCG
>CAJXOU010000022.1 GCA_913057645.1 uncultured Rhodobiaceae bacterium | reverse complement strand
ACGCGAGCGTGAAGCGCGCCATCGCGGAACTGAAGGCGCGCGGGCTCGCGATCGTCTTCTATCCCTTCGTGATGATGGACATTCCGGCAGACAACATGCTGCCCGATCCTTCGGGTGCGGGAACCCAGCCGGCGCATCCCTGGCGCGGGCGCCTCACCGCGGTGAGCGACCCGGCGGCGGAGGCCGCGGCCTTCTTCGGCAGCGAGACGCCGGGTGGCGGCGAATGGAGCTACCGCCGCATGGTGCTCCACTACGCCGAACTCTGCGCGGAGGCGGGCGGTGTCGACGCCTTTCTCATCGGCTCGGAACTGAAGGGGCTGACGCTACTGCGCGACGCGGAGGGAAACTATCCCGCCGTGGAGGCGCTCCGCGAGCTTGCGGGCGACGTGCGCGCGATCCTCGGCGAAACGGCGAAGATTTCCTATGCCGCCGACTGGTCGGAATATCGCGGGCACGATATGGGCGGCGGCGCCTTCGCGTTCCATCTCGATCCGCTCTGGGCCGATGCGAATATCGATTTCGTCGGTATCGACATGTATGCGCCGCTGAGCGACTGGCGCGACGGCCATGCGTATCTCGATGCGCTGGAGTGGGGCTCGATCTACGATCTCGATTATCTCAGGAGCCGTATCGCCGGTGGCGAAAGCCACGACTGGTACTACGCGAGCGAAGACGACCGCCTCAACCAGATCCGCACGCCGGTCACGGACGGCGCCTACGGCAAGCCGTGGGTGTGGCGCGCGAAGGACCTGAAGAACTGGTGGTCGAACGCGCATCACGACCGGCCGGACGGAATCGAGGCGGCAGCACCGACGGCATGGGTGCCGCAGTCGAAACCGATCTGGCTCACCGAACTCGGCTGCCCGGCGGCGGACAAGGGAACGAACGAACCCAACGTCTTTACCGATCCGAAATCCTCGGAAAGTGCGCTGCCGCGTTTCTCGCGGGGGACACGCGACGACTTCATCCAGCGCCGCTTCATCGAGGCGGAGATGTCCTATTGGGATGCGGACCATCCCGACCACCCTGCGGGCGCAAACCCGGTGTCGCCCCTTTACGGCGGGCGGATGGTCGATGCCTCGCGGATCTTCTTCTGGACCTGGGACGCGCGGCCCTTCCCGGTCTTTCCGGAGCGTCACGACGTCTGGGCGGATGCGGCGAACTGGCGGCTCGGCCACTGGCTGAACGGGCGTATGGGCGCCGCGCCCCTGAATGCGCTTCTGGCTTCGATCGCGAGCGATGCCGGTTTCGGACATTTCGAGGCGGCCGATCTTCATGGCGTCGTTGAAGGCTACGTCATCGACCGCATCATGAGCCCGCGCGCCGCGATCGAACCCCTGATGCTGGCGGGCTTCTTCGACGCGGCGGAGCGCGAGGGCGCGATCCGCTTCCGGCATCTGGACGACGCGCCGGAGACCGCTCTGACGCCGGACATGCTGGCGGTGGACGCGGAAGGCGCGGCGCCCGGCTGGAAGCTCACGCGCGGACAGGAAACGGAACTGCCGGTCTCGGCGAAGCTCACCTATATCGATGGCGGCGCGGACTACCGGCAGGCGGCGGTGGAAGCACGCAGGCTCGCAGGCGGCAGCCAGCGCGTTGCGGCAAGCGCGCTTCCGATGGTGCTGACGCAGGCGGAAGCGCAGGCGATCGCCGATGTCTGGTTGCAGAAGACATGGGAGGAACGCGAGCGCGCAGCGCTCAACCTGCCGCCGAGCCTGATCGCGCTCGATCCGGGCGACCGCGTGACACTCGACCTCGGTTACCGGCAAGGCCGCTACCGGCTCACGGGCATCGTGGATGCGGGCGCGCGCGAGGCGGCGGGTATCGCCTGCGAGCCGAGCCTGTTCGGCGCACCGGAAGCGCCGCCGCGCGAGAGCAGCCCCGCGACGGCACCGGACTGGGGAACGCCGCTCGTCATCTTCATGGACCTGCCGCTCGTCACGGGCGAGGAGGTACCTCACGCGCCACGCGTTGCGGTGGCAGCGGATCCCTGGCCGGGCGGTATCGCGATCTACAAGGATGGCGGTGCGGGCCTCGTGCTCGACGCCGTGGTGAGCGTGGAGGCAACGACCGGACGCACGCTGTCCGACCTGATGCCCGGACCCACTTCGCGCTGGGACGAGTCGAATGCGCTTAGCGTCGAACTGGTCAGCGGCGCGTTGGCGAGCGCGGAGCCTCTTGCCGTTCTCGACGGCGCGAACCGCGCGGCGCTCGAAACGCCGGAGGGGGACTGGGAGGTGATCCAGTTTCGCGAGGCCGAACTGGTCGCGCCCGATACCTATGTGTTGCGCGGGCTTCTGCGCGGACAGGCGGGAACGGAAGCGGCGATGCGCGCACCGCTCGCTCCGGGTGCACGCTTCGTGCTGCTCGACGCGGCGGTGGGCGAACTCGGGCTCGGCGAAGCGGAGCGCGGGCTCGAACGGCTCTGGGTCTATGGGCCAGCGCCGCTCCCCCATGACGACCTCTCCTATGCGAGCGAGACGCGCGCCTTCGCTGGCGCCGGACTGCGCCCGTTGAGTCCGGTTCACCTTCGCGCGCGGCGCGCGGGCGACGGCGCGATTCATCTCGCCTGGGTTCGCCGCACGCGCATCGGTGGCGACAGCTGGGCCGGGCTCGAGGTGCCGCTCGGCGAGGAAGCGGAAGCCTATGAAGTCGAAATCCGCGACGGCGAAGGCGTGAAGCGCGTCATCGCTGCGGCATCGCCGGAGGCGATCTACGACGCCGGCGAACAGGCCGCCGACTTCGGCGGCACAGAAATCGAGACCCTCGACGTCACCGTCTATCAATTGAGCCGCGCCTTTGGCCGCGGCACCGGAAGGAGCGCCACGCTGCATGTCGGATAGCTTTCATCTGGGACTTCCCTTTCTCGAAGCCGCGCAGGCGCAGAAGCATGTGACCGTGAACGAGGCGCTGCGACGGCTCGATGCGCTGCTGCATCTCTCCGTCGTCTCGCGGACGCTTGCCGTGCCGCCCGCCGAGCCGGAGGAGGGCGCGCGCTACATCGTGGCCGCGGACGCCGAGGACGCGTGGGAAGGGCATGACGGCGAGGTCGCGGCGCTGATCGACGGTGCATGGATGTTCTTCGCCGCGAAGGCCGGATGGCAAGCCTATGACGAGGCGGCGGGTGCGCTCCTGCTCCATGACGGCACGGGCTGGACGCTGCCCGCGAGCGGTGCGAGCGGCGCGGCGACCGCATTTACTCTCGTGGAAGGCGAGCATGAGGTGGGGGCAGGCGCGACCTCCGATACGCCGTTCGTCATTCCGGACCGGGCCATCGTGCTCGGCGTGACCGGCGTGGTGATAGAGGCGATCACCGGCGCGAGCGCCTGGCAGCTCGGCGTTGCCGACGATCCCATGCGCTACGGCAATGGCATCGGCGCGATGCTCCACGCGACGGTCACGGGCGTGAGCGGCACCCCGGTCGCCTATTACGGCGCGACCCCGCTTCGCCTGACGGCGGAAGGCGGCGATTTCACCGGGGGCCGCGTGCGGCTCGCAATCCACTGCCTGGAGCTGAGCGGGCCGGGCGCCTGACGGGCAGGGAATTGAAACCGGTATCCTTGACAATGTTCCTTTTTTGTTCTCATATATAGGAATTAAATCCTTGTATCTGAAAACACGAAAGGAGCGGACGGGATGGATGGCGGGCGTGACCCCTCAGACGGCCCCCGCGGCTTCGCCGGACCGGTCCAGTTGGCGCGGGAGCTGAGTGCCGTTGCCCGGGGGGAGGAGGACGAGGGCCGCCTCGCGCTCGCTTTCGCGCTGGTGAACCGCATCTCCGGGCGCTGCGCGGGCCCGGACCGCGAGCTTGCGCTCGCGCTTTCGGCCGTCTGCCGCGCGCTGGCGGGCGAAGAGCCCGACCCGACGCATGGCGCAACGCAATTTCATTCGCACACGGAGTGCCCGGGCTGGGCGGCGAACGAAGCGCCGACCGCGCTGATCGGCGGTCATCTCTTTTACGCGCCCCGCGCGAAGGGGCCTTAACTCCTGAAAGGAAAACACATGGATTTTCTTCTATCGGGTCTGTTCTCGGGTGCTTTCTCCGAATGGATCGAAGCGGCGCTCGCCATCGTCGGCGCGGCATCGGCCGTTGCGGCGGCGACGCCCACGCGCAAGGACGATGACGTCGTGGGCAAGATCTCCCGGGTCATCGACATTGTCGCGCTGAACGTCGGTCACGCCAAAAGGCAGTAAGCGGATCATTTTCATCGCTCGAATTTGGATCGAATTCGAGCTTGTGCGTTAGCGATCGGTAAAGTTTCGATGTTCTAGACTTGCCATAATTGCTCACCCCGGCCCGGCGCAAATCGCCGAAGCAAACAGGCAAAGGGGAAGGCCTATGGCGAGGAAAATCTTCTATCACCGCCGTTCCCGCCGCCGCTTCATCGCGGTGGCGGGCTTCGCCGTTTCTGCACTGCTCTTCTTCTCTGCCGGTGTCTATGCCGGCCTTTCCTGGGCACCGCTGTTCAGCCCCTCCCAGTTTGCTGTGGCGAATGAACCGCAGGCGGCGCTTGCCGCAGCGGAATTCTGACCCGGCTCCACCCTTCCTTCTCTCCCTTCCGCCCAAACCTGCCGAAAACTGCCGTTCAGCCCCGGACAGGGCCGTCTATTGCTGCTAGAAAAGCGGCCGCAGAAGAACGACACGGCGGGGCGCGGAGCGGCATGGACCTTCAGCTCAAGAGCAAACGGGCGCTCGTCTCGGGCAGCCATCGCGGCACCGGCCGCGCCATCGCGCATGCGCTGGCGCGGGAAGGCGCGCATGTGCTCGTGCACGGTTTCGAACTGGATGCAGCCGAAGCCGTCGCCGCCGAAATCCGCAAGAAGGGCTTCGCCGCGAGCGCGGTCGCGGGCGACATCATGACCGACAAGGGCGCGGCAGGCGTCGTCGAGGCCGCGGGCGACATCGACATCCTCATCAACAATTACGGCACGGCGGATCCGGGCTCATGGGAGCGCACGGAGATTGACGGCTGGATCGACGCCTACCAGAAGAACGTGCTCTCGGCCGTGCGGCTGACGCGCGGGCTGATGGGGGCGATGAAGGCGAAGGGCTGGGGCCGGATCGTGATGCTCGGCACCATCGGCTCGACCGAACCCGCAGCGCGCATGCCGCACTACTACGCCTCGAAGGGCGCGCTGGCGACGATGACCGTGTCACTCGCGAAGGAGCTGGTGGGGACGGGCGTCACCGTCAATCTCGTCTCGCCCGGCCTGATCCGCACGAAGGAAGTGGAAGAGCGCTTTCTGAAACAGGGCCGCGAGCGCGGCTGGGGCGAGACCTGGGAAGAGGTCGAGCCGCACGTCCTGAAGAATTTCATGGGAAACCTCACCGGCCACATTCCGCTGCCGGAGGAGATCGCCGATCTCGTCGCCTTCGTGGCGAGCCCGCTTGCGGGCGCGCTCGACGCACTCAACATCCGTATCGACGGCGGCACCACCGCGCTCGTGACGTAAGAAAAGGACTGGGAGAAAGAGATGCAGCCTTTCAGGTTCGATCTTTGCGAACTGCCCGGCGAGACGGAGGGGCTTCGCGAGGAGATCCGCGCCTTCCTCGCCGAGGAGCTGAAGCATGTGCCGAAAGTGACGCGGGCGCAGACCTGGTCGGGATCGGACACGGAGTTCAGCCGCAAGATGGGCGCGAAGGGCTGGATCGGCATGACCTGGCCGAAGAAATATGGCGGCCATGAGCGGAGCTTCTTCGAGCGCTACGTGATGCTGGAGGAGATGCTGGCGGCCGGCGCTCCCGTCGGTGCGCACTGGATTGGCGACCGGCAGTCCGGGCCGCTGCTGCTGCGTTTCGGCACGGAGGAGCAGCGCCAGAAGATCCTGCCGCGTGTCGCGAAGGGCGAATGCTATTTCTGCATCGGCATGTCGGAACCCGATTCCGGATCGGACCTCGCCGCGACACGGACCCGCGCCGACAAGGTGGATGGCGGTTACAGGGTGAACGGCACCAAGCTCTGGACGTCGGGCGCGCATACCGCGCATTACATGATTGCACTGTTCCGCACCGACTCTGCTCCCGAGGCGAAACATTCCGGGCTGACGCAGTTCCTGGTCGACCTGAAGAACACGGACGGCATCACCATCCGCCCGATCAAGGACCTCGCGGGCAACGCGCATTTCAACGAAGTCGTGTTCGAGGATGCTTTCGTTCCCGACGGCATGCTGGTCGGCACGGAAGGCGGCGGCTGGGGACAGGTGACGGCGGAACTCGCTTTCGAGCGCTCCGGTCCCGAACGCTACCTCTCGAGCTTCATGCTGATGGTCGAGATGATCCGCGAACTCGAAAAGCGCGGCGGCGACGGCGCGGTGGAGATCGGCCGCCTGGTCGCCCATCTCGTGACGCTCCGCCAGATGTCGCTTTCGGTGGCCGGCATGCTGGAGAAGGGCGAGAACCCGGCGCTCGAAGCCTCCGTCGTGAAGGACCTCGGAGCGATCTTCGAGCAGGACATGCCGGTGCGGGCGCACGAGCTGCTCGGCATGGCGCCGACGGTGGGCGAGGGCAGCGACTACGAACAGGTACTTGGCTATCTCACCCAGACGGTGCCGAGTTTCTCGCTGCGCGGCGGCACACGCGAAATCCTGCGCGGCATCATCGCCCGCGGGCTCGGACTGCGCTGAGGGAGAGAGCCATGAACGAATTGCAGACGATCCTTTCCGACAGCGTGAACGGGCTTCTTTCAGAACGCGTGACCAAGGCGCTGGTGCAGAAGGCGGAGGAGGGCGAGTTCCCCGCCGCGCTCTGGAGCGAGGTGGAAGCAAACGGGCTCACCCGCGTGCTCGTGCCCGAGGAACAGGGCGGCGCGGGCGGTACATGGGCGGACGCGGCCATCGTGCTGAAGGCGGCAGGCGAACATGTTGCGCCGCTGCCTCTGGCGGAGGCGCTTCTCGCGAACTGGCTTCTCGTGCAGGCGGGGATAGAGGTGCCGGACGGCATCACCACGCTTCTCGACGGCGACTTCACGCTGGAGGGTGGCAAGCTCTCGGGCGAGGCGGCGCGCGCACCATACGGGCGGGACGCCGCGCATGGCGTCGCCATCGTGAAAGGCGAGGTGGTTCTGGTTGCGCTCGAGGCTGCGAAAATCGATCCCGGTATCAACGTCGCGCGCGAACCGCGCGACTGCGTGACGCTGAAGGCGGCGCCTGCGACAGCAAAGAAGGCCTCGCTGCCCGGCAATGCAATGAAGCTCTACGGCGCGCTGATCCGCGCCTGCCAGATGGCCGGCGCGCTCGGCTATCTCTCGACGCAGTCGGTGGCCTACGCGAACGAGCGCACGCAATTCGGCAAGCCCATCGGCAAGTTCCAGGCGATTCAGCAGCAGCTTGCGGTGCTGTCGACACAGGCTGCCGCCTGTGGCGTCATCACGGACCACGCCTGTGCGCAGGTTGACAAGCGCGGGGCGGGCGCTGCCTTCGAGATCGCGGCGGCAAAAATCCGGGTGGACGATGCGTCGAGCATCGCGACCTCGATCGCGCACCAGGTTCACGGCGCGATCGGCTTCACCTATGAGCACGGGCTCCATTTTGCGACGCGCCGCCTCTGGTCGTGGCGCGCGGAGTTCGGCGCCGGACGCGACTGGGCGGAGACGCTCGGCCACGAAACGATTGCCGCCGGCGCCGATGCGCTCTGGCCGCACGTTACCGCGCGATAGAATTCGTCATCCGCATAAAGGAAGAACGCATGAAAGTCTCCGAAGCGCTCAAGACCCGCATCACCTGCCGCGCCTTTCTCGACAGGGAGGTGCCCGAAGCGACGGTGAGGCAGATTCTCGAGGAAGCGAAATACGCGCCGTCGGGTGGCAACCTCCAGCCCTGGCATGCCTACGTCATCACCGGCGAACGATTGAAGGAATTCCTCGCCATCATCGCCGAGAAACAGAAGACCAATCCCTTCGGCGACGGCGATACCGAATACGACATCTATCCGAAGGGCCTGACGGAGCCCTACAAGGCGCGGCGCTTCAAGTGCGGCGAGGACATGTACGCGACCATCGGCGTGCCCCGCGAGGACAAGGAAGGCCGCATGAAACAGTTCATGCGCAATTTCACCTTCTTCGATGCACCTGTCGCCATGTTCTTTGCCATCGACCGCCAGATGGGCCTCGGCCAGTGGTCGGATCTCGGCATGTTCATCCAGTCGCTGATGCTGGTGGCGCGCGAACACGGGCTGCACACCGCGCCGCAGGAGGCCTGGGCGATCTGGCACAAGACCGTCTCGGAGTTTCTCGACATGCCGGAAGAGCTTATGCTGTTCTGCGGGCTGGGGCTTGGCTACATGGACGAAACCGCGCCGATTAACCATTTGCGCACCGATCGCGCGCCGCTGGAGGAATTTGCGACTCTCAGCGGCTTTTGACGGCGGCTGGCGATTCCTGTCGGATACCCGCACTATTCGTTCATCCCGGGTTCAGCGGTGCTGGCTTAGGAACGGTGCCATGACGCAGAAATCCACATGGATCGCCCTGACGATCGCCGCGGCGTTCCTCTTCGGAGGAATGGTGCCGGCGCGCGCGAACGATCTTCTTGTGGAGGCCCAGTGGGGCTACCGTTCCGAGCAGGACAACGCGCGCGATGCGGTGCGCTCGGGCCAGGCGATTTCGCCGGGACAGGCGAAAAGCGCGGCGCTCTCCCGTTATCCCGGCCGGTTCCTCGACATGAGTTTTGGCGGCAACGCCTACTATGTGAAGATCATGACGCCCCAGAACAGGGTCGTCGTCGTGACCGTGGATGCGGCATCCGGCCGCGTGCTTGGCGCGAGATAGAGCCAGAAACGGAGAAGAGAGCGATGCGGCTCCTCGTTGTCGAAGACGACCCCGATCTCAATCGCCAGCTCGTCGGCGCCCTCGAAGAGGCGGGCTATGTCGTGGATAGCGCCAAGGACGGCGAGGAGGGGCATTTCCTCGGCGACACGGAGCCTTATGACGCGGTGATCCTGGATCTCGGTCTACCCGAAATGGATGGCGTGACGGTGCTCGAGAAATGGCGTCGCGACGGGCGCATCATGCCCGTGCTGATCCTCACCGCGCGCGACCGCTGGAGCGACAAGGTAGCGGGCTTCGACGCGGGCGCGGACGACTACGTGGCAAAACCCTTCTACATGGAAGAAGTGCTGGCCCGGCTTCGCGCGCTTCTCCGCCGCGCCACGGGTCACGCCTCGAGCGAGCTCGAATGCGGCCCGGTGCGTGTCGACACGCGCAGCTCGCGCGTCACCGTGAACGGCCGCGCGATCAAGCTCACCTCCCTCGAATACCGGCTTCTCGCCTACATGATGCACCATCAGGGCCGCGTCATCTCGCGCACCGAACTCGTCGAACATCTCTACGACCAGGATTTCGATCGCGACTCGAACACGATCGAGGTCTTCGTGGGGCGTCTGCGCCGCAAGCTCGGCAAGGATGTGATCGAGACCGTGCGCGGCCTCGGCTACCGGCTGGCGGCGGCGGAAGATGCGGTCTGACAGCCTCGCCTTCCGGCTTGTCGCGGGCGCGGCGCTCTGGAGCGCCATCGCGCTCGTCGCGGGTGGTCTTATCCTCTCGGCGATCTTCCGCAATTCGGTCGAGCGCAGCTTCGACAGCCGTCTCAACGTGCTCCTGCACAGCCTGATCGCTACCACCGAAGTGAACGCGGAGGGCGAAATCGTCCGCGAGGGCGGTCTCTCCGAAACACGCTTCGATCTCGCCTATTCCGGCTGGTACTGGCAGATATGGCCGGTGGCGCCGCGGCCCGCGCTGCGCTCGCGCTCACTGTTCGACCAGTCGCTCGATCTCTCTCCCGCCGAGAAGACGGAGCGCAACGACATCGGCCTCAAGATTTTCGATACGATCGGGCCCGAGAACCAGCCTCTCCGCGTGGTCGAGCGGCGGGTAACGCTGCCGGGTTATGACGTTCCCGTTTCCTTTGCCGTGGCTGGCGAACGCTCCGAAATGAATGTCGAAATTCAGAGCTTCAATACCTGGCTCTTCGCCGCCATGGCGGCGATGGGGGCGGGGCTTCTCGTCGCACTGCTGATCCAGGTGCGTTTCGGCCTGCGTCCGCTCGACCGCGTGCGCCGCTCGCTCTCGCAGATACGCACGGGGCGAGCGACGAAACTGGAAGGCGATTTCCCGCTCGAAATCGAACCGCTTGCCGAAGAGCTCAACGGCCTCCTCGAAGGCAACCGCGAGGTGCTGGAACGTGCGCGCACGCATGTCGGCAACCTCGCCCATGCGCTGAAGACGCCGCTCAGCGTATTGACCAACGAAGCGCGCTCCCACAAGGACCCGTTCGGCGAAACCGTGAGCCGCATGACGATGCAGATGCGCGAGCAGATCGACCGCCATCTCGCCCGTGCGCGCATGGCGGCATCGGCAAACGTGCTCGGTGCGCATACGCCGGTTGAACCGGTCGTCGGCCGCATTGCAAGAGCGCTGGAGCGCATCCATGCCGAGCGCGGGATCTCCATCGAAGTGTCATGTCCGCCCGATGCGGGCTTTCGTGGCGAGGCGCAGGATCTTGAAGAGGTCGTCGGCAACCTCCTCGACAATGCCTGCAAGTGGGCGGAGGAACGGGTGCGCCTGACGGTGACGGCGGAAGGGATCGAACGGAAGAACCGTGCTTTCCTGCTTGTCGCGGTCGAGGACGATGGGCCGGGGCTGCCGGAATCCGCCCGCAAGACGGTGCTGCAGCGGGGCGCCCGGCTCGACGAAACGAAGCCCGGATCGGGGCTCGGGCTGTCCATCGTCACCGAGGTCGCCAACCTCTATGGCGGCGAACTGAAACTCGAAACGTCCGCCATGGGCGGGCTCCGCGCGGAGCTCTACCTGCCCGCTACCGCCCCCCTCTCCTGAAAACCGGCCCATCCGGCCCGCCAAGCTGAACGCCACATGAATGGCGCATTCAGCCCTCGCTCAACGGGCGTCTTCTATCTTCGTGACCATCGGATCAACCAATCAGGAATTGGGGTACGTGTCATGAAGATCAAAAGCACTCTCCTTGTCGGCGCTCTCGCCATTGCCCTTGCGGGCTGCCAGACCGGCAACCCGTACGGTTACAGCGGCGGCCCGAAGCAGGGCATCGGCACCGTTGCCGGCGCCGTTGCGGGTGGTCTCGCCGGTTCGCAGATCGGCGGCGGCTCCGGCCGCCTCTGGGCGACGGGCGCAGGCGTGCTGATCGGCGCGCTGGTCGGCAACAATATCGGCCGCAGCCTCGACCGCGCCGATCAGGCCTATGTGCAGAACGCGTCCTATGGCGCCTTCCAGACCGGCCAGCCGCAGCGCTGGAGCAACCCGCAAAGCGGCAATTACGGCTATGTCGAGCCCGGCCGCTCCTATCAGTCGGGCGGCGCCTACTGCCGCGAATACAGCCAGACCGTCTATATCGGCGGGCGCCCCGAAAGCGCCTACGGCACTGCCTGCCGTCAGCCCGATGGAAGCTGGCAGATCGTGAGCTGACCGCTCACGAGACAAGGATGGACGGCCGAGAGGCCGTTCGGCCTCACCCCTGGTGAACTCCGTCCCCCGACCAGCGCCTGGGTGAGGCCACTTTTTCAGAGAGACCGTTCGAAGACGTGAAAAGGCCGCCGCTTTCCTTTTGGAAGGCGGCGGCCAGTTCGGAACGGCAGCGACGCGGTCTCCATTGATTTTATCTGCGGGACCGCCCCGTTTGCACCAATCTATTCCGCTCGAAGAGTCGCCGCGCCGTCAGCCGGTGCGGCGATGAAGGATAAAGGCTCAGGCAGAAAGACCCCCAGAAGTGTCCGGTCCTTTCAGCCTCGCCATACGACCCTCTATCGAGATCGAAACTTTGGCGATGGCAAACGGTGTCAGCAAACCGTTAGACATCGGATCACCTCCTTTCAATTGTTGAACCAAGGATCTTCAGCGTGAATCCGCAGCGCGCTCACGTCAAGGAAATGTATGTGAAGGATCGGTACATACCGCATCCTGTGCGCGGTTTCCTTTGTATTGCGCCCTTTTCGAATTCCCGTGATCGGGGAACCGGTGCCGCAAACGAAGCACCGGGAGCCTGAAACGATCTGCTCCTGTGCGCCGGGGCACGAATCAAGGCGTTAATTCGCAGCAGAAGCAGGCAGGCTCGCGTCTGGCTCCGCCTCGCTTGCGGCCATCAGGGAAGAGATGGTGACCGGTTCTGCGAGGTTTGCTTCCTGCTCGTCCAGCCTCTCGAAGAAGGCCTCCACGCGCGGTTCGTGGGCAAGCGTGTCGTCCGCC
The DNA here is from genome assembly GCA_913057645.1 of uncultured Rhodobiaceae bacterium. Lineage (GTDB taxonomy): Bacteria > Pseudomonadota > Alphaproteobacteria > Parvibaculales > Parvibaculaceae > Parvibaculum. The sequence goes on along the minus strand of CAJXOU010000022.1, from coordinate 32,080 downwards.
ACGCTCCGGTTGTAGCGGCGAGCGCGCACCGCCGAGAAAATATCCCTGAGAGCGGTCTTGTCGGCGGGGCGGCCGGGCACAAAGCGGCTCGGCGTGCCCGTGGCGAAGGTGAGGAGCCCGCCCTCGCAAAGCGCCGAGGCAATCTCCCCCATCGCCTCCATCGGTACATGCAGCCGTCTGGCGAGTGCTTCTTCCGTCCAGGGCGTCTGTCCGCGCTCGAAGGCTTCATGGACGAGGAGCAAGGCCTGCACCGACATGCGGTCGAGTTGGCGCAGCGTCAGCAGGCTTACGCCCGCATGGGGCGAGAGATAGGCCCTGTTCTGGTAATAGAAGGCGATGGAGCAGCCGCCGAGCAGGATGAGCCAGGCGGCGTAGAGCCAGATCATGAAGAAGACGAGCGTCGCGAAGGCGGAATAGATCGCGACGTACTGCGCCGACTTGACGACGAAGGTGGCGAAGGTCCAGCCCGCGGCACCCCAGGCGATGCCGGCGACCGTCGCGCCGACCGCGGCCGATCCGAGATGCACCCGCGTGTTCGGGATCATCACATAGATGAAGCCGAACGCCGCGATCAGGATCGCGTAAGGCAGGAGGCGACTCGACTGTTCGATGATGTAGCGGACGGCTTCGTACTCGGCGAGCGAACCGATGAAGGAGTTCGAGACCGCGCCCGCCATGATGCCGAACACGGTCAGCACGAGAATGGGACCGAGCACGCTCATGCTGACGATCTCGGTGAACTGTCGCGCAAAGGAACGGTTTGCCTCGACCCGCCAGATCGAGTTGAAGGCAGCCTCGACCTTGTTGATGAGGGAAATCACCGTGTAGAGCAGGAAGGCGAAACCGATCGTACCGAGCACGTTGACGTTCACGCGTTGTACGAATTCCATCATCTGCCGGGTGATTTCCACGCCCTGGTCGCCGAGCGGTGCGAGGAAATCGGCGAGCAGTGCCTCGATCCAGCTGTCGAAGCCGAAGGCGCGGAAGACGGCGAAGGCGATGGCGAGGGCGGGAACGATGGAGAGGAGCGTCGTGTAGACGAGGCTCATGGCCCGGAGGCTGAGTGCACCCCCGAGCAGGTCGCGCACGACCGACCAGCCGATGCGGGCGGCCAGAAACAGCGAGCGCTGCCAGAACGGCAACTCGGCGAGAGGCCTGTCCCAGACAATGGCGTGGGCACGGTCGAGTAAGGTAGTGGAACCGAACATGGACGTCATGCTAGACGCCGCGGCGTGCTTCGGCCAGTGGCGGCGTGTTGCGGGCCGGGAGCGGGGTTTCCACATAAAAAGGCCCTCCACCGAAGAGGAGGGCCTTGATCTTCTCGAACGCGGCGGCGTTCGTTCCGTTTGGTGTAGGTGTTAGCCGAGAACCAGTTCTTCGGCGGAGAAGCGCCCGTTGCGCCCTTCGACCAGTTCGTACTGGATCTGCTGACCTTCTTGCAGGGATTTCTGGCCGGCGCGCTCAACGGCTGAGATATGGACGAAAACGTCCTTGCCGCCATCCGCCGGCGCAATGAAACCATAACCCTTAGTGGCGTTGAACCACTTCACGACTCCGCTAGCCATAGTGCCTTGAATGCCTCGTGTAGGAATAAAGGAAGAATGCCAGCGTGACGATGGCATTCAGTCAAAAACGCTACCACCGAATTTTCTCCCGGACTATCGAAAATCGAGGGCTGGAGCCGCACTTTTTAACGTCAGGTTTACAGGCAAACCCTGTGATTTTGCGTTGGTGGAACCAAATTTTAAGCATGCCTGACTAGCCTGCTGACTGGATTGCCACCAGAGGGGGAATTCGGACGGGTGGCGTCTTGCCGCGAACGCGTCTCACCACCGAGCCCGGTATGCCGAAGAAGCCAATGACGACCGAACCGCAAGCCTCGATCAGACAGAAGCTCGCCAGCTATCTGGCGCAATTGCCGCCGCCGGCGGTGCTCAAGCTCGCCTCCGGGCTGGAGCGGGAAAAGTTGCGCGGCGCGTCTGGTATTCCCTACGAAATGATCCTGTCGGGTTTGCGGCCGTTGCTGGCGTCATTCGCGGGTAAAGACAGGCCTGGTACGCCCGACGCATTGCGTCAGTTCTGCCGCCCATTCGAGGATTTGCTGGTCGACGAGGAACCCGGCCATCGCCGCCAGGGCGTCATTTCACGCAGCTCCGTGATGAGCGTGTGGGGCTGGCTCAAGGACGAGTTGCTGCCCGACGCCCTGCCGGACATGACGCGGCGTATCGTCGACCACACGTTGAGTGGCGACAAGGCTGCGCTGGATGCGGCGGTGTCCGTCATGCATGCGTCTGCCGCTTCCGCCATCGTCGCAGCCGTCGCCGAAGCGCGCGCCGACGGCGAATTGCGCAGACAGGCCGAAAAGCGGCTCGGCGGCGAGAATGGTTTCGACGACGCCCGCGAAATCGCGATTGTTCTGTCGATCGCCCCAGCCATGCTGAAATTGCAGGCGGAACTACCGCGGTCGATAGCGAATTTCGACGAGGAAACGGTCGCTATCGTCAAGGCGATCTACGAGGAGGTCGCGGAGGCCTCTCCCGCAGAAGCCCTCTATGTTCCTTTCGCCGTGATGAACCGCCTCGAAGAGCCCTCGCAGATACTCCGGTTTGTCCGCAAGGTTGCGCATCAGCGCAACGACGTGGTCATCAGCCGTTGCGAGCTTGCCGTGTTCGGTGAAGTGCTCCTGGCAGAGATCGAGGAAATCGCCCGCCGGTCCGAAATGTCGAGGCCGGGTCACATCGATCTGGATCGATTGCTGACGGATATCCGCCGCTTCGCTCAGTTGTCCAGGGGGTTTACGGCGGAAATCGATCTGCGCCGCAATGGCGAATGGGGGCAGCGTCTGCTTGCGGCTCGCGGGCGCGTATCCGCGGCAATTTCGCAGGAAATGTCGCGCTTCGAAACCGAACTCGTGCGCTCGCTGCCGTTCCACCAGATCGGTCAGTACGGCCGTGGCGGTCCGATGAAGCCGGACCTCGCGAAGGGTCCGGATCGGGCCCGCACTGCCCGCATGACCGCGTGCCTTCGTTTCACCGAGGGCATCGGCCCGATCTGCGAACCGCTGGGCGCGCAAAGCCATTGCCGCAGTATCAGGCAGCAGATTGAGTCCTATCTGTCTTCCTATGAAGACCGTCTGCTGGAAGAGTTGCGCAGAGCCAAAGGCTCCAGCCGCGCGAATGCGGAAGCCTTTCTTGAAATTGCCGCGGGCTTCCACGAAGCGCTCGGCGAGGAGAAACAGGCCGACGTGCTTCGCCGGCGCGGTCAGGTTGCCGTGCGCGACTGAGATTCCTTCCTCGCCGTAAATTCCTCCTCATAGGCAAACAGACCGGGCATGCCGCCTGTATGCAGGAACACGGCGGCCTGCCTGTCCGCGTGCAGTCCCGCGATCACCTGCGCGATGAAGCCCGCCATTCCCTTGCCGGTATAGACGGGGTCCAGAAGCACACCCTCCGTTCGGGCGACGAGCCCGACGGCCTTGCGCATGGGTTCCGTTGGCATCCCGTAGCGCTCACCGAGATAGCCGCCGTCGAGCACCACCGCGTCCGGCGCGGGGGCAGGGGCGTCGAGTACCGCCGCCGTCTTGCAGGCGAGCGCATGGATGCTCTTTGCCATCTCGTCATTGTCCGACCGGTAGACATTGATACCCGCAACGTCCGGCCCGCTGCCGCGCAGTTGCGCACCGGCGACGAGACCGGCCTGCGTGCCGCCGCTCGACGATGCATGCACAAGAACGGCATTGGACAGTCCGGCGTCCTCCAGCTGGTCGGCGAGTTCGAGATAGGCGTGGGCATAGCCGAGCGAACCGGTTGCACTCGATCCGCCCACGGGCACGAAATAGGGCTTTCCGCCTCCCGCCTCGATCTCTCCCATGAGCTTGCCGAAGACGCCGGCCGCGTCTGCATCAGCCGGCTCGATGCGAACTTCCGCGCCGAGCACGCGATCGAGCAGCAGATTGCCTGACGAGCGATAATTGCCGCCGCGATAGGGCACGGTATCGAAAAGGACAAGGATGCAGCGCAATCCTGCAGCGGCCGCCGCCGCCGCTGTCTGGCGCGCATGGTTCGACTGCACGGCGCCGGTCGTCACCACCGTGTCGCAGCCAGAAGCAAGCGCCTCACCCAGCAGATATTCGAGCTTGCGCGTCTTGTTGCCGCCGCCCGCGAGCCCCGTGCAATCGTCACGCTTGATGAAGAGGCGCGGCGGTGTCGTCTTCATCTCTCCGGCGAGCGCATCCCGAAGCCGCCGCATCTCGGCGAGCGGCGTCGGTAGATGGGCGAGGGGAAAGCGCGGGAAATCGGCGAGCGAGACGGGCATGCGTCAGATCACTCCCTCGGTGCGGAATGAAGCGATCTCTTCCGCCGAGTAGCCGAGTTCGCCGAGGATGACCTCAGTATGTTCGCCGAGCACCGGTGCGCGTCCGCGCACCGAGGCAGGCGTTCGCGACAGACGGAGCGGCGTCTCCATGACGGGCGCCGGACCCGGCAGGCCCGGGAAATCGAGCGGCTTCAGATAGCCCATTTCCCTTATGTGCCGATCGTCGAGCGCCTGTTGCGGCGAGTAGACGGGGCCGGCTGGAATGCGCGCCTTTTCGAGTTCTGCAAGGGCCTCGTCTGTCGTCCGTTCCTCCGCCCAGCGCTGCGTCCGCTCCGAAAGGAGTTCGCCGTGATCGCCACGTGAAAGGTCGTCCTTGAAGCGGGGATCGTTCAACCATTGCTCCTCCTCGCCCATCAGCCGTGCCCAGCGCTTGAAGATCGGCATGCCGATCACCTGCACGAGGATCCAGCCGTCCTTCGTCCGCACGATGTCGGCGGGCCCCGCGTAGGGCGAGCGGTTCCCGATGGCGACACGGTTTGTCTGACGGAGTTGCTGCTCGATCAGGTGAAAGTTGAAATAGGCAAGTGCCGTCGAAAGAAGCGAACCTTCCACCACCTGGCCCTTGCCCGACTGAGCGCGCTCCATCAACGCCGCCATGGTGCCGAAGGCCGAGAGTGAGGCTGTGCCGAAATCGACCCAGGGTGCATAGCTCTTTACGGGTTCTTCCGGATGGCCGGTGAGATAGGCCGCGCCGACCATCGACTGCGCCACCCCGTCGAAGCCCGTGCGTTCGCTGTAGGGGCCGCCATGGCCGAAGGCCGAGACCGTGGTGAGAATGATGTCGGGCTTCGACGCTGCGAGGCTCTTATAGTCGAGACCCATGGCCTTGAGCGTCGCCGGTGGCAGGTTGGCGACGACGACGTCGGCGGTCGCGACGAGGCGGCGGACGATCTTGCGGCCCGTTTCCGTCATGGGATCGAGCGTCAGGCCGCGCTTGTTCCGGTTCATCTGCAGGAACATTGCGCCCTCGCCACCCTCGCCCGGTCCGGCCTCGGGAACGATCGGCTGCACGAAACGGTCTTCCGATCCTTCGCGGCGCTCGATCCGTATGACTTCCGCGCCCATGTCTCCCAGCAATGCCGCGCAATAGGGGCCGGCGATGTAGCGGCCGAAATCGAGAACCCTCACACCTGCCAGAATGCCTTTCGCCGCGCCGCCTTGTTCAGCCATCTCGTTCCTTCTCCGATTCTCACTGTCTCATTCTGGTACGCCGGACAGGTGGCAAGACCATAAGCGTCGCGTCGCTTGCGATCAAAGAGTCGCGAAGCGAATTTTGCATTTTATTTAGGCTTTGGCCCATAGGCTGTGCGCGCTTGGGGAACGGGACACGTGCGACACGTCGCAGTTCGGAGGACGGGTGAGGGGGTCGGAAGACGCGGTCGGAGAATTGCTGCCGCAGGCAGGACGCATGACCGATGAAAAAGATGCCTATCGGTGGACCGGCGAGTTTGCAGACCCGCAGCTCGAGGACACCTACTTGCGCGCGAGCTGGACCGAGATCCATGCGCGGCTCGGTGCTGTTCTCATCGCCATCCATGTTTTCGTCAGCTGGGCGATTTTCGATTTCCTGACGCTGGGCCTGAGCTGGCCGTTTGTTGCCTTGACCGTTGGGCGTTTCACGGCTTTGGGCGCGACGCTTCTCGCTCTGAAGGTCTTTCGCACACCCGATGACCGGCGCGGTTTCATGTTCTGCGCCATTGTCACCCAGGTGCTTGTTTCCTTCATCGCGCCGCTGTCATTGATGCTCGGCGAAGTGAATTTCGCCGCCGCCCTGCTGAGCATCGTTGTCATTCTGTTTGCCTTCTATATCGGTGTGCCGACGCGGCTTGCGCCGAATCTCGTTATCTCTTCCGTCCTCTGCCTCGGCTTCGTCATCGTTTCACCTGCACTTGCGGAAATCGACACGCTCACGCTTCTGGAAATCTGCGTGCTCTTCGCGGTGGTGAACGCCATCGGCGTGGAAATGGTGCGCGCCGCAAACCGCCTTCGGCGTGACGGGTTTCTGACGCTCATGCGCCAACAGGAGCTTTACGATCAGTTGAAGCGCGAAGTCGAGAGCCGGCAGGAGGCTGAAGCGACGGTGCGCAATACGGAAGAAAGCTTCCAGAGCATCTTCTACGCCGCGCCGCTGCCTATCGCGCTCGTGGACCCGGCGGGGTTCGGTCTGATGCAGGCGAACATGGCCGCGCTCAAGCTGTTCGGCATGAACGAGGACGAAGCGCAGAACATCGATGTTCGGGCGTTCTTCGATGAAGAGGACCTGCCTGCGCGGATCGAAACGCTTCTCGTCAGCGGGAGGGCAGGGGCACCGGTCGAGTTTCGCATGAAGCGCAAGGACGACGCTGTCATTCACGCGCTGGTGTCGGCCGCGACGGTTCACTTCCAGGGACGGCGGGCGCTTTTGATCGGCATCCAGGACGTCACCGCGCGCCGCAAGGAAGCGGAAGCGCTGCGCGACGCGCGCGACCAGGCGACCGCCGCAAGCCGGTCGAAGTCCGAGTTTCTCGCCAACATGAGCCATGAACTTCGGACACCGCTCAATGCGATCATCGGATTTTCCGAGGCGCTGGAGCGCGAACTCTTCGGTCCGGTCGGAAATCCGCGCTATCGGGAATATGCCGAAGACATTCACGACAGCGGCGTTCATCTTCTGAGCCTCATCAACGATATTCTCGATCTCTCGAAGATCGAGGCGGGTCACTTCAAGCTTCACGAAGATGAAACAGAGCTCGATCACATCGTCGAAGCGGCAACGCGGATCGTGCGTCACCGCGCGCAGCAGGCGAATATCGAGATAGAGTGCAACCTGCCTTCGCCGGCCATCGTCCTTGTGGCGGACGAGCGCGCACTGAAGCAGGTGCTCATCAATCTCGTGTCGAACGCCGTGAAATTCAGTCCGGATCGCAGCCTGGTTCGTATCGACGCGCAGGTGACATCCGAACATCTGCGGATCTCGGTTGCCGACCAGGGGGCCGGTATCGCAGCCGAAGATGTCCCGCGAGCGCTCACGCCTTTCACCCAGCTCGACGGATCGCTGTCCCGAGCGCATGAAGGAACGGGCCTCGGCCTGCCATTGGCCAAGCACCTGACGGACCTGCACGACGGTGCTCTCTCTATCGAGAGCACGCTGGGCGAGGGCACCGTCGTTCACGTCGACCTGCCGCTATCGCGTGTTGTCGGCAAGGATCTGGCGTCGAAGGAAACGGCGAGCCTCTGAGCTTCAGTCGCCGCGGTTGCCGGGGCGATAGCTTTCCTCGACGTGACCTTCCAGTTCCTCCCGCGTGAAACGGACGGGCTTCGTTCTCATGCCGACAAAGAGGGGCGACTGATCGGCATAGTGCGGCGACGATGCATCCTGCGTCGCGGAGCCGAAAGGATGCACACTTTCCGAGCTGAGCTTCCCCGCCCGGTCCCATTCCACGAACATGATGAGCGTATCGCCGGCGCGCGCTGTGAGCGTGCCGTCTTCCTCCCGTGATCCATAGATCGCGCGCAGGATGTCCGGGCCGCCGTCGACCGGCAGGTCCACCGGTCCGCGCCGGAAGCGATTGACCTCTCCCCATTCGGGATCGAGCCGGCCGAAATGCGTCTTGAGACGCGACATCGCTTCGCGGAGTTTGTCCGCCGGGTCCGGCGGTGTCTCGCCGCGTATGCCTGCGACGATCACCGGCTCGGCCGTCAGCACGGCGAGCGCGGCGCGGCGGCTGGCGACATCCGTCCGCCTGTCCCAGTCGTGCAGCAGTTCCTGCGCCTTTCGCAGCTCGGCGTCGTCGCCCGCATCGATGGCGAGAATGCCGTTCACGATCTCCATCATCGCCGAATTCTGGCTGTAGCGCAGATCGTATTTGTAGTCGCGGAACTCGCCCGCCGTGATCGAATTGTCGGCGCCGTAGGTTTCCTCAAGCCGCATCGCCCGGTTCGTCATGTCGCTCTGGATGCCGAGCCGTTCGGGGAAGTCCGCGGGATCGAGGTTGTCGTTTGCGGCGGTCGCGCGGAACGGCGTGTTGTTCGCGTTATAGACATAGCCGGAGTTCGGATTGACGAGTTTCGGCATCGCCTCGAACGGCACGTAGCCTTGCCAGATGAGCGAGGAGTCATCGCCGGGCAGAACACCCGACCAGTCCGGCCCTTCCTTCCTGTCGGGAAACTGCGCGTTGTAGACATAGGCGATGTTGCCCTGCCTGTCGGCGTAGATGTAGTTGATGCTCGGCAGCGCCTGCAATTTCATTGCTTCAATCCATTCGCCGAACCCGGTTGCCTTGTCCAGCGCGTAGTACTGTTCGACCTGCCTGATCTCGCCGATCCCCGCATAGCGCACCGCGAAAAAGCCATTCGGCGTTTCGAGCACTGGTCCATGGTCGGAGCGCAACACCTCGCGCTCCACCGTCCACCAGAACGGCCCCCAGAGGTCGACGCGAATTTCCGCCGTGCTCTTCTCGAAGTCGCGCCAATTGCCGTCCAGAAGGTACTGATCTTCGTTGTCCGGATTGACCTCGAGGCGATAGATGTCGACGAGATCGGGCTCGTTCACCGTGTTTGCCCAGCCGAGATTGGCATTGTGTCCATGCAGCATGAAGGGGGAGCCCGGAAAAAACCCGCCCGCGACATGCCAGCCCTCTTCACTCTCGAGTACCGCTTCGTACCAGGCGACGGGTCCGGTGAATGGTTGGTGCGAATTGACGAGAAGCCGCGTCGCGCCGTCGGCAGAGCGCGCCGGGCTCACGGCAACGCCGTTCGACCCAATGGGAAGAGGGTCCTTTGCAGGCAGGAAGGCATCGACACCCTGTTTCGACAGGCCTTCTTCCTTGCCGATCCGTCCTTCGAATACCGCCATCAGCGTCTTGTCGAGGCCGTAGAAGAAGGGCGCCTTGAACATGAAACCGGCCGCAACATCCTCTCCCGTGACAGGCAGGAATCCATCGATGACGCCTTCGGGATGAAGCGCGGCGTAATAGTTCACGCCGTCCGCATAGGCCTCGATCACCTCGCGCACCTCGGGCGAAAGGTCGCTTTCGTAGCGCGCATCGATCGTTTCCCAGATGCCCATGAGGTTGACGAGATAGTCGCTCACCGCCGCGCGCTCGCCCTTCACGGAAGCAAGCTTGCCGCGCGTCGCGATCAGCACGTCCTGTATGGTCGCGAAATCGTCTTCCGAATGCGCATAGCCGATGCCGAAGGAGACATCCGCATCGCGCTTGCCGAAGACGTGGGGCACGCCCCACTCGTCACGTTCGATGGTTGCGTCATAGCTGTCCGCTTTCGCGATCAACGGCGCCGGGTCGGTGGGCGATGGCGCTTCGATGGCGCCCCGGACGAGAATGACGGCAAGAACCGTCAGGGCGAGCCCGAGAATCCCGAGTACTCCGGTCTTGGCATAGCGCAGCACGCGGTATCTCCTTCTTTTGTCCGGTGCGCAGCCTAGCTGTCTGCCCGATTCCGTCAAACGGGAGAGAAACCGTCCGAGGCTGCGTCCCTCCGCCGCTTTCCGCCCCGCCGTGAAACCTCTATACAGGGCGCGTTTACCGGCCACCCGTAGAGGCGGAATCCGTGCTGCTTTCGGCAAACGATATTGTGATCTTTCTCGCCTTTGCGGCGCTGACCGGCGTTGCGCTGTGGCTGCTGCTGCGTCCGCTGCGTGCGGACGCCGCCGGTTCGCCGGCGGATGAGGGCGAAAGCGAGGTTGCCATTTATCGCGATCAGCTTGCCGAAATCTCCCGCGATCTCGAGCGCGGCACCATCGCCGAGGCGGAAGCAGAAGCCGCACGTGTCGAAGTTTCGCGTCGCCTCATTGCCGCAGATGAAGCAAGAGCGGCCGCCCGCCGCGCGGACGGCGCCGCCAATCCGCGCTGGCGCAAGGGCACGGCGCTCGCGCTTGCGCTCGGCCTCCCCGTTTTCGCGCTCGCCGTTTATCTCGCCGAAGGAACGCCCGGCATGAGCGGGCAGCCGATAGCCGAACGCATGGAAGTGCCCGCCGAAAAACTGCCCGTCGAGGGACTCGTCGCGCGCGTGGAGCGGCGCCTGAAGGAACGGCCCGGCGATGTGCAGGGGTGGGAGACGATTGCACCGGCCTATCTGATGCTGGGCCGCACGGACGATGCGGCGCATGCCTGGACTCGGGCGATGATGGCGGGCGGCGTCACCGCGGACCGTCTTGCCGCGCGGGGCGAAGCGCTTGTTCTCGGCAATGACGGTGTCGTTGGGTCCGCGGCGAAAGAGGATTTCGAGCGTGCTGTCGAACTCGATCCGGATGAGCCGCGCGCCCAGTTTTATCTCGGTGCCGCGGAACTCGAAGCCGGTGAGCGCGAGGTTGCCCTGGCCCGCTGGAAAGCGCTTCTTGCCCGCGCCCCGGAGAACGCTCCCTGGGCGCCGGCACTTCGCGCGCGCATTGCCGCCGTCGAGGGGCGGCCGGTCATCTCCGCGGAAGACGAGCCGATGATCCGCGGCATGGTGGAAGGCCTTGCCGCCCGTCTGGCGGACAACCCGGACGATCTCGACGGCTGGCTCCGTCTCATCCGGTCCTATGGCGTATTGCAGGACGAGGAGAAGGCGGCAACAGCGCTTGCCGCAGCACGACAGGCTTTCGCGGACGATCCGGATGCGCTTGCCCGGCTGTCGGAAGCCGAGGCCGCCCTGGACAAGTAATCCCCGGTTTCCTGTACGCCGCGTTAGGATGTGCGCCGACTCGGAAAAACGGGCAGGGGTATCATGCTGAGCGAACTCCAGAAGGAAACGGCGCAAGCCATCGTCAATATTTTCGAGACCGGTTCCGTGCGCGGCGACTACGCGCGCGTCACGCTACTGACGGGCGATAGCGGCCATCTGACCTATGGCCGCGCGCAGACGACGCTCGGCAGCGGCAATCTCCATCTTCTCATCAAGGCCTATTGCGCCACACCGGGTGCCGCCTATGCGCGGGCGCTGAAGCCTTACCTGCCTCAGCTCGCCGACATCGATCTTCGGCTCGACACCGACTGGACCTTTCGCAACGTCCTGAAGGAGGCGGGCGGCGACCCCGTCATGAGAGACGCTCAGGACGATTTCTTCGACCGCGTTTACTGGACGCCAGCCATGGCCTCCGCCAGGCGTACAGGGCTCGGCGAAGCGCTATCGGCCGCTGTCGTCTATGACAGCGCGGTGCACGGTTCATGGACCGCGATGCGCGACCGCACGACCGCGAAAGCGGGAACCGCTTCCTCCGCCGGCGAGCGCAAGTGGATCGGCGCCTATCTCGATACGCGGCGCGACTGGCTCGCCAGCCACTCGAATTCCCTGCTGCGCAAGACGGTCTACCGGATGGATGCCTTCAGGGCCCTCGCCGCATCGGGTAACTGGTCGCTCGATCTTCCCATGACGGTCCGCGGCGTGCGGATCGACACGGATACGCTCGGCCTTCGTCCGCCCGTCAATGCCTCGGCCATCGAGGTCGCAACGCGCAATCTCCGTCTCACCGATCCGAAAATGTCCGGAAACGACGTCCGGGCGCTTGAAGAGGCACTCTCGAAGGAGGGCTATGCCATCAACCGTGACGGCATCTTCGACGAGGGCCTCGAAACCGCCCTCAAGTCCTTCCAGCGCGACTTCGGTCTCGTGGACGACGGCATTGCGGGCCCCGCGACCCGGCTGATGCTCGGGATATGAGGCTGTTCCGCCCGGGCAGGCAGCCCGCGACGATTTAGCGGTTTCGTCGCCTGCATTGGCCGGGCTATACCTCAGGCCTCATTCGGGAGCGAAACATGACGCGCAAGCAGCGCCGCGCCGCATTCATCGTCGTCGCCCTTGGCATATTGGGTCTTGCCGTGGGGCTCGTCCTCTATGCGATGAGCGACAGCATCGTCTACTTCTACAGTCCCAGCGACGTGGTCGAACGGGGCGTCGAACCGGGCGAGCGCATCCGCCTTGGTGGCCTTGTCGAGCAGGACTCGCTGCAGGATCTCGGCGATGCCACCGTGCGCTTCAACGTTACCGACTTCGTCGAAACCTTCACCGTCACCTATCGGGGCGTCCTGCCGGACCTGTTCAGGGAAGGGCAAGGCGTCATTACGGAAGGCGCTTTTGACGAGGCAGGCGGTTTCACGGCCGACAACGTCCTCGCCAAGCATGATGAGTATTACATGCCGCCCGAAGTTGCCGATGCACTGAAGAAGTCCGGCAACTGGCAGGGTGAGGGCGCGGATAAATCGCATTCCGAGACCTACGGACAGGGCAGTTATCCATGATCGTGGAGCTCGGTCATTTCGCACTCGTGCTCGCGCTCGGCGTTTCGCTTGTGCAGATGGCCGTGCCCGCAATCGGCGCGCATCGCCGCGAAGCGCCGCTCATGCGGGTCGCAGAACCGGCTGCGCTGTTGCAGTTTGCACTCGTCGCACTTGCCTTTGCCGCTCTCACCTATGCCTTCGTCGTTTCCGACTTCTCGGTGAAGCTCGTTTACGACAATTCCCATTCCGCCAAGCCGCTGATCTACAAGGTGAGCGGTGTCTGGGGCAATCACGAGGGCTCGATGGTCCTCTGGGTGTTGATCCTCGCGCTTTTCGGTGCGCTGGTCGCACTGTTCGGCAACAACCTGCCCGACACGCTACGCGCCCGCGTTCTCGCCGTGCAGGCATCGATCGCCGTCGCCTTCCTTCTCTTCATTCTTTTCACCTCCAATCCCTTTCTCCGGCTCGACCCGGCGCCCTTCGAGGGCCAGGGGCTGAACCCGATCCTTCAGGATCGGGCGCTCGCTTTCCACCCACCCTGGCTTTATGCCGGCTATGTCGGCTTCTCGATGACCTTCTCGTTTGCCGTCGCGGCGCTGATCGAAGGCCGCGTCGATGCGAGCTGGGCGCGCTGGGTCCGGCCCTGGACGCTCGCCGCCTGGCTCTCGCTCACCATCGGCATCGCGATGGGGTCGTGGTGGGCCTACTACACGCTCGGCTGGGGCGGTTTCTGGTTCTGGGACCCGGTGGAGAACGCCTCCCTGATGCCGTGGATCGCGGGCACGGCGCTTCTCCATTCCGCCATCGTCGCGGAAAAGCGCGGTGCCTTGAAAAGCTGGACGATCCTCCTTGCGATCCTCGCCTTCTCGCTCTCGCTGCTCGGCACCTTCCTCGTGCGCTCCGGCGTCCTCACCTCGGTCCACGCCTTCGCTGTCGACCCCGCCCGCGGGAGCTTCATTCTTGGCATTCTCATCGTCTTCGTCGGTGGCTCGCTCGCGCTCTATGCGTGGCGCGCGCCGATGCTGAAGACGGGCGGCCTCTTTGCGCCGCTGAGCCGCGAATCCGCGCTGCTCATGAACAACATGCTGCTTTCCGCCGCTGTCGCCTCCGTTTTCGTCGGCACGCTCTATCCGCTGCTGCTCGATGGATTGACCGGCATGAAGATCACGGTGGGGCCCCCCTTCTTCAACTACACCTTTGTGCCGATCTTCGTGCCTTTGCTCTGCCTCGTGCCGCTCGGACCGCTGCTCGGCTGGAAGCGTGCCGACGTGAAGGCTGCCGCCGAGCGTCTGCTTGCAGCGGCAGGTCTCGCACTTGTCGCCTGCCTCGCGACGTTCGCGGTCGCTCATGACGGTCCCTGGCTCGCACCCTTTGGCATGGCGCTCGCCGTATGGCTCGTTGCGGGCGCGGCTTCGGAAATCGCCTGGCGCATCAAACTCTTCTCGACACCGCTTGCCGAAAGCCTCGGCCGCGCGCGCCGCCTGCCGCGGGCGGCATGGGGCACGGCGCTCGCCCATGGCGGCCTCGGCATCGCGGTTGCGGGCATTGTCGGCGTAACCGCCTGGCGCGCCGAACTCATCACCTCGCTTGCGCCCGGGGAAAGCGCGGAGATCGCGGGCTATACGCTGACCCTCGAACAGGTCGGACTGCGCGATGGTCCGAACTACGAGGCGACCGTCGGTGTCGTCCGCGTCGCGCGCGATGGCCGCGAGCTTGGCACCCTCCTGCCAGAGAAACGCCGCTTCCCTGCCGAACGGCAGGAAAAGACGGAAGCCGCAATCCGCACCAACGGTTTCGCCGATCTCTACGTCGTTCTCGGCGAGCGGGCGGGTGACGGCAAATGGGTGCTGCGCGCCTATCACAACAACCTCGCGCCGTGGATATGGATCGGCGGTGCCATCATGGCGCTGGGCGGCGCGATGTCGCTCATGGATCGCCGCTTGCGTGTCGGTGCGCCCACGGGCGCCCGGGCGCGGCTCGCGCCCGCGCCGGCGGAATAGCCCGATGCGTCGCCTGCTCGCTGCGCTCCTGCTTTCTTTCGCCTTTGCCGGCGCTGCCGCCGCTCTGGTCGATCCATCGGAACGTCTCGCCGATCCGGCGCAGGAAGAGCGCGCGCGGGAGATCTCGAAAAACCTTCGCTGCCTCGTCTGTCAGAATCAGTCGATCGACGACTCCGATGCCGAACTCGCCGGCGACCTCCGCCGCGTCGTCCGCGAACGGATCGCTGCCGGCGACAGCGACGAAGAAGTCTACGACTACGTTGTGGCCCGATACGGCGAGTTCGTACTCATGACGCCGCCCTTCGAGCCCGCCACCTGGGCACTCTGGCTTGGCCCGGTCTTCTTCGTTCTGGCGGGGGCGGGCATCGCGATCCTCGTGCTGCGCCGGCATCGCGGCCCTGCCGCTGATGAGGGGCTTAGCAGGGAAGAGGCCGCCCGCGTGGCGGTGCTCATGAAAGACAGCGGACACTCCGACGACGCCCGCTGACGGCGCCGCTTTTTCGCCTTACTGATCCGTAATAATTTGGACATGATTTGGAAAGGGTTGGGACATGATCCTGACACCTGAACATGCCGCCATACCCTTGATCCGTCAGGCTGACGAGGCGGGATAACGATACGGGAGTTCGAACAATGCGGAACGGTCGGAATTTTTCATGGCGTCGCTCGGCGCTGGCGCTCACCACGGCAGGCATCTTCGCCGCCGGCATCTGGTCGGCAACCGCGGTCGCCGAGCCCGCGCCCCTCGATACGCAGTCCGCGGCACCGGCCGCCACCGCGCTTGAACGGCTGCCGAGCTTTGCCGATCTGGTGCAGAAGGTGAACCCGGCGGTCGTCAGCATTCGCGTTGATGAGGAAGTGGAGGCCCGGGGGTCGGCGGCAATGCCCGACCTGCCTTTCCCGCCCGGCAGCCCCTTCGAGAAATTCTTCCGCGATCTTCAGCCCCAGGGCCCGGACGGCGCCCCGCGCCGCCGCCATGCGACAGCACTTGGCTCCGGCTTTCTGATCTCTGCGGACGGTTACATCGTCACCAACAACCATGTCGTCGGCGACGGCAAGGACATCACCGTGGTTCGCGATGACGGAACGGAGATGTCCGCGAAGCTGATCGGCCGCGATCCGAAAACCGACCTCGCCCTCGTGAAGGTGGAATCGAAGGAAGCGCTTCCCTACGTGGTCTTTGGCGATTCGGACAGCGTCCGCGTCGGAGACTGGGTGCTCGCGGTCGGCAATCCGTTCGGTCTCGGCGGCACCGTCACCACCGGCATTGTCTCGGCGCGCGGCCGTGAGATCGGCGCAGGCCCCTACGATGATTTCATCCAGATCGACGCCTCGATCAACAAGGGCAATTCCGGCGGGCCGACCTTCGATGTGCACGGCAATGTCGTCGGTGTGAACACGGCGATCTTCTCGCCGACCGGCGGCAGCGTCGGTATCGGCTTTGCGATCCCGGCCGCCATTGCGCAGAAGGTCATCGCGCAGCTCAAGGAAGACGGCAAGGTCACGCGCGGCTGGCTCGGCGTCACCATCCAGCAGGTGGATGACGATCTTGCTGCCTCGCTTTTGCTCGACAAGGCACGCGGCGCGCTTGTCGCGCAGGTCGCCGAAGACAGCCCGGCGGAAGATTCGGGCATCAAGACGGGCGACGTGATCCTCAACGTCAACGGCAAGGAAATGGAAGACGTGCGCGCGGTAAGCCGCACCGTCGCCGACCTCGAGCCGGACACCGACGCCGAGATCGTCGTCTGGCGGGATGAAGGCCGCAAGACGATCGATGTCGAGATCGGCACCTTCCCCGAGAATCTTGAAATGGCGTCGGCTGCGCCGTCCGATGGCACGCCGGAAGCTGGCACCACGGAAAGCCTCGGCCTCGCGCTTGCCGAAACACCGGACGGCGTCGTCATCCGCAGCGTCGATCCCGCGAGCGATGCCGCGGAAAAAGGCGTGCGTCCCGGAGATGTGATCGTGAAGGTTTCCGGCCGCGACGTGAAGAAGCCGTCCGATGTCGTGGCGGGCGTCGAGGAAGCGAGCAAGGCCGACAAGAATTCGGTGCTGCTTCTTCTGCGCAGCGAAGAGCAGCAGCGGTTCGTCGCGCTGACGCTCGAAAAGTCGTAACGGATACCCGTGGGGGGCGGGTGTTCGCGGAAACGCGGCTCCGGTTCCTCCGGTATTGGGGTCGCAGGGTCGCGCCCGCCGATGCTAGTCCCCCGCGGCATCGGCGGCGCGGTCCGACCGCCCGGAAGATAAACGGGAGTTCTGGGAAACGATGCGCATTCTGGTGATCGAAGACGACCTCGAAGCAGCGGCCTATGTCGTGAAGGGTCTGCGCGAAAGCGGCCACATCGTCGATCATGCGGCGGATGGCGAGGAAGGGCTTACGCTTGCGCTCTCCAGCACCGTCGACGTCATGATCGTGGACCGCATGCTGCCGAAGCGCGACGGGCTCAGCGTCGTCGAGACGCTGCGCGAAGAAGGTGTGCGCACGCCCGTTCTGTTCCTCTCCGCGCTTGGCGAGGTCGATGACCGCATCAAGGGGCTGAAGGCCGGCGGCGACGACTATCTGACGAAACCCTATGCCTTCGCCGAGCTCCTGGCCCGCATCGAGGTCCTGGTTCGCCGCGCCAATCCCGATCAGGTCCGCACCCGGCTTCAGGTCGGCAACCTCGAAATCGACCTCCTTGCCCGCAAGGTCATCCGCGAGGGCCAGGAGATCGACCTCCAGCCGCGCGAATTCCGGCTCCTCGAATACCTGATGAAACATGCGGGCCAGGTCGTCACCCGCACCATGCTGCTCGAAAATGTCTGGGAATATCATTTCGACCCGCAAACGAACGTGATCGACGTTCATATTTCGCGGCTCCGGGCCAAGATCGACAAGAATTTCGAGCAGCCGCTCTTGCACACCGTGCGGGGTGCGGGATACTCGCTGCGTGCCGCTGATTAAACTCCTCAAGACCTCGACCTTCCGGCTCGCGGTCATTTACCTCGCCCTGTTCGCCGCCTCGGCGATCACGCTGCTGGCCTATGTCTACTGGAATACCGCCGGCTTCCTTGCGCGTCAGACCGACGAGGCGGTGGAAGTCGAGATCGCGGGTCTCGCGGACCAGTACCGCCAGGGCGGCCTGCCGCTTCTCGTTCACACGGTCATCCAGCGCTCGCGCGATCCGGGCCAGAGCCTCTATCTCGTACTCGATCCGGCGGGCCGCGTTCTCGCCGGTACGCTCGACGCCCGCCCGCAGGTGGAGCCCGGTCCCGACGGCTGGTTCGACTTCAACTACAATCGCAAGACGCTCGACGGCACGGAGGTGAAGGCGGCCCGCGCCCGCGCCTTCTTCCTGCAGGAGGGGTTCTATCTTCTCGTCGGCCGCGATGTGCAGGAACGCCGAGAGATCGAGAACCTCATCACCAACGCGCTCATCTGGGCGATCGGTCTTACCGTCGCGCTCGGCCTCGCCGGCGGTCTGTTCATGAGCCGCAACATGCTGGCCCGCGTCGACGACATCAACCGTTCCAGCCGCGACATCATGGAGGGAGATCTCTCGCAGCGCCTGCCGATAGCGGGCACGGGCGACGAGCTCGATCAGCTCGGCCGCAACCTGAACGCAATGCTCGATCAGATCGAGGCGCTGATGACGGGCATGCGCCAGGTGACGGACAATGTCGCGCACGACCTTCGCAGTCCGCTCAATCGCCTGCGCAACCGGCTCGAAGTCACCTTGATGCAGGAAGCCTCGCCCGAGGATTACAAGCTGGCACTCGAAAAGACCATCGCCGAGGCGGACGGTCTTCTCGGCACCTTCAATGCACTTCTCATGATCGCGCGCGCCGAAGCTGGATCCCTTCGCGATTCCATGACATGGGTCGACCTCAGTGCGACGCTGCACGACGCGGCCGAACTCTATGAGCCGGTCGCCGAGGAAAACGACCTGGCCTTTGCCGTCGACGTGCCGGAAGGGCTTACCATCTGGGGCAATCGCGAACTTCTCTCCCAGGCGGTGGCGAACCTCCTCGACAACGCGATCAAGCACGGCATGCCGCAGACCGGCAATGCGGCGCGCGTCATCGAAATCGCCGCCGCGCCGGATCCCGCGCGTTCGGGCCGAGGCGTCATCCTCTCTGTCGGCGATCATGGCCCCGGCATTCCCGAGGAAGAGCGCCAGCATGTGCTCGAGCGTTTCGTTCGGCTTGAGGCGAGCCGCAACACCCCGGGCTCGGGACTTGGCCTCAGCCTTGTTGCCGCCGTCGCGCGGCTTCATGGCGGTGTCATCGAGCTCGCGGATAATGACCCGGGCCTTCGCGTTACGCTTTCCCTGCCTGTTTCCGGACGATGACGGCAACCCGGCGATCACTCATTGTCGCATTCCGCGTCCCCGTGCTCGCAAATATTGCGTGGGATTGTCAGGAAATGTCTGCATACTCGACGGGGCGATGAGAAGGGTTCTGCCTCGGGGAAAATGAATGCGGTATCGGCCGGATATCGACGGCATCCGAACGCTGGCCGTCGTGCCGGTTGTCCTGTTCCATGCGGGCATATGGCCGTTTACCGGCGGGTATGTCGGAGTCGACGTCTTCTTCGTCATTTCCGGCTATCTCATCACCGGCATTCTGCTGGCGGACATCCAGTCCGGAAATTTTTCGCTCACGCGATTTTACGAGCGGCGGATCCGGCGGATTTTCCCCGCGCTGTTTCTCGTGCTCGCGCTTTGCCTCGTCGCGTCGGCATTCATCCTGCTCCCGTCCTATTTCGAGGATTTCAGCGAGAGCCTGTTCGCGACGGCCATCTTCGCTTCGAATTTCCAGTTCTGGCGCGAATCCGGATATTTTGGTGCCGACGCTGAACTGGCTCCGCTTCTTCACACATGGTCTCTCGCGGTTGAAGAACAGTTCTACGTGTTCATCCCGCTCTTGCTCCTGTTCGCCTGCCGGCACAGCATGGCAATGGCCAGAGGCTTGCTGGCGACGATCTTCGTCGTGTCGTTCGCGCTGAGCGTCTATTACGTTCGAGAGGCGCCGAGCGCCGCATTCTATCTCACACCGATGCGGGCCTGGGAGCTGATGGCGGGGTGTCTTCTCGCCGTCGGTGTGGTGCCTCGGATCGAGCGCCAACGGGTTGCACAGGCTGTTTCGGCGATCGGCGTCCTTCTCATCGCCATCGCGGTCTTCGGATTCGACAGCACCACACCCTTTCCGGGGGCGGCGGCGCTTCTGCCGGTGCTGGGCACTGCAGCGCTCATCCACGCGGGCGAGACGCATTCAACGCTTGTCGGGCGTGTATTGAGCAGCCGGTTGTTCGTGTTCATCGGCCTCATTTCCTACTCCCTCTATCTCTTTCATTGGCCGATCTTCGTTTTCTACCGGCATCTCACCGGCGCAGACGGCGATATGGCGGTCCGGCTTCTCCTTGTGCTCCTGTCCGGCGTTCTTGCGTGGCTCTCCTGGCGCTATTTCGAACGCCCCTTCCGCACCCGCTCGACGAAAGCAGCCAACATGCGTGTTTTCGCGGGCGGAAGCGTGGTGGCGATGCTGTTTCTCGGTGCCGGCTTCTGGGGCAATGCCGCCGAAGGATGGCCAGACCGGTTTCATCTTCGTTTCGATCCCAAGCCCGTTATGGCGACCGGGAAATCCGAGATGATGGCCATTCTTGGTCACATCAGGTGTCGGGTGATTAGCGGCGAAACGGTGCTCGTGGAGGGGGTGCCGTGCGACGGAGACAATCAGGAACGGATGCGCATCGCCCTCCTCGGCGACAGTCACGCATCGCATCTTTATCCCGGCCTCCATGCCGCCTTCCCCGACGCCGATATCGAAGTATATGGCGCTCCCGGCTGCAGGGTCCTCTTTGGGATCGACACCCGTCCTGACCGCGAGGATTGCGCGACGATCGGCAGCCACGTCTATGGTGAAGCGTTCGAAGCCCGGAAATTCGACGCCATCATTCTGGCAAGCCGTTGGGAGGCGTCCGATCTCGAATTTATTCGGGCTTCCGTCCGGCAACTCCTGCGTCATACGGGGGATGTCACGGTCATCGGGCCCGTTCCTCGTTACAAGGTCATGCTTCCCGAAGCGCTGGCCATCTGGCCCGGCGACTATTCGGACAGGTTTTTCGATCTGAACGAAGATCGGGAGGTGGCCCGGATCGACGCCGCCATGCAGCAGGCCCTTGCCCGGGAGGATGTGAATTACATTTCCCTCTATCAGGGCCTTTGCCGGAGTCGGAAATGCCGCATCTTTGCCGATGAGGAAGGCACGCGTCCCCTTCAATGGGATGAGGCGCATCTGACGCTGGACGGCTCCCGCTTTGTCGCCGCCCGTATCATTGCGCCGGGGCTGCGATTGCGGGAATCATTTGGGGAAACTGCTGAGTCGCGACGAGACCGCTCTCGATAGTAGGTATCTGTTGTTGAAAAAGGGAAACAAGCGAGTGAGCGGGTCGGAACACGCGAAGGCGTTGCGTGATGTGGCGGACAGGGCGCCGTCTCCCTACGACTCCGATCGCGTCGCGCGCGAGATGGAAGATCTCGAAGCCGCCGTCGCCCGCCTGGAAGACCGGGCCGTCGCCGCGCTCCTCGAGGACAAGGGCGTTCACCATCTGGCGGCCTCACTGTTCGGCAACTCCCCGTTTCTTGGCCGCATTCTCCGGCTTCACCCCGACTGGCTGCCGCGCCTTCTCGAGCGCGCGCCGGGCGAAGCGCTTGCCGATCTCCTGTCCCGGGTCCATGCCGCGCGCGATCTCGACAAGCAGGCGGATGTCATGTCGGCGCTTCGCCTTGCGAAGTCGGAAGCCGCGCTCCTGATCGCAATGGCCGACATCACCGGCGCCTGGGAGCTCGAGGAGGTGACGGAGGCGCTCACGGCCTTTGCCGACGGCGCCGTCGAAAGTTCCGTCTTCTGGCTTCTGCGAAACGCCGCAACGCGCGGGCAGGTGCTGCGGGCGCCGGAGGAAATGTCGCCGGAAGGATCGGGCCTCGTCATCCTCGGGATGGGCAAATACGGCTCCGGCGAACTCAACTATTCGAGCGACATCGATCTCGTCGTCTTCTACGAGCCGGGGGAGCTTCCCCTGAAGGATGGACTCGATCACGGCGAGTTCTTCGTGCGCCTCACCAAGGATCTCGTGAAGATGCTTCAGGAGAGGACGGCGGAGGGCTATGTCTTCCGCACCGACCTCCGCCTCCGCCCCGATCCCGGCGGTACGCCCGTCGCTGTCTCGCTTCCCGCCGCCGAAGGCTACTATGAGAGCCGCGGCCAGAACTGGGAGCGCGCCGCCTTCATCAAGGCACGCCCCGTCGCCGGCGATATTGCCGCGGGCGAGCGTCTCCTGAAAACGCTGACGCCCTACATCTGGCGCCGGAACCTCGACTTCGCCTCCATCGACGACATTCATTCCATGAAGCGCCAGATCCACGCCGTCGGCGGCCATGGTGTCATTGCGGTGGCCGGTCACAACATCAAGCTCGGACGGGGTGGCATTCGCGAAATCGAATTCTTCGTGCAGACCCAGCAGTTGATCGCGGGTGGCCGCGACCACGATCTGCGTGGCAAGCAAACCTGTCTCATGCTGGATCAACTCGCCGCAAAGAAATGGATCGCACCCGGGACGGCGGAAGAGCTGAAGGAGGCCTATCGTTTTCTTCGCACGCTCGAACATCGTCTCCAGATGATCGATGACGAGCAGACGCACTCGCTGCCGACGGCCGATGCGGATCTCGACCGCGTTGCCTGTTTCATGGCATTCGAAAGCCGGGACGCATTTGCTGAATCGCTGACGAAACGCCTCGAATGCGTCCGCGATCACTATGCGAAACTGTTCGAGACCGCACCTCCCTTGAGCGAGGAGCGGGGCAGTCTCGTCTTCACCGGTACGGAGGACGACCCCGACACGCTGAAGACATTGAGCGAGCTCGGCTTCCGCAAGGCATCGGAAATGTCGGAAGCCATTCGCGGCTGGCATACCGGCCGTTTCGCCGCCACGCGCTCGCCGCGTTCGCGCGAGCTTCTGACGAGCCTCATGCCGGCGCTGTTGCGCGCGCTGTCGCGCACCGCCAATCCGGACGCGGCTTTCGATCGTTTCGACCGGTTCCTCACCGGTCTCCCGGCGGGCGTCCAGCTTTTCTCGATGCTCTATTCGAACCCGCATCTGCTGGACCTGCTGGCGGGCATTTGCGGCACCGCCCCCCGGCTCGCGACCTATCTCAGTCAGAACCCGCGTGTTCTCGAAGCGGTGGTCGATCCCGATTTCTTCAAGGTGCTGCCCGACCGGGAGGAGCTCAATCGCAGTCTCAGGGATGAACTCGTCCACGCCGAGGACTACCAGGACACGCTCGACTTCGCTCGCGTCTGGGCGCGCGAATACCGGTTCCGTCTCGGCGTCCGGGTGCTCTCCGGCAGCGCCGATGCGGAAGAGGCGGGTCCCGCCTATGCCGCGCTCGCATCCGAACTTGTCGCCGCGCTTGCGCCCGTTGCGGAAGAAAGCGTCGCCGCCAAGCATGGCCGCATTCCGGACGGCCGTTTCGCCGTCGTCGCAATGGGAAAGCTCGGCAGCGAGGAAATGAGCGCGAGCTCCGACCTCGATCTCATCATGATCTACGACACGCCCGTCGCCGATGCCGTGTCGGACGGCGAGCGCCCGCTCTATGCCTCGCAGTATTATGCGCGCATCTGCCAGCAGCTCATCAACGCCCTGACGGCGCCGACGGCGGAAGGCAAGCTCTACGAAGTCGACATGCGCCTCCGTCCCTCCGGCAATGCCGGGCCCATCGCCACCGCCTTCGACAGCTTCGTCGCCTACCAGGAAACCGAAGCCTGGACCTGGGAACGCATGGCGCTGACGCGGGCACGCGTGATCTCCGGCCCCGGCGAGCTCAAGGCCCGTGTCGAAAAGGCGATCGCCCATGCGCTCGATCTGCCGCGGGAAGTAAGGGAGATTGCCGCCGACGTCGCGGATATGCGCGCCCGTATCGCGAAGGAGAGGGTGAGCAACAATCCCTGGGAGCTGAAACATGTACGCGGCGGTCTCGTCGACATCGAGTTCATCTGCCAGTTTCTCCAGCTCGCGCACGGCGCTACGCATCCCGGTATCCGCAGCACGCATACGCGCACGGCACTTGCCCGGATCGCCGATGCCGGAATCCTGGCCCCCGAAACGGCCGACATGCTCGTCCGCGCCATCGCCCTCAATCAGAACCTCACGCAGGTGATCCGCGTTTGCGTCGAGGGCGTGTTCGACCCCGCCGAGGCCCCGGCCGGACTCAAATCGCTTCTCGCCCGGGCAGGCGATGCTCCGGATTTTGCGGCGCTTGAGGCTGACCTTGCCGAAAGCCAGCGCCAGGTCCGCGAGGCTTTTGAAAGCATTGTCGTCGCTGCGGCTGGCTGAAGACTTGCACCTCCTGCTTGCCGGCCGGGGTGACGGCGCGTTTACCGTGTTTCTGCGGAGCGCGTCGAAAGCAAGGCAATCCCCGGACATTCTTGGTTAACACGCGATCCGTCTCCGGTGCGGCGCGTGTTTCTGCCCAGCGCGAAGCGTGTCAATTCGGCACGTTTCGGGTAGGTAAGGCCTTGGGGGAATCCCATGCCGGGCAGGGTGTGTGTGGAGTAGGGACGCATGGAGCGTCACGACGCGATCGTGATCGGAGCCGGGCTCAACGGGCTCGTCGCCGCCGCCTATATGGCGCGCGCCGGTCTCGATGTGCTGGTGCTCGACCGCGCTTCCGCACCAGGCGGCGTTTCCGCTGCGCATGAAATCGCGCCCGGTTTCCGCCTGCCGCGCTATACGCTCGGCAGCGGCGGTCTGCCGCCGCGCATCGCCGCCGATCTCGGCCTCGCCGAACACGGGCTTCGCTTTGTCCGCGCCGAAGGCGGCGTATCCGCTTTTCCCGACGGAAGCTATCACGCGAGTTACCGCGACGGCGCCGTCCATCGCCGCGAGATCGCGCGCTTTTCATCCCGCGATGCCGATGCCTTCACACGCTACCGCCGCGATATGCTGCGCGCCGCACGCGGGCTGGCGCCGCTTCTCTCCGGCCCCGCGCGCGGTCGGGCGAAAGGTCTCTTTGCAGGGTTGCGCGCCCGTCTTTCGTTTGCCGACCGGATTGCCGCCATCGCGCCGGAAGACCTGAACGACATGCTCCGCCTCTGGGCGTTGCCCATGTCCGAATATCTCGATGCCTGTTTCGAGTCCGATGTCGTGAAAGCGCATCTCGCCTCCGCCGCGCTGATCGGCGGCACGCTCGGCCCCTGTTCGCCCACCGGCGCCTCTCGTCTTGTCGGGCCCTGGCTTTCGGAAACGGGTGATGCGATGGGCGGCGCACCGGACACGCTCATGCCCTATGGCGGTCCCGCGGCGCTGGTGGATGCACTGACCGGCGTGCTCGACGCCAATGGCGGCAGGCTTCGCCTCGAAGCGGAAGTCACCGATATCCTGAGCAAGGATGCGAAGGTACACGGCGTCGTTCTCGCGAACGGCGAGGAGATCGGTGCCGATGCAATTCTCTCCGGCCTCGACGTGAAGCGGAGCTTCCTCAGCCTCTTCCGCTGGAAGGATCTGCCGGAGGGCCTCGTCGAGCGCGTCGGCCGCGTCCGCATGAAAGGCGTTGCCGCCAAGGTGAACATCGCGCTCGACGCCGTGCCCGAATTTCCCTATCTGCCGGAAGGCTGCCCCTCGCTCGGCGGCGGCCTTCGGCTCACCGGGTATATTCCCGCGATGGAGCGTGCCTTCGCAGACTGGCGCGAGCGCATGCCCCCGCGTGATCCGCTGATCGACGTGCTCATTCCCTCCCTCATCGATCCCTCGCTGGCGCCGCCCGGCAAGCACGTGCTCTCCGCGCTGGTGCACTTCGTGCCCGAAACGCTGCACGAGGGCGCCTGGTCCGACGAACGCCGCGACGCGCTGCGCGATCTCGTCACGGCGCGCCTCGCCGAGGTGAGCCCCGGCATCGAAACGCGCATCCTCGCCTGCGAGGTTCTGTTGCCGGACGACATTGAAAACGAAATCGGCCTCACCGGCGGGGATCTCGCTTACGGTGAGACGACGCTCGACCAGATGTTCATGAACCGGCCCTTCCCGGGTCATGGCGGGGCGTCGACGCCGCTCCGGAATTTCTATCTCTGCTCGCCGAGCGCTCATCCCGGTCCGCTCGTCATGGGCGGCTCCGGTGCCAATGCCGCTGCCGAAGTCATTGCGGCGCGCGGCGGGAGGCGCTGAGCGATGGTGACGGGTGGGACGAAATACGATGCGATCGTGATCGGTGCCGGACACAACGGTCTGGTTGCCGCGGCGCGCCTCGCCCGCACGCATGGCCGCGTGCTGGTGCTGGAGGCGGGCGACCGTCTCGGTGGCGCCGCCGCGACATCGGAAATCGTGCCGGACTACCGTGCCCCGGCCATCGCGCATCTTCTCGAGGGATTTCCCCGGCGCATCGAGCGCGAGCTGAAGCTCGCAAGGTACGGGCTCCGCTATGCCGCGCGCGATGTGCCGACCGTGGCGCTCGATCGCGATGGCGACCACATCGCGTTGCCGCGCAATCGCAGGGAATATGCGGCATTCTCGAAGCGCCTGCCGAAGGATGCGGAAGCCTACCGTGAACGGGTAGCGCTTCTGCGAGCACAGGCGGAACTTGTCGCCCCGTTGCTTGGTC
The DNA here is from genome assembly GCA_913057645.1 of uncultured Rhodobiaceae bacterium. Taxonomy (GTDB): domain Bacteria; phylum Pseudomonadota; class Alphaproteobacteria; order Parvibaculales; family Parvibaculaceae; genus Parvibaculum. The sequence goes on along the minus strand of CAJXOU010000022.1, from coordinate 5,878 downwards.
AGGTGCCTCCGCGGCGCGACGACCCGGATGCGTTGAAGCGGTTTCTGCGCCGCGCCGTACTTCGGGCGGAATGGCAGGGTCGCTCGGCTCTCGGCAAGCTCATGCATACGCTGCCGGAAAGCATCGGCGACCGGCTTGATGCGGAATTTGAGTCGCCACTCCTGAAAGGCGTGCTTGCCTTCGATGCGACGCTTGGCGGCGGCGAAGGGCCCTACGCGCCGGGAACCTCCTTCCGTGCCGTCTGGCGTGAGGCGATCCGCATGCAGGGGCAGGGCGTGCGGCAGCCCGTGGGCGGCATGGGCGCGCTTGCCGATGCGCTCGCCGCCGCCGTCGAAGCGCAGCATGGAGAAATCCGTCTCGGGGCCCGCGCCGTGCGCATTCTGGTCGAGAACGATGCCGTGGCGGGAGTGGAGCTTTCCGACGGCGCGGTGCTGCATGCGCCGCTTGTCGTTTCCGCGCTCAATCCGCGCGTCACCATGCTTGGATTGCTCGGCGCGGCCCGACTCGAAACGGAGGCGGCACTCGAATTGCGCTTTGCTGCCCCCGCGGGCAGTACCGCAAAGATCAATCTCGCTCTGGAATCCACGCCGGTCTTCTCCGGCCTCGCGCCCGAACTTCACGGCGCGCGCCTCGTCATTGCCCCCTCGCTTCATGAGCTTGACGAAGCCGCTGCCGAGTGCCGCGATGGCGGCTTCGCGTCCGAACCAGTCATGGAAATTCTGGTGCCGAGCCTTGCCGACGCGTCGCTCGCGCCCGAGGGCCATCACATCCTTTCCATTATCGTTCACAACGTGCCCTTCCACGTCGAGGGCGGTTGGGAAGCGAAGCGCGAAACCTTCGTTCAGAAGGTCGTGCGCACCGTCGATGCCTACGCGCCGGGAACGGCGGACGCGATGATTGCGGGCGAGATTCTGACGCCGCCCGACATCGAAAGGAAATATGGATTGGCGGGCGGCGACTGGCACCAGGGCGATCTGCGCCTCGACCGTCTCTTCGGCTTCCGTCCCTCGCCCGCTTTCGGCCGCTACGAAGCGCCGGTGCCGGGGCTCTATCTTTGTGGCGCCGGTAGCCATCCCGGTGGTGGTGTCACGGGCCTGCCGGGCTGGCTCGCCGTCGAAGCGATCGGCGCGGCGAAGGGAGGGGAGCGATGACACCAGATACCGCCCCTCAGAAGGAAGAGCCCGTGGAGCCGAACCGCAAGGACATCGACCCGCAGGACGAACAGGCCGCCGTCGATCCGGCGCTTTTCGAGGAGAAGCCGATAGCGCCGCCCTTCGAGCGCACCGTGCTGACGACGCCGCTCCACCTCGTCACGTCGCTCGAAAGCCGCACCAATCGCTGGACGGACTGGAACGGTTACACTGTACCGGAGGTGCTGACGGGACTTGGGGACGAATATCGGGCGCTTCGCGGCGCGGCGGCGCTCATGGATGTCTCGCCGCTCGTCAAATACCGCATCGCTGGCCGCGATGCATTTGCCTTCCTGCAGCGGCTTGTTACCCGTGACATCGAAAACCTCGGCGTCCACCGCGCGGTTCACGTCATTCTGTGCGAAAGCCGCGGCCTCGTTCTCGGCGACGGTCTGCTCTTTCGTCTCGCCGATGACGACTACCGTCTGGTAACGGAAGAGACGCATCTCGCATGGCTCATGGACAGTTCGGAAGGGTTCCGCGTCCGGATCGAGGATGTGAGCGCCACGCTCGGCACCCTTTCGCTCCAGGGACCGCTCTCTGCCTTCGTGCTCATGCAGGCAGGCGTTGGCGATGTCGCCTCCCTTGCGCCGTTTGCCGCGCGCTGGGTCACGATTGCCGGTATGCCTGTCTATCTGAGCCGGACGGGGGCCTCCGGCGATCTCCGCTACGAGCTCTGGTCGGATGCGGAGGACGCGCCGCATGTCTGGCGCTGGCTTGTCGAATGCGGTGGTCCGCTCGGGCTCCGTGCGGCAGGCTTCGCCCTGCGCGAGCTCGCCCGTCTGGAGGCCGGTCTGCCCCGTGCGGGACAGGATTATCTCTCGGCCTTCGCCGCTATCGACGCCCGCGAGGCGCTGCCGCCGGCTGCGATCTGGGCTTCCCCCGCGATCGATCTCGACAAGGGTCTCTTCAATGGCCGTGCGGCCCTGCGCCGCGGATCGGACGAGCCGCCCGCCCGCCGCGTTGTCTCCCTCGCCATCGAGGGGCTGGAGCCGCTTCGGTTCTCCACCCTATCGCTTGAAGGACGCGTCGTCGGCGCGGCGACAAGTACCGGCTTTTCGCCCGCCCTGGGGGCCAATATTGCCCTCGCCGTTATCGATGCGGAGGCCGCCGCCGCTGGCGCTCTCCTTGCCGCTGCGGAACGCCGCGACGGCCTCTCGGTGCGCGAAACCCTTGCATCCGTCCGCGTCCTGGCGAAGCCCGCCAGGGCCCATCCCCGGCGGCTTGCGGTTCCCGCCCCTTTGAGACCCTGATTTTTTCGCATTTCTCCGACGGAACAACCGTCCCCGTGCGTTTGTCTTGATAACGGACGACGGCCTTCCGCCGTGAAATCCCCCCGACGTCCGGCGGGGCTGTCGTTCCGGTTCCGGAGGAGTGGTGCCTGGTTGCGCTGCGCCTCCGGAACCCAACTCACTGGGGTACGGAACCTTGGGAAAAGGACAAGCAAGATGCGTAAACTGAAATATGGACTGCTCGGCGGTGCGGCCGCGCTCGCGGCAGCGATGGCGCTGCCTGCGCTCTCCCGGGCCGAACCGGGCATGGGCGGTCATGGCGCCCGTCTCTTTGAAATGACAGACACCGACAAGAGTGGTGACATTTCGAAGGCCGAAATGCAGGCCGCCGCCGAGGCCCGCTTCGAGGCCGCCGACAAGAACGGCGACGGCGTTCTGACGAAGGATGAATCGGACGCTGCCCGCGCCGAAATGCACGAGAAGATGAAGGCCTATCGGGGCGACCCGGCGGAACGGTTTGCCGCGGCGGATGCCGATGGCGACGGCAGGCTCACGCTCGACGAAATGAAGGAAGCTGCCGCGAAGCGTGTGGCCGAACACGGCAGGGAAGGCGACATGCCCGGCCGCCATGCGGACCGCATGGAGAAGTTCTTCGAAAAGGCCGACGCCGATGGCGACGGTGCGCTTACCGAGGACGAGATGAAGGCCGCGGGCGAGAAGATGAAGAAGCGCTTCTCCGAGCACAGGGAAAAGCGCGGTGGTCTCTTCGGCCGTCTCGACACCGACAGCGACGGTCAGGTGACGAAGGCTGAGCTCACTGAGAGCACCGGCAGGATGTTCGACCGAATGGACAAGAACGAAGACGGAAAGATCGAACCCGGTGAAGGCCGCCGCGGCAAATAACGCGGACGGGATGCGTGATCGTCCGAAGCCCTGTAGGCTTCGGACGAAACGCCCCGAGGGAATGGAGGATGCGGACGCGTGGATGAAACGTCGGACGATGAACTGGTGGCCGCCGTCGCGAAAGGTGACGAGCGGTCTTGTCGCGTCCTGATGGATCGTCATCTCGCCCGCATCGTTGCGTTGGGCCGCCGCATGCTCGGCAATCAGGCCGATGCGGAAGAGGTTGCGCAGGAAGTCTTTCTCCGCGTCTGGACCCATGCCGAACGCTGGCAGCCGGGCAGGGCGCAGTTCGGTACCTGGCTCCACCGCGTCGCCGCCAATCTCTGCCTCGACCGGCTTCGCCGCCGCCGCGCGACGGTCGACATCGATGAGATGCCGGACCTCGAAAGCGGTGCGCCCGGTCCCGACCGTCAGCTGGAGGAAAGCGAGCTTTCCGCCCGCGTCGAGGCCGCGCTCCAGCTCTTGCCGGAGCGCCAGCGGGCCGCTGTGGTGCTGTCGCACTATCAGGGACTCTCCAACACGGAGACGGCGGAAATTCTCGAAGTCACCGTCGAAGCGGTGGAATCGCTTCTGTCGCGCGCGCGGCGGCAATTGCGGACGTCGCTCGCGACGGAAAGGGATGAGTTGCTGCGTTCAAGGGAAATGAGCGCCTGAGGCGTTCGTGGCACGGACTGGATACGATGCAGAAAGAAATTACATTGAAGCGTTTCGCCGGGATCGTCGATGCCTATGGAGCATCGCCCCGGCGATGGCCGGATGATGAGCGGGCTTCCGCCGAGGCCCTGGTCGCGGCCTCCGCAGAGGCTCGCGCGCTTCTCGCCGAAGCGGCCGCTCTTGATGGCGTGCTTGCCCGCGCTCCCGTCGAAGCGCCCTCTGCCGCCCTTGCCGAACGTCTGTTGGCGGCACGGCCGCGTGGTGTCGCGGCTGTGCCGTCGCCGAAACCGCAAGCCGGGTTTATCCGTAGTCTGATTGAGGCCGTCTGGCCTTATGGGTCGCCCGCCGTTCCGGCCGGCGCTCTCGCCGCATCCATCGTGCTCGGCGTGACGCTCGGCTCGATTTCCGATATTTCCGTCCTGACGCAGGAAACCGCCGTGACGGCTTCTGTCGAGTCCGGTACGGAAGACAGCCTGGTGGCGCTGGCGCTCGCCGAACCGGCATGGCCCGAGGAGTGGATGCAATGAGCGACATGAATACGCCCACACCGGATGGCAAGGCGCCGCGCCGCTGGCTCGGTCCGGCCTTTCTCGCTTCAGTCGTCGTCAACGTCTTTCTCGTCGCGCTGATTTCGGTGCCGCTTTTCTTCCGCCCGCACGACCGCGGTTTCGGTCCGCCGCCGGACAGTCACGGCCCCGCCATGATGCACAGCGCCTTCAAGGCGCTGCCGGAGGAAGACAGGCAGGTCATTCGCCGGGCGATGAAGGAACAGTTCCGGGAAATCGTGCCCCATATTCGCGAGAGCCAGGCCGCGCGCGATGCGCTGACCGAGGCGATTGCCGCTGATCCTTATGACGAGGCGGCCGTCCGCGCTGCGTTCGACGACATGTCTGAGGCGATGACGGCGATGACAGAGGTGGGGCGCGATGCCATGCTGGATGCGTTCGCGAGGCTCACCCCGGAACAACGTCAGCGCGTAGCGGAAGCCATGCGCGACGAGCGCCGCAAGATGCGGACGCGATGGCGCGACCGTATGGAGGAACGCCGTTCCGGATCCGGGGACATGCCGCCTCCGCCGGAATAAGCGCCTCGCTTTCCGTTTCCATGCGCGACAGACTATAAACACCGTTCCGGCACAAGGCGGGAGCGGTGTTTTCTCGTCGGCGGTTCATGGAAACACGGAAAGAACTTCGATGAGCTGGTATCACGCCACGATGTACGATGCAGGCCGTCCCGCCGGGAGCCTCTGGGAAGAAACCGCGCCGGCGCTCGCGGATGGCGCTGACCTCGGCCCCAATGGCGACGATGTCTGCGACATTGCCATTATTGGCGGCGGCTTCACCGGCCTTTCCTGCGCGCTGCATCTTGCGCGCGATTTCGGAGCCGATGTGCGTCTTCTGGAAGCGGGTCCGCTCGGTTGGGGTGCGTCGGGCCGCAACGGTGGCTTCTGCATTCTTCAACCGACGGGCCTCTCCTACGACAGCATGATCTCGCGCTATGGCGAGGCGGAAGCGAAGCGTTTCGTCGCCTCGCAGGTAGAGGCAACGCGTTTCGTCCGCGCTTTCGCCGAAGACGAGAAGATCGATATCGAGCCGCAAGGCGAAGGCGAGCTCCATGTCGCCCACGCGCCGTCCCGCTACGCCGGTCTCGCACACGAACGCGACGTGCTGAACCGCACCTTCGGCATCGCCGCGCGGCTGATCCCCTCGTCCAAGGTCCAGGAGCAGAGGAGCTGTGGGGGCGGCGCCGAGCAGTGGGTCCCAGGCTCGTGAACGGCGACCTCTTCTGTGGGCTTCTCGCTCTGCGGCACCGTGGCCCCCTGCGGAGCTTCTCCTCCGCATCGCCCCGCTTCCCGTCCTCCGTCTCCTCTATCTCCCTGCGAGTGGCCCCTCCGACGTT
>CAJXOU010000021.1 GCA_913057645.1 uncultured Rhodobiaceae bacterium | reverse complement strand
CCAGACCAACGAACTCGACGGCGTCGCGTGGTGCGGCGCAACCGAGACCTACACGGTCGGTTGGGCGGACATCAACAAATACTATCTGACGAACAACATCTCCGGTGCCTGGGCCGGTTCCTACATCGCCAATACGGAGAAGTGGGAAGCCCTTCCGGATCATCTCAAGCAGATGTTCAAGTTCGCCATGGACAGCTCGCACTACTATCGGCAGCACTGGTACTGGTGGGGCGAGGCGCATTACCGCGCGACCGGCGGCAAACTCGAACTGACGACCATTCCGGAATCCGAATGGCAGGCGGTCGAAGACGAAGCGCTCAAATTCTGGGATGAGATTGCCCAGAAGAGCGAGCGCAACGCCAAGGTCGTGAAAATTCTGAAGGAATATCAGGAAACGATGCGCAAGGCTGGCGCCCCGTATCGCTACGGCTGATCCGCAATATACCTTCACGGGCACACAGGGGCTCCGCCGCAAGGCGGAGCCTTTTGCGTTCCGGGCGGAACCCGGCCCGCCGCTCGGCGTTGTTCTTTGGCCGCTCGTATCGCGGCTTCGAACGAACAGGCGGGCCGAAAAATGAACAGAGCCACGGGAAGGGCAGGCGGCGCTCTCCTTCTTGGTGCGGTGCTCTTCCTGCTCCAGTCATGCGACGACTATCCCCGCGATCCGGAGGGCACGCTGGACCGGGTGCGCGGAGGCACCCTCCGTGCAGGTATTGTCGAGAATCCACCTTGGGCTCTCAGGGACGGTGAAGAACCGGAAGGCATAGAAGTTCGCCTTGTCGAACGGCTGGCTCAGTCGCTCGACGCAAGGGTGGAATGGTCCGAAGCATCGGGTCCTCGCGCTTACGAGGAACTGGTGGCGAGGCGGCTCGACATTCTGGTCGGCGGGCTGACGGAAGGCGATCCCTGGCTTGCAACGCTCGGTGTGACGCGGCCCTATATTGCCGGTAGAAATCATGTCGTCGTCGTGCCTTCCGGCGAAAATGCATGGCTGATCTTCGTTGACCGCTTCTTCTCAAGGAACGGTCCGAAGGCTGTCGCTGCAGAATGGAAGGTTCGCCCGTGAAAACACGCGAGGCTTATGTCTGGCCGGAGGAGAAGGCGAAGCTTCGTCGCCGCGCCATACGGCTGGAATGGGCGACGCTGGTGGCGATGGCGAGTGTCGTCATCGTTCTCTATTTCGTTCTCGGCAGTTCGCAGGCGATGCGTACCGCCTGGACGGAGGACATTCTCGGTCTCGTCCCCGCCGCCGCCTATCTCGTCGCGGTGTCCTTCGAGCGTCGCGGACCCACCGAGCGGTTTCCGTTTGGCTTTTACCGCGCCGTTTCCGTCGCCTATCTCGTCGGTGCGACAGCAACGCTTCTTGTCGGTGCCTATCTGCTGGCAGACAACGCGATCAAGCTTGTGAATCTCGAGCATCCGACAATCGGGCTCATGTCGATTGCGGGATACGAGGTGTGGGGCGGTTGGGTGATGATGGCGGCGCTCCTCTACAGCATTCTGCCGCCCGTTGTTCTCGGTCGTCTCAAGCTTCCCGTCGCGCGCGAAATTCACGACAAGCCGCTGATGGCCGATGCCAGTATGCAAAAGGCCGACTGGATGACGGGGCTTGGCGCCATCGTCGGCATCGCCGGTGTAGGGTTCGGTCTGTGGTGGGCGGATGCGGCGGCGGCACTCTTCATTTCTCTCAGCGTCATCCGCGATGGTGCGGGCCATGTCGGGCGCGCCATTGGCGATCTCTCGGATCGTATTCCGCATACCGTCGACCGCGATGCCGTCCATCCTGCGATCAAGGCCGCTCGCGAAGCCGCCGCCGATGTAGCAGGCGTCGGGAAGGCGGCGGTAAAATTCCGTGAAGAAGGACACCTGCTCACCGGTGTCGTCTATGTCGAAATGACGGAGGCCGGGAATGTCGCCGAGCGTATGGATCAGGTTCGCCGTTCTGTAGAGAAGAGCGACTGGCGTTTGTACGACATCTCGGTTGTTCCGCTGCCGCGTGGAGAAATCTGACGCTGCGTCCGGCTCGCGTTTTCGATCTGCTTTGACAGGTAGTAAATCCACATTATCATTTGCGAAAACGCAGGCATCCCGCACCATCCGCACATCGGAATGCGGAACGGAACGGCGGCGAAGGAGAGAAACATGGCGGACCAGGCAAACGCGGCGAACGGCGACGAACTCGGTTTCGATCCGACGGCCCTCAAGGAGAAATACCGCGCCGAGCGAAACAAGCGGCTGCGCAAGGACGGCAACGAGCAATATGTCGAGATCAAGGGTCAGTTCGCTCACTATCTCGAAGACCCCTATGTCGAGCCCGGTTTCGCGCGCGAACCGCTGTCCGATGAAGTCGACGTCGTCGTCGTGGGTGGCGGATTCGGCGGTCTGCTCGCTGGTGCGCGCCTGCGCGAAGCAGGTGTCGAACGCGTCCGCATGATCGAGAAGGGGGGCGATTTCGGCGGTACCTGGTACTGGAACCGCTATCCGGGTGCGGCTTGCGACATCGAGTCCTACATCTACCTGCCGCTGCTTGAAGAGATCGGTTACATCCCGGTCGAGAAATACTCGAAGGCGGCCGAAATTCTCGAACACAGCCGCGCCATCGGCCGCCATTTCAAACTCTACGACGACGCACTCTTCCAGACCGAAGTGCAGGAAATGCGCTGGAACGAGGAAGCCGCACGCTGGATCGTCCATACGAACCGGGGCGATGCCATCCGCGCGCGCTTTGTGGTCACGGCGAGCGGTCCGCTTCACCGGCCGAAGCTGCCCGGCATTCCGGGTGTCGAGAGCTTCAAGGGACACTCCTTCCACACCAGCCGGTGGGACTATGGCTACACGGGGGGCGACTGCAATGGCGGCCTCGAAAAGCTGAAGGACAAGCGCGTCGGAATCATTGGAACGGGCGCGACCGCGGTTCAGTGTGTGCCGCACCTTGGAGCCTGGGCGAAGGAGCTCTATGTTTTCCAGCGCACGCCGTCATCGATCGACGTGCGCAACAACCAGCCAACCGACCCCGAATGGGTGAAGAGCCTTGAGCCCGGCTGGCAGCAGTACCGCATGGACAATTTCAATACGCTCGTGTCGGGAGGCTATCAGGAACAAGACCTCGTCAATGACGGGTGGACCGACATCATCGGCAATCTGCTCGTCCTGGCGCGCAAGAATCCAGACGGCCTTGCGCCGGAAAAAATGGGCGAGATCGTCCAGCTTGCCGACTTCAAGAAAATGGAGTCGATCCGCGCGCGTGTGGACAACGTCGTCGGCGACGATGCAACCGCAGAGGCGCTCAAGCCCTGGTACAATCAGTTCTGCAAGCGGCCCTGCTTCCACGACGAGTATCTGCAGACTTTCAATCGTCCGAATGTCCACCTGATCGATACCGAGGGCAGAGGCGTCGAGCGGATCACCGAAAACGCCATCGTCGCCAACGACCAGGAGTTCGAGATCGATTGCCTGATCTATGCGACGGGGTTCGAGGTCGGCACCGGCTACACGCGCCGCGCGGGATTCGAGATTTACGGTCGGGACGACATTTCCCTCACCGAGAAATGGAAGGACGGCGTTTCCTCTCTTCACGGGATGCATACGCGCGGTTTTCCGAACTGCTTCATCGTCTCGAACGCGCAGGCCGGCTTCACCGCCAACTATCCGCATATGCTGAACGAGCAGTCGAAGCATCTTTCCTACATCGTGAAACAGTGCGTCGACCGGCAGGCGCGCGTCGTCGAAACCTCGCAGGAAGCGGAAGACGCCTGGGTCGAGGAAGTCATGAAGGTGGCCGTCTTCAATCGGCGCTATCTTGAGGAATGCACCCCCGGCTACTACAACAACGAAGGTCAGCCCTCCGAAGCCGCCATCCGGAACGGTTTCTATGGTGCGGGCTCCGTTGCCTTCATCAAGATTCTGGAAGACTGGCGCGCGGAGAACAACCTTCCGGGGCTGGAGCTGAGCTGAATCGCTTGCACGGCATCGCGCTGCTGTTTCTTGTCCACTGCTTTCTGACCAACTCGCCTTCAGCGGCGCGAATACGCCGCTGATCCTCAAAGGCGTGTTGCGTGGGCACGTAATGCTTCGCATTGTGTGTCTTGAAGAAACGTCATCGGGGAGGATGATATGGCTTTGAGTGTGCTCGTAGACGGATTGGCCTTCGCGGAAGGCCTGCGCTGGCGCGACGGGCAGCTGTGGTTTTCCGACATGCATGACGACAGCGTTTGGCGCGTCTCCGAGGACGGGACGCGCCATCGGGTCTGCGACGTCACTGGGCGCCCCTCCGGTCTTGGTTGGCTGCCCGGCGGGGAATTGCTGATTGTCTCCATGCTCGACCGCAAGCTTCTGAAGCTCGGGGCTGATGGGAAGCTGACCGATTATGCCGACCTTTCGGGCGTCGCGCCGCGTCGAACCAACGACATGATCGTGGACGAAAAGGGACGCGCCTATGTTGGCAATTTCGGGTTTGACTTCGACGAGGATGAACCCCAGGCCACGACATCTCTGGCGCTGGTGACGCAGGGCGGCCAGGTATCGGCGGCCGGAAAAGATCTCCTGTTTCCGAACGGCATGGTGATCACCGCGGATGGCTCCACGCTCATCGTTGCGGAAACCTTTGCCGCATGCCTCACCGCGTTCGATATCGATGACGCCGGCAATCTCTCGAACAAGCGCTCATGGGCCAGCCTGAAAGATGGCGCGATCCCCGATGGTATTTGCATCGATGCGGAGGATGCGGTCTGGGTGGCGTCGCCTGCCACCGGCGATTGTTTGCGCATCAGGGAAGGCGGCGAGATCGCGGACCGCGTCGTAACCGGACGTCAGGCGATTGCCTGTGCATTGGGCGGGAGCAAAGGCGATACCCTCTACATCGCCACCGCGGAGTCCGTTGTGCGCGAGGAATGCCGGAAGGCACGCAGCGGACGGATCGAGATGCAGGGCGTCGCTGTGCCCGCGGGCAAATAGACGTTGGCTTGAGTCCGGTTCCCGGGTGCCCGAAGTTGGCGAAGGGCATGTATGGGGGCGACGTCCTCTCACCCGGGAACGTCCGTTCGCTCGCCGACATGGATGGGAGTTGGCTGGGGGACTAGGACCCCCTCGACCGTCAAAAAAATCAACAATAACAAAGGCTTAACAGGGCGATTTTGACTGTGTAGCATACCTGTGTGTCACACTCAAAGCCTCCGGTAGGCGGCGCGCAGAAGAAAGCAGCGGCCGGTGAATTTCAGTTTCATCTGACGAAAGGTCAGCTGGGGTGCCGACCAGAGCCTGAAGCTTTATTGACACTTAATTCCCGATAGTACTGTGCGGTCAGGTCTCGTCAGGTCTCTACGCCAATCGTTGTCTTGATCGCGCTACGAGACGTAATCGCTTGCGGCATGACTCTCGTAAACCTCTGTGACTGTCGCCGCTGCCATAACCATGGCTCTCGCAGTCGGGTCGGTTAGGTCAATAACCCGCGATTTTCCCCCAACCTCCGCAAAAACCTCGATCCGGCGATAGACGCCAAGATTAGCATCAGCGTATTTCGCCAAACCCTTCAACTTAGGGAGTGCGTCGGCAAAATGGATTCCATGCGGATCGACGATGTCCGCAGCGACTGTGCCGTCCGGTAGCCGAGTGAAGAAGACGAAGTCAGGCCGGAGGATTTTTGTCTCGCCGCCATCCTCAAATGTCACGCCAAGAGAGTCCTGGCTCGCACGGGCCGGATTACGGTACCAGCCGATAGTTCCCTCGCGATTTATCTCATCGTTCAAGACCTTGGTTTCCCATGTGTTGAAATCCCCGGGGAATAGGCCATCTACGTCACAGAGAAGATGCCTTTCGAAGCGCGGAAGAGGTTCCTCCGTCCCGTCGGCCTTCCTGGCCATGGTCATTTGGAGCCAGGTATTGGGGCGCGCGAGATCGACCGGTAAGGGATCGGCACTCATCTCGCGAATTTGCCGGTAAACTTCCTGCCTCTCGTCTGACAGGCTCTTGATAAGCACCCGATATTGCGTGAGCCATTGGTTCGCAAGTTTCTCTGCCGCAAAGTCCAGATCTTCCTTGATATCAGCTACAAGTCCCATCGAGGCGATCACCGTATGCGCTTCGATAAGCGCCTCCTCGGGGTCTCCATCATTTGCTGCCTTGCTCGCAAGGTGTTCGCTGTAGGTCGTTGCCAGATCTGGGCTTATGAAACGCGCTGCGCGCCTATAGGCATCATCAATGACAGCGTAATCCGCCGCTTCAATGAAGTCGTCGAAGGTCATTTCCTTGGTGTCGATGTCCGCCTTCACGGTCTTGCCTTCGACGGTCAAGACGGAACTCCGAGCCCTCCTGATTTCCTCGGCATAGCGAACTTGGACCCCATCGAGCACCCTATGTAGTTCAGCGTGAGCCTTTTTACCGGCATCGGCCAGAAGTCCGTCCACGGCAAGCTCGTGCGCCAGTGCTGTCAAACGCTTGACGGGGCGGGCATGTCGCTTCGGCAGGGTTTGCGACGGCAAGGAAAGAAGCTTCTGCCAGACATCTTCTGGAATAGCTGGGTTCGGCTTCATCTCGCGTGGATTGATGAGGACCCGGCGTCCAGGCAGATCTTCTCCTGCTTCGCCCCCAGTCATGAGCGCGGCGACGACCGCTTCGACCGACTTCTTGTCGAAATGCGGAAGAAGGCAGTCCACTGCGTTCAAACGCTCGTTACCGGGAATACGCCGCGCCAACGGCGTGCGCACCATACGTCCCAGAAGCTGGGTGATGTGAGTCTTGTCTGATGCCACCCTGAAGGACACCATGACTTCCGCACGGGGGCAATCCCATCCGGTGCTGATAGCGTCCTTCGCAAGGATGATGCGCACCCAATGGGATTCCTGAACACGCTCTGGTGCGATGTAGGGCACAGAGTACCTACCGAAGGTCTCCGTCCTGTGCTCACCAAAGACGTTCGCCACACAATCAAGCGGCAGCTCGGGCCATTCCTCGAAGACCGTGTCGAGCCATCTGCTGATCTCGTTGTGATCTGGCGAGTTCGGCACCTGTAGGACCATGAGCGGTAGAACCGTATCTGCGTCGTCCTGCTGCTTAGCGTACTCGGCCCACGCGTCGGAAATCTCACGCAGCTTGGCTGTACCGCGCCGAAGCAGGACAGTCAGAAAATTGCCGTCCTCATCCGGCACCTCGAGATTGATGGAGTCCTTGAGAAGGCCTGATTCCTGAACCTTCTTTGCGTCGACAACGACATTGGGGAGAGTGCCTCGATCCAGCATCTCGGCCACGGCATCGTTGAACCGCTGTACAGTCGCCGAGATACCCCAAACGATGGGAATACCCGGCGTGCCGCCCGACCCGTTGATCAACTGACGAACGATGGTGGGCTTTCCGTCGCCATTGGATCGGCCACCTTCCTTCATGCCGCGATGTGCCTCGTCCAAGACAAGGTAGAGGGTCAGGTCGGGATCTTCGATGGTGTTCCGAATCGTATCCCAGATCGTATGGGACCTCATGTCGGGCATGATGTGCTGGCCATCGGCGGTTTCGAGTGCCGGATCGTCCGGGTCGTGACCGCGCACCAGAAGGCTGTTCTTCGAGAGCTTCTGCGTGTTCAGGAAGTAGATCTTGCCCGGCTGGAACTTCTCCCCGCTGAAGGTATTTCCAACAGGCACCAGATCAGAGATGGTGAGCTTGTCTGATGCCTCCTGAAGACGCCAACGGGATTGTTCGTTCAAGGATGGGTCATCGCTGAACCAGATCACAACAGCACCGGGATCCGGCTCGAAGTTATAGTCGTCATTCCCGAAGAAAAGCGCCTCGAAGACGGCCGCTGCCATGACCGTCTTGCCCGCACCGGTCGTCGCAGTCAGTGAAAACGCATGCTTGTCTCCGTCCTCATGCCAGCGTCTGCTGGCCTTCTTCAGGCGGTCAAGAACGTCCTCAACGGCTTCGTCCTGATAATCTTTCAGGGTGAACTTCATGCCTCATCGCCCCATCGAAAATCGGAAGTTGGTCAGATACGTCTCGTAAAGACGTACTGGCTCGACGGAATCGGGAAGTCGGCGCGCCACCGCCTGAAAGCGCCGGTCATCATCCGTCACGATATAGGCAATCCGGGTACTACCCTTCGCCTCCACCGCCTTACAAAAGTGCGCGGCCTTATCCAGGTCCGTGAGAAGTCCATAAGTGTCGACAACTTCCCAACCCTTGGCGGGAAGGGCGTCAATTCGACCGCCTTCGCTGCCTGCGCGCATCCAGAGTAGCGGCGCGATTCGCCCGAAGGCGCGGTTGTGGCTGACCGTCACTGGCGTCTCGTATGTGAGCGTGAAGAATTCCGCGTTTTCCTCGAAGCCTTCTGCCATCGGGAATTCATCGGTAAACTTGTAATCGCCCTCGATGTCTCTCCCGTCCGGTGTCTTGCCTGTAATCGCGGCATCGATGCGTGGCTTTGTGATGTAGTCGCAGATGCCCAGCTTCTCCCAGTCCGCATCACCGGGGCGAAGCCCCGCCTTGCGCAGAGCGGCCTGTTCGTCGGCTGCTACTTCATTATTGGTGACGGAGATACAGCGGCGGCGGCCGCCATCCTGGCGGTTCAGTCGCATGACGGCATGGGCAGTAGTGCCTGAACCGGAAAAAAAGTCGAGAATGACGGCGTCAGATTTTTCTTTTACAAAAAAGCGAAGGGCGTCTTCTACGGCGTAAAGAGATTTGGGAAATGGGAAAGTGCGCCGGGGTAACAAGTTTCGCAACAAAGCTGTTCCGTGCTCTGACGCATTATGAGCAGCAATTTTCCATTGCGAGGGCGCTATCCTGCGGGTGTCACGCCGCCCTTCTGCAATTATCGATCCGTCATCAGCAAATCCTTTGATTTCAAAACGGTCCGACATGACCGCTGCGTAAGCACCATCGGGAAGGTAGTTCACCACAAATCCATATGAAGTTGCGCGACCAAGCCTAACGCGTCCTTGTTTGATCCTCTTTCGGAGTTCCTCAGGTCCGACTTGCCATACTCCTTGACTACCGTCGGATCGAAGGGGCCAAATCGTTACAAGCCCCGGCTTATCTTGAGGTAGTGGAGCGTCTAAAGGAACGGTCTCGCCAACTTCCACAATTTTCGATCCATCGACCGCCGCGTAAATTGGGAAAAACAGTCCCGGCCTCTCTCTTCTTGCCGCATGGGAACCCCGCCGCATCATGGACGTCCATTCGGGAGCTGAAGGTGCGGCCGATTCTTCTAGCCTTTCTGTTGAATTGCTTGAGGCAGAGCTTGACCACTCAGATCCCAATTCCAAACGAGCCGGGGTTGCGCTTCCAAACATGACGAAGAACAAGTACTCGTCAGTTCGCCTAAAACCAACGCCTCTGGAGGCCCCTTTAGGATTTATTACGGATGAAACCATTTGAATGGTGGCTTCCTCAAAAACCTGTTCTAGAAGAAGGCCAAGCCTCAAGTATTCCTTTTCATCGATGGTCACGATCAGGACACTTCGCTCGGGGTTCAACAACTCCTTGACGACTTTCAGTCGCCGCTCCATGAAGGCCAGCCATTTCGAATGTCGATACAGGTCTTCCGCCTCGACGTAGTCGTTGTTGTATTTCCAGTCGCGCGCCCCGGTGTTGTAGGGAGGGTCGATATAAATGGCGTCGATCTTGCCACGATGCGTGAACGTCAGCGCTTCCAATACATGGAAGTTCTCGCCGTTAATCACCGTGTGAAAGGGCTTGTCTCCGCCGCGCTCTACTTTCCCCGTGCTCACAAGCCCCGGATAGATATAGTCGCGAAACTCTGCCACAACGACGAGGTCGTCGACCGCGACAGACTTGGTTTCCGTTTCAGCGACGCCGATTAAGTCCAGCTTGGCGAGCCGCTCGCCGACTTTCCGCTCGAAGCCGAGAACCTTCCAAAGGCGCTGATCGCCCTTGACCGTTGATCCGCGCGGCGGCAGCACACGTACCTTGTCACCTTTCCGAACGGGGCGCCCGGGAAGTTCGACACTCTCGGGGCGGTGACGCTCGAAATTGAGACCGAAAGAACGACGTGCTGACAGAACTTTGAACTCGCGTTCCAACTCGCGTCCAAGCTCGGCATCTTTTGCTTTTGCCTGCGCAATCAAATCAGTCAAACGTGACACCGAAACGCCCTACCTCTTGGAATAAAATCTAGGCCATTGCTTTGTATATGGGCCCTAATGTCATACATGGGCCTAATTTCAGCCCCTATTGGGTCAGAGCTTCTTTCGCTCCCGGTCGGGCGGGGGGCGACAGAAATTCACAACTTCATCTTTTCGTATTCTATATGGCTAAGATACCCGAGATTCGGGAAACCGCCCTAGAATTGATGGCGAGAATCACCCGGACGCGCCTCTGCCCACCACTTCTTAAAGCGAACTGAACATCCAGCGAGTAATCCGGCCAATTCGCTTCGCTTGAAATTCAACCAGACCACATTCGGAACAGCAACCGCACGGTGCGGCTTGCGCGGTTCGAATGAGGTTCTCCATGCTTACGAAAGACGATGCCATCGCGGCAGGCTACACGCCCGCCGAGTATGAGGCCGCGGCGCGATATATTCGCCGCAAGAATCGGGAAGAGTGGCCCGACGGTAATTTTGACAAGGCAAAGCGCTTCTCGCTCGCAGAACATCTTTCTTGCTGCCGAGTCAGGACGCCTTCAAGAGCGTATCCATTCTCGGAGCTAAGTCATGGGCGCACGATGGTCCATGTCGCCAATCTTGAAGGCGCAGATCTGAAAGCGGTTCGCCGCCTGGTGCGCCTGATCGGGGCGGCCAAGGATGTCGACGGACCGGGAGAGCTTCAGACGCTCCTTTCAAAGCACAAGGCCCCGAAGCGGCCGAGCGGCGCGAACACGCCGCTGGAGGCACCGGACGCCGCGCAGGAAAGCGAGGCGCGAACGGGCTCTGTCTCTCCCGCCGTCCCAATCTCCCAGAAAGTGAAGAGGGGCTGACGCCCCCCATGCCGTCAAGACCGGGCGCGGTTCCCGCGCGGAAATCCGGAGACCGTGTTGTCGCTTCGCTCCGGCCCGCGCCTTCTCCGGATTTCCGGTCCTGACAGCAATCCCCCGCTCATTGCCGCGTGGCTAGTCGGGTTGCGTGCGCAACCCATAGCTAAAGGAAGGCTTCAGATGAAAAAGCTCTACGAAACCATCACCGCGAAGATCGTTGCCGATCTGGAATCCGGTATCCGCCCCTCGTCGATGTGCTGGAATGGAGGCAACGGCATTCCTCGGCCGCTTCGTGCCAATGGCGAACCCTATCGCGGGATCAACACCCTGTTGCTTTGGGCCGCCGCCGCGGAACGAGGCTTCACCGCCCCGATCTGGATGACCTACAAGCAGGCTACAGCCCTGGGCGGGCATGTCCGCAAGGGTGAGAAGGGAAGCCAGGTTGTCTATTCCAATGTCTTTATCGCCAAGGATACCGGCGAAAGCGGCGAGGAGACCGAGAAGAAGATCCCCTTCCTGAAAAGCTACACCGTCTTCAACGTCGAGCAGATCGAGGACCTGCCGGACGGCATCCTTCCCGCCCGCAATCTCCCGCTTAATCCGGAAGCCCGCATCGAGCATGCCGAGGCCTTCTTTGCCGCGACCGGCGCCGATATCAGGCACGGCGGCGAGCGGGCTTATTACAGCCCCAAGGCCGACTTTATTCAGATGCCGCCCTTCGAGGCGTTTCACGGGGCCGAGGCCTATTACGCCGTCCTTGCTCATGAGGCGACGCACTGGACCGGCGGACAGAATCGCTTGGACCGCTCCTTCGAGGGCAATCGGTTTGGCGATGCCAGTTATGCGATGGAGGAGCTTGTTGCCGAAATCGGCGCCGCGTTCATCTGTGCGGATCTTGGTCTTTCGCCCGAACCGCGCGCTGACCATGCCGACTATATCGGCGCATGGCTGAAGGTGCTGAAGGGCGACACCCGCGCGATCTTCACAGCGGCCTCGCAAGCGCAGCGTGCCGCCGACTATCTCAGCGGCATTGGCACCATATGTGAGAGGGCCGCGTGAAAGCGCGGCGCTCTCTCGAACAGAAGCCGGTCGCGCCATGTGTTGGAAATCGAAAATTAATGCTTCCAAAAATTCCGTCAAAAAAGACGGCGATCACCGCATGGGCACGAACAGACGGACCCATATTCGCCCGTGACGGGAATTCTCCCGCAAACACGGAGCAAGCACATGCGCAAAATTCTGGGGCCATTCAAAAACACGAATATTCTGATTTTCAAAGGAAAGGCGGCAACTTCCCACTACTGGGCCGTATTCCAAAATCTACAAGGCGTGATCGCCGACCATCCCATCTCCATCGAATTTCCTCTTTGTGCCCTGCATTTCAAACTGGTTTCCCTTGGCGCCAACAGGAAATTGAAAGACGCGAAGGAGGGAGCGCTCTGCTCACTAAAGCAAGACCACTTCCCTCTTTTGTCTGGGCATGAGCGGATGGAGTTACGTGCGATGACTTGGCGGGCCTTGACCGAACAGGAAAGGGCGACCTATCACTTTCCGATTAGCGAAGGATCTCCATCTTTGGAGGACGGAAAGCGTCTTATTCTTAGGAACCCGATGTACCTTTGAAGATTGGCACGGCAAGAAGGAGGCTCTCACCAAATATAGGCTGGGCCTGCCCCTGATCGTCGAAGTCGAACGGTGTGCTCGCGCGCCTCAGACGGAGCCGACCGCTATGTCGGAAAGTCACGAGTTTCTGACATAGCGGCAGAGCAATGTCAGAACTGGGCATCAATGCCGATAGAACACCTTCTTCGGCAATGAAGGCAAAGTGGCACCCAAGGAGGCCGCCCGAGCCGTCGCATAGCGCGCCGCAAGCTTGATAAGCTTTTCTTGAAGATGCGCTGACGTCGCCCACAGCAATATACCGGCCGTGCCGGTCAGAGGCTCTTCAGGTCACGTCGCATTCGAGCGGCGCGTATGCCCGTCATCGGGCCCGGTGGATCGAGCCTGATAGGGCTTCACTTTGATATCACCCGCGCGCTTGCGCGTTTGGGCAATATCGAAACTGTTCTGCATGCGCATGAGCGTGTCCATCGACACGCCGAATGCCTTCTCCAGGCGGAGCGCCATTTCGGGCGACAGATGCGCCCGCTCGTTCAGCAACGCCGAGAGTGCCGCCCGCGTGACACCGAGCACTTCTGCCGCGCCTGTTACGGACAGGCCCAGAGGCTCGATGATCTCATGTTTGACGAAGCCGCCGGGATGGGCGGGGTTCTTCATGCGAATGCCTTGCGTCGTGCCCATTTCGCTCTCCTAGTGGTAGTCCTCGTAATCGAGATCGACGATTTCGATCTCTGTCTGGTCTATCCGGAATGTGAGGCGCCAGTTCTTCGTGACAAAGAGACTCCATGTCCCCTTGCGGTCGCCGGTCAGCTGATGTGCCTTCCAGCTCGGAACCGTCCGCAGCTCCTCCTCACGCTCCATATCCTGGAGGAAGGAGACGATCCGCCGAAGCTTCGGCACAACAGCGGGCTGTAATCCGGCAGCGTCATCGGTCTCTATAAACCGGCGCAGGCCCTTGTGGATCACGTTCCGTATTTTCATGAATTTACACCCGTGGGCCGTATGGTGTCAAGTGACGCGATACGACCGTCCCTGTCAAGGAATCAGCCCTGGAGCCACATGATACGCTGCCGGAGCGGCTCGAACGAACCTCCAGCCAGCAATCGCTAGGCCTGGTCGGCAAGCCTCACAACCATTTCGCGGTCCCGTTCCGCGATCAGGGGCAGGAGCCGGGGCATGAAGGCCTTCGCCGCGAAAGGTTCCTTGCGGAAGAAGGCGAGCAGCGCCCCGCCAAGGACGATCTTCGCTCGGGTGTCCTCACGGCGCCGCCGTTCGCGCTCTTCGGTGGCTAGAGCACGAATGCGGAGGTCAAGCTTTGCGCGCCGCGCTTCGAGCGCGGCGCGGCGCTCCTCAGGCGATTTCGGCTTCGCTGGTTTCGTTGCCTTCGGGGGTGCTGAAGTCGGCATCATTCTCTGCCTCCAGTTTTGCGATGCGCGCAAACTCGTGGAGCGCAATCGAGAGTAGTTCGGCGCGAACCCTTGGTTCCATTTCGAGGGAATCAAGAACTTCACGCACGGCCGTTTCCGCATCCTTCGCCCTGTGGCCGAGCGACTTCGGGAGCGACCACATCCACCCGAGCTTTAGGTTGAAGCCGATGACGGCGGCGACGCGTCCACTTGGCGACCAGAGGCGCAGGAATTTTCCTTTCCACTGCCAGTGCCACCCCTCAACAGACTTGCCAATCATGATTGTCTCTCCCGTTCCTTGTGTGAGCCTTCCGTGGACCTATGAACCAGATTGAGGAAGGCAAGCGAGGCAGCGGAATACCCGAAGGGCGCAATTACGCATTCCCCGAGGGGAACGCAGCGGTCAGGGCAGGCCCCGACACCCCGCCGGAGGCGCAAGAGAAATGGCAATCGGCTTTTTGAGGGTCTCAAAAATCTCGCGGGGCACCGGCGCAACGGCCTGCGCCCGCATGGCCTATGTCATGCGCAGCCGCATCCATGACCCCCGCATCGCCACGACACATGATTATCGGAAGAAGGGCGACGGCGACCTTCTCGCATCCGGCATCGCCGGCTGGAACGGCGACGCCGAGAGCCTCGGACAGGCGATGTCCCTTGCCGAGAAGCGTGGCGATGCCTGCGAAGGCCGCAGCGCTATCATTGCCGTGCCGCATGAGCTGACAATCGCGCAATCAGCGGCGTTGGTTGAAGATTGGTGCCGTCATCTCAATGAACAGCACGGGGTCGCCTGCGCCTGGGTCATCCATGCGCCCGACGCGGCGGGCGATGAACGGAATATCCATGCGCATGTCGTCATCACCGGCCGCCGCAGTACAGGCGATGCTTTGGGCGACAAGGCCCGCGAACTGGATGATCGAAAGACCGGCCCGGCCGCTATCGAGGCATGGCGGGCGGCATGGGGCGAGCTTGCCGGGCGTGCCCTTGAGCAAGCGGGCAAGGCGCAACCGGTCGACATGCGCTCATGGAAGCGGCGCCTTGAGGCTGAAGGCCTGCCGGAAGACTTGATCGAGGGAGAGGAGCATCTTGGGCCCTCGCGCTCTTCCGCCGAGCGGCGCGGGCGCAAGACCGCCGCCGGAGACCGCAACCGGAGGAAGCGGCGGCGGCGCAAGGATGCGGGCACATTGATAGCGGAGCGCCGGAAGACAGGAGATGGCGACAAGACAGGCCACCCCCGGAAGGAGCCGGTTCTTAAAACCGCGTTACACGTGGAACATGCGAAGAAACCGAAGCCCAAATTTAACGCGCCGGTAAGAACGGCGGGCCTTGCGAAAGCGGTGCGGAAGGGGAAGCGCTTGGTCGACGAGATGGTCGACGAGGCAACGAGCGAGATCGCCGAGAATGCGCGATCGCGCGGCGGTGAGGAGCGATAGCGCCTTTTGTCACTGCCCTGTCAATCCCGCTTTAAGGCGCTAAGTGCCGCTGCGGTTTGTGATTTCTGGGATTTGTCAGTGTCAATGAGGGGGTCCCCCAAAAGATCGGATTTGTCTGTCGCTGCGTGGTGCCTAGGTCGGAGACAAGCGCAACCACGACAGACAAGAACCCGCCATGAAACTAAACCGCAAGAGCCCAAGGCAGCTCACTCTTCCTTTCTCCGGTGTCGAGAGCATGATCGAGGCCGCAAGCCGCAGCCGTGAGGCGCGAGACACGATCCGCGCCATGCTGCTCGTTCGAAAGACCCAGTCTTCTGCCTGGCGCGGTCAAAGCGCCGTGCCGCCGGGCTCCTTTGCGGAGGTGGTGACGGAGGCCTTCCGGCAGAGGACCGATATCCCGCTTGAGCTTCCTCTTGTGGCGGTTATGACCTTGATATCGGGACGGCTTCTAGAGGCGGGATGCCTCGTCGATCTCCACGGCCAGAAGGTCAAGCCCAGCCTCTGGACAGTCGTTCTCGCACCGAGCGGCGCAGGCAAGACCTTCGCGACGCGGCGCGTTCTCGATATTGCGGGTCAGAAGAACCTTTTCCCGGACCCGGCATCGGCCGCGAAATTCGTTCAGGACCTCGCCGCACACAACAATGCGACCTGGATAAGGGACGAGTTCGGGCAGTTCCTCAGATCGTTGGACCAGCAAACGCATATGGCCGAGCTGCGCGACTATCTGCTGCGTCTTTATGACGGGCAGCAGATATCGCGGCGGACGAAGATGGATGCGATTTCCATCGACAACCCGGCGCTGACGATCTTGGGTTCGACGGTGTTGGAGACTTTCAAGGATTGCGTCGGCCCGGAATCCTTAGTGGATGGTTTCGCGCAAAGATTCAATTTTATCATTGCGCCAGCTGATCCGCTGCGCCGTGCGGTCGACTTCCCGCTCTACGATCTGCGCGAGAATCACGATGCCATGCGAAGCGCGTGGGCCTCTGTTGAACAAATCCCGCTTCATCCCATCTATAGAGTCGGAGAGGAGGCAATCGGCACATTCAAATCGGCCTTCCGGGCGATGATGCCTGAAGGCGATGCGCTGCCAGTATCGTTTTACCGTCGTTTGATGTTCTCGGCGGTCCGCTATGCGGCCGTCTATCACATCCTTCTAGGTGACAGCGGCGGCGAACTGACGGCGCGGGATATGGCATGGGCGCTTCGCATGGTGGCTCTTCATCTGGAAGACGCGCGGCAGCTCCTGGATGATTACGGCCTTGGCGAACTTGAGCGCGTCGTGCGCCGCGTTGAAGAGGTGAAGACAGAAGTGGAAGCAGAAGGACGGAAATGTAAGCCGCGCGATCTTTGTCGGCGTATCGCCGCTATACGCACTGCGAGCGAAGCGAAGGCGCTGCTTCAGTTGGTCGAGGAAGGCGACGAAAAAAACGGGCGAATATGAGTTCGTTTGTTTCGCGAATCCAGACCAAATGAAAAAAATAAAAATCCGGCGATTTATTCTTCTCCGCGAAAAATTGGAACCAGATGTTCGGTATGGACGCATCACACCGGCGGTCGGTTGTGACGTCCATATCGAAAGGAAAAGACAATGTCCAAATCTCGCGGTGATGAATGGTATACGCCCCGTGCGCTGGTGGAAGCGCTGCGCCCATTCGATATCGACCCTTGCGCTCCGAGCAAGAATCACTGGACGGCGCGTCACTGCTACACAAAGGAAGATGACGGGCTGAAGCTGCCTTGGTTTGGGCGCTTCTTTATGAATCCTCCTTACTCGGAAATAGATCCTTGGATCGACAAGGCGATCGAGCATCGCAACGGCATCGCGCTAACCTTCGCGCGAACAGACACAAAGTGGGCTCACAGGGCAATCGAAGGCAGCGATGGTCTGTTCCTCTTTGGAGGACGCATCGCCTTCGTCGACGCCGACGAAAAGAAGGTCGGTTCCGCTCCGGCGGCCTCGGTTCTCATCGCCTTCGGTGAGGCCAATGTCGAAGCCATCGAAGAGGCGGCGGCGAACGGTCTCATCCGGGGCAAGATGTTCTTTGAGCGCTCGAAGGCTCGCAAGTTCATCCTGCCCGAGGAACGCAAGTTCATCCCGGGCGCCGATCTTGGCTTCAACAAGCTGGCTGCCGATTGAGCGTGCCCGCCTCAGCAGAAAGGAGACTTCCCATGAATCCGCGGACGCTTCTGAACGCCGTCCTAAAGCCGAAAGCCAATCGGCTTGAATCTTGGACGGTGGGGTTCATATCCACACTGAGGCCGACACACACTGCCAAACCGGCATTATGTATCCGGCCCGAACTGAGGCCACCATAGCGCACGGTGCCGCAGCAGATGACAGAAGACCTAGCCGCCGGATAGGTGGCCAAGAGAAAAGTCATCTGCCCCAAGAGGGATTGAGACGACTAATTCGTTTGCCATCAAGCAGACGACAGGAGACTTCTCCGCCGAATAGGCGGCCAAGCGACACGTTTATCTTCCCCATGGGGGATTGAGAGAAAACCAACTACGGCGAGCCGATCAGGCAACCCGACGGTTTACCCAGTTTATCTTCCCCATGGGGGATTGCGATAGCCGCTCTTCTAACGCGAGGGGCGGCAAACAGAAGACGAGGAGACAAAGAAGGCTGTGAGATTTCCCCCGCATTAGCGGGGATGGACCAAACTTGATTTCGGTCAGGATGCGAGAGCCACAGTCACTCCCGGCTCACTCAGAAGATCGGATTACCTTCGGGTGGCTGATCCTTCCCCGCACCAGCGGGGCTCAAGAAAGTGGCAGG
This sequence comes from uncultured Rhodobiaceae bacterium, assembly GCA_913057645.1. Taxonomy (GTDB): domain Bacteria; phylum Pseudomonadota; class Alphaproteobacteria; order Parvibaculales; family Parvibaculaceae; genus Parvibaculum. The sequence continues at coordinate 26,993 of CAJXOU010000021.1, read as the reverse complement.
GCGTCGCGTCATCATGACAAGGCGCCCTGTTGCTTTTTCGAACTAGGTTAGCGAATTTTATGCGTCGGCAGACCGCATTCCGAGGCACCCCGAGAGATCGAGCTTCTCGATGGCGTCCTTCTTTTGAAGAATTGAAACCTGACGGCCATAGACGGAAGCCGTGACACCGCCATATTCATGGCCGACCAGGAGCGCGATCAGGTCGACGGCGACGCCAGCATCCCGAAGTCCGCTGACAAAGCTGTGCCGGAACGAGTGGAAATCCGTATGCGGCGAGTAGAGCCCTCGCGCCTGCCGGTAGGTCCGGAACCACTTGCCAAGCTGCTCGCCATATTCTTTGTAGGCGCCGGACGGCCGCAGATCCGGGAACAGCGGTGCCTTGTTCGATAGGCCGTCGACAAATTCCCGCAGGCCGAGCGCAATCAAGGTGGAGTGAACCGGCACCTCGCGGATCGCCGCCTTCGATTTTAAGCGGCGGTCATAGGTCGCCTGGATGCGCAACAGCCAGACCCCGTTCGAGATGTCGAAATCATCCTTGCGAAGCCTAGCGACCTCTTCGCGCCGGAGGCCTGAGAAAAGCGCAATCAGCGGGCACCAATATTTCCAGGGCGTGAGGCGTTTCTGATGCGCGATGTCCTGATGGAAGGGACGGCGGCACCCATTCCACACAGGCGACGCAAAGAGCGCCCTTAGCTCCTCTTGTGTGAACGGCACGCGCGTGCCACGGCGCGCCGTCTCTGTATCGATCAGCCGCTTCTTATAAAGTGTGCCCTCGAACGGGTTCATGACGCGAAGGCTCCGGGGAACCAGTGGCGAGCGCCAGAGCGATGTAAAGAAGGTCAAATGCTTGTTCGCCGTCTTCTTCCGCATCCGCTCGACACGGCGGCGCGCCTCAGCGGCGGCAAACTCGTGCCTGTCGACGCAGATCGGCTGGTCGCTTTCTCCAGCGGCGGATATCTCCCGTTCGATGCGGTCTGCCATTGCGATTGCTTGGCGCGGTGTTTTTCGTCGATAGGGGCCTTTGCCATAGTCGCGGGGGACGCGCAGTAATTCGGCCGCGAATTTCTGACCGTCTTCCGGCGTCAGCTCCTTCATCTGCTTGTCCCCGACAAGATCGACGAAATACCGCCGCGCCAGATCGTCGTCGGATTTCGTCTTGGGAGCGATGCCTTGCTTTTGGCGGTAGCTCGCGAAATCGCGCGCGACTTCGTCAATGGTGCGCGACAAGAATTTCGCTTCATCCTGATTGAGGCGCGTTGTCCAGGTGCGCAACAGCGCGCTATCGAGGGGATATTTCTGCGCAACGAAACTTGGAATGTCCTGATCGGAGGTGTAACGCCCCTGCCATCTCTCGGCCTCAATCGCATAGGCCCTTGCCACAACGCGCGTAGCGTCGCGCGCAAGCGCCTCATACTGGGGTGTGTCACGATCCAAGGAGAGCCCGAAGGCAGTAAGCGCCGTGTCTAAGTCTTCGCGAATCCGATTTGTTGCGTTGACCCGAGCGTCGACCTCCCGGAACTCGGCTTCGGTTTCCGGATGTTCTTCGTGGTAATCCACCCAATCCCAAAATGCCGAATATTGCTCATCGGTCCATGCCGACTCGTCCTCGGGCAGGTTTGGCGCGGCTTTCCGGTCTGCGCTGTAGCGCCCGCCTTCCATGTCGTTGTCTCGCTTGGCCTCGCCTTCGGAGAGGATGCGGTTGAACATGGCTTCGAGAACGAGCCGGAGCTGGAGCTTGGAGGGCGGGAATTTAGACGGAGCGTTCAAGAGCAGGGCCTCCAGACGATCTAGTGCGGCCGAACACCGGCGCGCCATGCGGCGGGCAGGGGCGGCCTCCTTGGTGCGCAGCGACACGGCGAGCGTTGCCTGGCTGAGCGCATGGGCGAGCGTTCTGGGAAGTCTGGCGCGGAAGTAGTAAACCGCGCCTCTACGGGTGAGGTGAAGATGGCGGGTTGGCATGGGCTTTGGCCCCCATATTGGGGCCGCCGGACAAGCTTCCTGGCGGGGTTGTGTGCCACAGCTGTGTGACACACCTGCGTGTCACAGGCGGCAATGGTGCCGAAAAGCCTTTTATTATCAATAATTTAACGGATTTTGGCTGGGGGACTAGGATTCGAACCTAGACTGGCGGAGTCAGAGTCCGCTGTCCTACCGTTAGACGATCCCCCAAAGTGCCGTTTGGCGCCCTTTTTCACCGTTTTCAGGTTCGATTCGGGGCCCGCGCACCTTGGTTGCGCGCGCGAAACCTAGTCGCCGCTCCCCCGTTCGTCAACTCTCCGGATCAAGCAGCGGGCCGCCCCGTCCTTTACCGGGCGGCTCAGCCTGCTACACTCCACCCAACTGAAAAATATAGGGAATCCGGTTCGAAGCGCGGCCAGTCGTCTGGCCCGGCGCTTCCCGGGTCTGAAATAAAGTGCACCATGAAGGTGACGGTGGCATGAGTGGCCCGGAAGGGCCCGTTGCTGCAAAGCATGGGGTGCGAGAGCGCCCGCCGGGAGAGGCCCGCTCCTCCGCCGAGACGGAGGATGGTCAACCACGCGGCGAAATCCCCGAAAAGCCGAAATCCAAACGAGCCAAGCGCCGGCGTGGCCGCCGGGGCAGGGGTGGTGCGCGACCGCCGGAAGCAAAACCGGCAGCGCCGAAACGCGACGCGGAGCGGTCGCCGCAGTCGGACAGGCTCTACGCCGCGCTCGATCTTGGCACCAACAACTGCCGTCTTCTGATCGCGCGGCGCGCCCCCGAAGGGTTCAAGGTAGTGGACGCCTATTCCCGCATTGTTCGCCTCGGCGAGGGGCTCGCCGGCAGCGGTGCCCTCAGCGATGCCGCAATGGCGCGCGCCATCGACGCCTTGCGTATCTGTGCCGAGAAGATGAAGCGTCGCGGTGTGACGCGAGCACGCACCATCGCCACGGCGGCCTGCCGTACGGCCGCCAACGGTGAGGAGTTCATCGCCCGCGTCAGAAAGGAGACCGGTCTCTCTCTCGAGATCGTCTCGACGGAAGATGAGGCGCGCCTCGCGGTCGCAGGCTGCGCGCCACTCCTTGATAGCGAGTGCACCTCCGCTCTGGTTTTCGATATTGGCGGCGGTTCCACCGAACTGATCTGGGTTCGCCTGGAAAAGGACACTGCCGACAAATGCCGTCCTGTCATTGGCGACTGGGTTTCGCTTCCCTGCGGTGTGGTCACGCTGGCGGAACGTCATGGCGGCGTCGAAGTGCCGGGCGAGGTCTATCGGCACATGGTGTCCGAAGTGGCCGAACGGCTTGTGCCCTTTCTCGACAGACTGCAGCAGGCAGATACCCGCGAGGGAGCGTTCCATCTTCTCGGCACTTCCGGCACCGTCACGACAATCGCCGGTGTTCATCTCGGTCTCGAGCGCTACGACCGGATGCAAGTCGATGGCATATGGATCTCGCCTCAGGACGTGCGCCGCGTCACCCGCTCTCTTCTCGAAATGGACTACGCCCGCCGCGCCGCCCATCCGTGCGTGGGGCAGGAGCGGGCGGACCTCGTGCTGGCGGGCTGTGCGATCTTCGAGGCGATTTCGGATGCTTGGCCGGCGGACCGCCTCCGCGTTGCCGACAGGGGCTTGCGCGAGGGCATCCTGATGTCGCTCATGGAGGCGGACGCGGCGCGCCGTCGCCGTCGCCGCCGTCGCCGCAAGTCGCGACGCGGGGCGGGGACGACGGCTCCCGCAGGAGTGGTCTGAGCATGGCAAAGAGCGGCAAGAGCGGCGGCAAGGGATCGGTGAGCGGCGGAACGCGCGCGCTCAAGGTCCGCGTGAAGACGGCGCGCAATCGGTCGAACTCCTCTGCCCGCTGGTTGCAGCGCCAGCTGAACGACCCCTATGTCCACGCCGCGAAACGCGAAGGGTATCGTTCTCGCGCGGCATTCAAGCTTCTGGAGATCGACGACAGGTTCCACCTGCTGAAACCCGGCGCTCGCGTGGTCGATCTTGGCTGCGCGCCCGGCGGTTGGTGCCAGATTGCCGCAAAGCGCGTGAAGTCCGATGTCTCGTCGCCTCGCGCTGGCCGCGTCATCGGGCTCGACTATCTCGAAACCGAGCCTGTTCCCGGCGCGACAATCCTCCAGCTCGATTTTCTGGATGAGGGGGCGGACGACACGGTGAAGGACTTGCTGGCCGGGGAGGCTGATCTCGTCCTTTCCGACATGGCGGCCCCCACCACGGGCCACAAGCAGACCGATCACCTGCGCATCATGCACCTGTGCGAGGTGGCCGCGCATTTCGCCATCGAGGTTCTGGCGCCGGGAGGGGCCTTCCTGGCGAAGGTCCTGCGCGGGGGGACGGAGAACGAACTGCTGACCATGCTCAAGCAGCACTTCAATACCGTTCGTCACGTAAAACCCGAAGCCAGCCGTGCCGATTCGGCGGAGATGTATGTGCTCGCCCAAGGCTTTAAAGGGCGCTCTGAAAGTGAAACCGGAGACGTCCCGTGAATATTTCGCGGCCGCGGCATCCTGTCCTTTGCTTTCCCGCATATAGGTGTTAAAAGCCAGCGCCAACACACGATAGGGTGGCCGGCTTTTCACGGCCCAGGAGGTTGGCAGTATGATCCGCGAAGCGCTGACGTTTGATGACGTTCTCCTGCTGCCTGCCGCTTCGACGGTCCTGCCAAGTCAGGCCGACACCAGAACCCGCCTGACGAAATCGATCAGCCTCGGCATTCCGATCATCTCCGCCGCGATGGATACCGTCACGGAGGCGCGCCTCGCCATTGCGATGGCGCAGGCCGGTGGCATCGGCGTTCTCCATCGCAACATGTCGCCCGAGGCGCAGGCCGAGCAGGTCCGCCAGGTAAAGAAGTTCGAAAGCGGCATGGTCGTGAATCCCGTCACCATCGGGCCCGACGCGACACTTGCGGATGCGCTGGCCGACATGCAGCGCCACGGCATTTCCGGCATCCCGGTGGTCGAGCCGGATTCGGGCAAGCTCGTCGGCATCCTCACCAATCGCGACGTGCGCTTTGCGAGCAATCCGGCAGAGCCCGTGCGCAACCTGATGACGAAGGAAAACCTCATCACGGTGGCCGACGGCGTAAGCCAGGACGAGGCCAAGCGCCTGCTCCACAGGCATCGCATCGAGAAACTCCTGGTCGTGGACGAGGCCTATCGCTGCATTGGCCTCATCACCGTGAAGGACATCGAAAAGGCGCAGCTTCATCCGAACGCCGCGAAGGATGAGCAGGGCCGCCTGCGTGTTGCCGCCGCGACGACGGTGGGAGACGAAGGTTACGGGCGCTCCGAAGCGCTCATGGGCGCGGGCGCCGACGTCATCGTGGTCGACACCGCGCATGGCCACTCGGCGCGCGTCTCGGAAGCCGTATCGCGCATCAAGAAGCTCTCCAACAAGACGCAGGTGATTGCGGGCAACGTGGCAACGGCGGATGCCGCGAAATCGCTCATCGATGCCGGGGCCGACGCGATCAAGGTCGGCATCGGCCCGGGCTCCATCTGCACCACGCGCATCGTCGCGGGCGTTGGTGTACCGCAGCTCACCGCCATCATGGACGTGGTCGAAGCCGCGCGGAAGAATGAGGTCCCGGTCATCGCCGACGGCGGCATCAAGTTCTCCGGCGACCTTGCCAAGGCCATCGCAGCAGGTGCCGATTGTGCCATGCTTGGCTCGCTTTTTGCGGGCACGGAAGAAAGTCCGGGCGAGGTCTTCCTCTTCCAGGGCCGTTCCTACAAGGCCTATCGCGGCATGGGCTCCGTCGGCGCGATGGCAATCGGTTCCGCCGACCGTTACTTCCAGCAGGATGTGAAGGATTCGCTGAAGCTCGTCCCCGAAGGCATTGAAGGACAAGTGCCTTACAAGGGTCCCGTCGGCACCGTGATCCATCAGCTCGTCGGCGGCCTCCGCGCCGCCATGGGTTACACGGGCAATTCCACCGTCAAGGAATTTCAGGAGAAGGCGGAGTTCGTCCGCATCTCCTCCGCGAGCCTTCGCGAGAGCCACGTCCACGACGTCACCATAACCCGCGAAGCCCCCAACTATCCCGGCGGTGCAAGCTGATCGCGGAGCGAAAGCCGGGTAGGGCGACATGACACCCGGCGCACGTCTGCAATCCGCAATCAAAATTCTCGGCGACATTTTCCTGAGCGGCCGCCCGGCGGACCGCGTCTTCGACAACTGGTCGCGCGCAAGCCGCTTCGCGGGGTCCAAGGATCGCGCGGCAGTGAGCGACATCGTTTTCACGGTCCTGCGCCGCCGTGCCGAACTCTCCGCCGCGACGGGCCGTGAGGACGCGCGTCTGCTGGCCTTTGCGGCCCTCCTTCTTGTGGAAGAAAAAAGCCTCGAGGCGCTCGACGCGATGGCAGACGGATCGCGCCATGCTCCGGAGGCCCTGAGCCGTGAAGAGCGTGAGACGCTCGCCACCGCTGCGTTGCCGGGTGGCGAGGCGGCGCCCTGGGTCCGGCTCAACTACCCGGAATGGCTCCACGCCGAATTCGAGGAAGCCTTCGGTGGCGACCTCGAGCGCGAGATGGCGGCGCTCATGGAGCGCGCGCCGGCCGATCTTCGCGTCAACACGCTGAAATCCTCGCGTGACAAGGCGCAAGCCGCTCTTTCGGAAGCGGACGTCGCGACGGAGGCTTGTCCGTGGTCGCCCTGGGGGCTCAGGATTTCCGCAAAAGCCAATCTTCCCGGGCTCGCGATCTACAAGAACGGCAGCATCGAGATTCAGGACGAAGGCTCGCAACTCGCCTGTCTGCTTACGGGTGCGAAACCCGGTGAACAGGTGGTCGATCTTTGCGCGGGAGGCGGCGGCAAGTCGCTGGCGCTCGCGGCGATGATGGAAAACCGGGGCCAGATTCACGCCTGCGATACCGATCCCCGTCGCCTCGGCCCCCTGATGCCCCGCGCACAGCGCGCCGGTGTCCGAAACCTGCAGACCCGGACGCTCGGCCCCTATGTCGAAGGCGAACCGGATATGGACCTCGAAGGCCTGCGCGGACATGCCGATTGTGTTCTCGTCGACGCGCCCTGCAGTGGCACCGGGGCCTGGCGCCGTAACCCCGACGCCCGCTGGCGTCTCGGTCCGGATACACTTGCCGGCTATCACGCGGCCCAGGACGAAGTGCTCGCCCGCGGCGCCCGTCTCGTGAAGCCCGGTGGCCGCCTCATCTATGTCACCTGTTCACTGCTCCCCTCGGAGAACGAACGGCGGGCGGAACGCTTCCTCGAAAGCCACGCGGACTTTGCGTCGATCCCCTGGTCGGCCTTCTGGCCGGAAGGACTTCTTCCGCCGCCCGCACCGCTCGGACAGGGCCTCCGTCTCAGCCCCGCAAGTACCGGAACGGACGGGTTTTTTGTCTGCCTTTTTCGCCGAAAGAAGCTGTCATGATGCATCGCCGCAACGGACTTGACGGGTCGGGGGAAGGATGGTCTATCGGAAGCCTCTTTCCTGACGGGCCTGGATGGATGTCGGCCGCTCTTTCCCGCAAATCCCGCCGTTTCGTGTACCTGCTGCTTGGTCTGGTGCTCGCGGCAATGCTTGCGAGCCCGTCGGCGCGAGCCGTCGACGCGCGTTCCGAAAGTGCTTCGCTGAGGCTCGCGGCCAAGGCGGCCGATGCGATGGACCGGGGAGATTTCCTCAGAGCCCAGAAACTCTATGAAACCGCCATCGTCGCCAATCCCGGCAATGCGGGCGCTTTTACGGGGCTGGGCGAGGCGCATCAGGCGCGCAATGAAATCAGGTTCGCCCGCAAATACTACAGGATCGCCCTTTCGATCGATCCCGCCGATCGCCATGCGCTGAGCGCATTGGCGCAACTTGATCTCGAAGCCGGAAACCGGGCAGGCGCCGAAGCCGGCCTCCGCAAGCTTCGCGCCTTCTGCCCCGCTTGCGAGGAAACACGGGAACTTTCCCGCGCGCTCGGGTCCGGCGCATCAGATCCTTCCTCCCCAGCAACCGATCCGTAGACGGAACATGACAGAAGACCGCATCCTAATTATCGATTTCGGCAGCCAGGTAACACAGCTCATCGCGCGCCGTGTCCGCGAAAGCGGCGTCTACAGCGAGATCGTACCCTTCAACAAGGTTGAGGAGATGTGGGAGAGCTTCTCCCCCAAGGGCATCATCCTTTCGGGCAGCCCTTTCAGCGTGAGCACGGAAAACTCTCCCCGTGCGCCGCAATTCGTTTTCGAAGCGGGGCTTCCCGTTCTCGGTATCTGTTATGGCCAGCAGACCATGACGCTGCAGCTCGGCGGCAAGGTTGAAGGGCATGACGAGCGGGAGTTCGGCCGTGCTTCCATCGAGGTGGCCGAGGAAACGCCCCTACTGGAGGGCATCGTCGGCAAGGGCGAGACGGAGCCCGTCTGGATGAGCCATGGCGACCGCGTCGTCGCCCTCGCGCCCGGCTTCAAGGTCGTGGCGCAGAGCCGCGGTGCGCCTTTCGCGGCCATCGCGGACGAGGAGCGCCGCTTCTACGGCGTCCAGTTTCACCCGGAAGTTGTCCACACGCCGCGCGGCCGCGACATGCTCTGGAACTTCACGCACCGTATCTGCGGCTGCAAGGGCGACTGGACGATGGCCGCCTTCCGCGAAACCGAGATCGCGAAAGTGCGCGAGCAAGTCGGCAAGGGCAGGGTCATCTGCGGCCTTTCCGGCGGTGTCGATTCATCCGTCGTCGCCGTGCTGCTGCACGAGGCGATTGGCGACCAGCTTCAATGCGTCTTCGTCGATACCGGCATGATGCGCGCGGGCGAGTCGGAACAGGTCGTCTCGCTCTTCCGTGACCACTACAACATCCCGCTCGTTGCGGTCGATGCGAGCGAGCTCTTCCTTGGCAAGCTCGACGGTGTCACCGATCCCGAGCGGAAGCGCAAGATCATCGGCTCGACCTTCATCGACGTCTTCGAGGCCGAAGCAAAGAAGATCGGCGGTGCGGATTTCCTCGCTCAGGGCACGCTCTACCCGGACGTGATCGAAAGCGTCTCTTTCGCGGGCGGCCCTTCCGTCACCATCAAGAGCCATCACAATGTCGGAGGTTTGCCCGAGCGCATGAACATGAAGCTCGTGGAGCCCTTGCGCGAACTCTTCAAGGACGAGGTGCGCGAGCTCGGCCGCGAACTCGGCCTGCCCGAACAGTTCGTCGGCCGTCATCCGTTCCCCGGGCCGGGCCTCGCAATCCGCGTACCGGGCGAGATCACCGGAGAGAAGCTCGAAATCCTCCGCAAGGCCGACACGATCTATCTGGAAGAGATCCGTGCCGCCGGTCTTTACGACCAGATCTGGCAGGCTTTCGCCGTTCTACTCCCCGTGCGGACCGTCGGCGTCATGGGTGATGAGCGCACGTATGACTTCGTCTGCGCGCTCCGTGCCGTCACCTCGCTCGACGGCATGACGGCGGATTACTATCCCTTCTCTCACGAGTTCCTCGGTGCCGTCTCGACGCGCATCATAAACGAGGTGCGCGGCATCAACCGCGTCGTCTATGACGTGACATCGAAGCCGCCGGGTACCATCGAGTGGGAGTGAGCGGCTTCAGCTCACAGGCCGTCCGGCCTGGATCACGCCTTCGATGGCGTCGTCCGCGCCGAGCGCAGCAATGTTTTCCAGCGGATTGACTTTCGTCAGGACGATATCGGCGGCAGCGCCGGGCGTCAGTGTGCCGATCTGGCCTTCCATCTGGCAAAGCTTCGCGTTGACGACATAAAGCGACCGCAGGATTTCCTTGGGCGTTTCCACCTCGGCGCGGATGGCGAACTCACGCCGCTGCCGCGCCTGGCTTTCGCCGATCAGGTCCGTTCCGAAGCCAAGCGTCACCTTGGCATCGCGCGCGATTTCCAGCGATTTCAGGCCGGCCTCCATAACCTTGCTGTTCTTGGCGAGGTTCGCGGCCGGGAAACCCATCTTGCGCCCGAGCAGGTCCATCGCTTCATAGGTCGACAGCGCGGGCACCAGCACCGCGCCATGACGCGCGACGGCCGCCGCGGCCCCGGCGTCGATCATGTTGCCATGCTCGATCGTGTGTACGCCGTTTTCGACGGCCATCGTGATCGACTCCGCCGAGTAGGCATGGGCCGCCACATAGGTTTGCCGGTGGCGCGCTTCCTCGCAGGCGGCGGTGATCTCGGCTGCCGTATACTGGATGGATTCGAGCGGGTCGGCCGGTGAGGCGACGCCGCCCGATACATGAATCTTCAGGAAATCCGATCCGTCGCGCAGATTGTGGCGCGCTGCCTTTCGGACCGCGTCGGGACCGTCCGCCACGATGCCGAACGCGGTATGGCGCATCTCGCAGGCGCAGGTCGGTACGGGACGCGGCCCGGATTCGGCGTCGCCATGTCCACCCGTCTGGCTGAGCATGCGTCCGGCGCGAAAAATCCGCGGGCCCTCCACCATCCCCGCCTTGATGGCGCGCATCAGCCCTTCCACGTCGCCGCCGATGTCGCGCACGGTGGTAAAACCCCGCTGCAGCGTTTCCTTCGCCAACCGGGCCATGACGATGCCGTACTCGACTTCGGACCAGCGTTGAAGCCGCGCGAAATCGAGCGTCGCCAGCCGGAAATGAACATGGGCGTCGATGAAGCCGGGAAGCATGAAGCTTCCCTTCGCGTCTATTTCGAGGTCAGCGGCGCCAACTGGAGCATTCTCGCCAATGCTCGCAATCCTGCCGTCTTCCGCGACAAGAGGGCCGTCCTCGACGAATTCCATCTTCTCGACATCGAGCCGCCGCGCATTTCGTATCACAAGTCGCATATCTTCTCCCTCGAGCCGCCCGTTCTGGCTTGCTCACTATGAAGCGTATGGCGCGGAATGAAAGCGGCAGGGGGATGGCCCTACCGAGAGCGTGGCGGCGATAGGGAGCACAGCGTTAATCGATACGCCGTGCTCGCCCATGCCTCGCCCGACATCATCGCGCTCGCGAAAACGGCCGGCGCGAAGATGTCCGCCGCGATCAGCGCCGTGACAGATACCCGCCACTGCCTGATCTTCCTATTCCTCCCTTGACTCACAGCCCCTTCGATCGTATTAAACCATCAAGTTAATTAACTTGATGGTTTAATTCATGGATGCCGACCCTCTCAGCGTCAAGTTCGCCGCTCTCGCGGACCCGACGCGCCGCGCGATCCTCGCTCGCCTGATCGAAGGCGAGGCCTCCGTGAAGGACCTTGCCGCGCCCTTCGAGATGAGCCTCCCCGCTGTCTCCAAGCACCTCAAGGTTCTGGAGAAGGCTGGCCTCATCACGAGGGGGCGGGAGGCGCAGTGGCGTCCCTGCCGGCTCGATGTTGAAGCCATGCGCGAAGTCGACGACTGGCTCGAGAAATACCGCCGCCTCTGGGAGGCGAGCCTCGACCGCCTCGACGCCTTTCTGAAAAGGGAGCCGCGCGGCGAGAAGAGCCGAAAGAACAAGGACAGGAACTGATCCCCTGCTTTTTCCGTGAGGAACCCATGCTGAAATATCTGCTGATTGCCGTTCTCGTTCTCGTGGCGATCGTCAGCGCGATCTTGATCTACGCCTCGACGAAACCCGACCATGTCCGCTTCGAACGCTCCATCCTCATCGACGCCGCGCCGGAAGAAATCTATCCGCTGATCGAGAATTTCCACGCCTGGCCTGCGTGGTCGCCCTACGAAAACCGGGATCCCGACATGCAGCGCACCTATAGCGGCGCGGAGAAGGGCGAAGGCGCGGCCTATGCCTGGTCTGGCGACGGCAGCATTGGCAGTGGCCACATGGAGATCGTCGAAACCGATGAACCGTCGAAGATCGTCATCGCGCTCGTCTTCACCGCGCCGATGAAGGCGGAGAACCAGGCGATCTTCACGTTGGAGCCCGAAGGCGCGGCGACCCGTGTCACATGGGCGATGGAAGGCGAGGCCAATCTCATTTCCAGGACGGCGGGTCTCTTCATCGACATGGACAAGATGGTCGGTACCGATTTCGAGGCTGGTCTCGAGAAACTGAAGTCGGTCGTCGAAGGCTGAGCCGTCCTTTTCCTGCAATCAACCGAATGAGGAACAGTTCCATGAGCACGCCGAACAATTTTCTCTGGTACGAACTGATGACGTCCGACACTGCCGCTGCGGGCGACTTCTATTCCCATGTCGTCGGCTGGAACACGGGTGACGGCAGCACGCCGCGCAATCCCTATACGCTGTTGAGGATCGGCGATCAGGGCGTCGGCGGCATGATGGAACTGCCGAAGGAAGCCTGCGATCAGGGCGCGGAGCCGGGCTGGATCGGCTACATCGCGGTCGGCGATGTAGACGCGGAGGCAAAGCGTGTCGTCGCGGCGGGCGGTAGCGTGCTGCGCGATCCCGACGATGTGCCCGGCATGCTCCGTTTCGCCGTCGTCGCCGATCCGCACGGCACACCCTTCGTCATTTTCAGGGGCTTCGGCGGGGAGATGCCGCAATTCCCGTCCGGCACGTCGGGAACGGTCGGTTGGCATGAATTGAACGGCGGCGACGTCGAAAGCGCCTTCGCCTTCTACTCGGGTCTCTTCGGCTGGACGAAGGATCAGGCGATGGATATGGGCGAAGGCGAGGTCTATCAGCTCTTCGCGGCCGGCAGCGAGCCCGTCGGCGCGATGATGAAGCGCCGGAACGGCGCCGGCCCGCACTGGACGTTCTATTTTTGCGTGGACGACATCGATTACGCCATTGCCCGCATCGGCACGAAGGGCGGCAAGGTTGTCGACGGTCCGCATCAGGTGCCGGGCGATGCCTGGATCATCCATGCGCTCGATCCGCAGGGCGCATCCTTCGCACTGGTCGGCCCGCGGAGCTGACTCACGCCGCGCGGACGAGGATCTCGCCGATCTGCACGGCGTTGAGCGCCGCACCCTTGAGGAGTTGGTCGCCCGCGACAAACATCGCGATCGACCGGCCCTCGGGGTCCGAAATGTCCTGCCGGATGCGGCCGACGAGAATGTCGTCCTGTCCGGAGGCGTCCTTCGGCATCGGGAAATAGTTTCCCGGCACGTCGTCCACGATCTTGAGGCCAGGCGCCGTCGACAGGATTTCGCGTACTTCCTTCGGCGTGATCGGCTTCTCGCATTCGAAGTCGAGCGCCTCCGAATGCGCGCGCAGCACCGGTACGCGCACGCAGGTCGCTGTCACGCGAATGTCCGGATCGCCAAAGATCTTCTTCGTCTCCTTCACCATCTTCAGCTCTTCCTCGTTGTAGCCCGTTTCCGGGTCCACGTTCGAATTGTGGCTGAACACGTTGAAGGGGTAGGGATGTGGAATGATCTTCTGCTCGAACTCTTCGCCCGAAAGAAATGCCCGCGTTGCCTTTTCCAGTTCGTCCATCGCCGCCGCGCCTGCGCCCGACGCCGCCTGATAGGTCGCCGCCACGATCCGCTTCACGCGGTTCACCTTGTGGATCGGCCACAGCGGCGTGATCGCGATGATGGTCGAGCAGTTCGGATTGGCGATGATGCCGTGATGCTTCAGCGCCGCTTCCGGATTGATCTCCGGGATCACCAGGGGCACGTCCGGGTCCATGCGGAAGGCCGACGAATTGTCGATCAACACCGCGCCCGCGTCTTTCACGGCCTTCGCGAACTTCTTCGAAATGCCGCCGCCCGCCGAGAAGAAGGCGATGTCGACGCCCTTGAAACTCTCTTCCGTCAGTTCCTCGACGCCGACGTCCTGGCCGCGGAATTTCATCATCTTGCCGGCCGAGCGCGCGGAGGCCAGGAGCTTCAGCTCCTTCACCGGGAAACTGCGTTCCTCGAGGCAGCGGATCATCTCGACGCCCACGGCGCCGGTCGCGCCCGCTATGGCGACGACGGGATTGGCATTCATCTGTCTGGACTCCGGATCGGCCCCGTGATGGGCCCTTGCAGCGCCGTGCCTATAACAGCGGCGCAGGAGCCGGGCAAGAGGGCGGAAGGCCGCGCCTCACTCGTTCCGGAGAATGTCCACGATTTCCGAAACCCGCTTGAAGAAATGAAGCCCCCGCTCGATTTCCTCGTCGCTCATATGGTCGATGATCTGCTGCACGAAGGTCTCGCCGCCAGAGATCATCTTTTTCATGTGTGTCTCGCCCTTCGGCGTCAGTTTCACGATCTTCTCGCGGCCTGAACGGGGGTCTTCCACGAGTTGAACCAGTTCCAGCGGTGGCTGTGCCATGCTCCGCAGCGCCTTGGTGATCGCCCCGCCGGAGATCTCGAACCAGCTCTCGAGCGAGCGTTCGATGGCCTTGCGGTTCATTTCGCGGCCGTCCCGGCCTTCCGAATGGATCAGCCAGAGCATCGCCACCTGATGACGGTTGAGTAGCCCGCCGCGCAGAGCATCCTCGACGCCGATCCCTGCCTTGTAGTGAATGGGATAGTAATATTCGAGAAAGCGCAGCGCCGCGTCCGGAATGCCGGATTTTTTCTTCTCTCTTTTCACGCCCGTTCTCTTGTCGCTCACGCCGCCTCCTTTGGGCTGCTCCGCGCCGCCCGAATCCTTCGCGGATTGTAGGCGTTGGGTGCGTCTGCATCATGATCTAAACAATTTACAAAAGAAACAATTCATGAAATAAACAATATGCGCGTGGAGGCGCGCATCGGCAAACGATCTAGGGGAGGACCATCATGCAGAACGTCCGTGTCTCGGGCGCTGACCGGGATGTAGCGGCGCTTGTCGCCGCGCTGCCGTCGGGCGACACCATCGCGTCGCCCTATGAGCTTTACGAGAGTCTGCGGCCGCATTGTCCGGCGTATGGTTATCGCGACTATCCGCCGGGCACGGTGCCAGACGCGGATGAACCGGTGACCGCCTGGGTCCTGCTCGACTACGCTCATGTCTCGGCCGCCGCGCGCGACCACCGAAGCTTTTCCTCGCGCGATCCGCTGCAGGAGCAGTCCTCCGCGCCGACGCTCATGCTCGTGAACCACGACAATCCGGAACACGACCGCCTGCGCGGCATCGTGAACCTCGCTTTCTCGCGCCGCCGCATGGAAGCGCTCGAACCCTGGGTCCGCGAAATCGTGGACGGGATGGTCGCCGCCATCGGCCAGGGCGATGTCGAGGTCATGGATGAGCTTGCCTCGCGCATTCCGGCACGCGTCATGGTTGGCCTTCTCGGCTTGCCGGAAGACGTCGTGAACCGCTTTCGGCGCTGGGCGACGGCCTTCATGCTTTCGGCGGATATGAGCCCGGCCGAGCGCGAGGCGAGCAACATCGAACTCGTGCAGTATTTTACCGAAACCGTCGACCGGCTCTACGGCAAGATCGAAGCGAACGAAGAGGTGCCGGATTCGCTCATCACTGCGCTGTTGAAGGCGGAAGTCGAAGGCGAGCAACTGACCCTCGACGAGGTCATCCGCTTCTGTATCACCCTCGTGGTCGCCGGTTCCGAAACCACGACCTTCCTTCTCGGCAATCTGCTGCACAATCTCGCCACCATGCCGGATGTCCGGCGGAAACTCGCGGCCGATCCCTCGCTGATCGACGCCTTCATCGACGAGAGCCTGCGCCACGGCGGCCCGCCGCAGCGCCTCTTCCGCATCGCAACGCAGGATGTCGAGGTTGCGGGCCGCATGATCCGCGAAGGCGAGTGGGTCGCGCTGTTCTTCGCCGCCGCGAACCATGATCCGGCCATGTTTCCGGAGCCGGAGAAGTTCGACATTGAGAGGCCGAACCTCAACAAGCAGCTCACCTTCGGTGTCGGCATTCATCACTGCCTTGGGTCCGCGCTCGCGCGCATGGAGGGCAGGGCGCTCATCGCCACCCTCCTTGAGCGGATGGACGATGTTGGTCTCGGTGCCGAAGCGCCCGTGGCGCAGCGAACCAGCCTGCTGAACCACGGCTTCGACAGGCTCACGCTCCGTTTTGTCCCGCGCCGGAAAGGAGCTGCCTGATGTCTTCGACAATCCTTGAAACCGACCGCAACATTGCTACGACCAAGGCGCTCTTCCTCGCTTTTGGCGCGAAGGATATTCCCGCGATTATGGAATTCCTTCACGAGGACTGCGTCGTAGAGTTCTACGGGCCCTCGACCATCCCCTATGCGGGGATATATCGGGGTCATGAGAAGTGCCGCCGTTTCTTCGAACGCGTGCTTTCCTCCGTCGACATTCATCAATTCGACGCAGAGGAATTCATTGCCGAGCGGGACAAGGTGATCGTCACCGGTCACCTGAACCTGACCGCGCGCTCGACGGGACGGCCGATCGATTCCGATTTCGTTCATGTCATTACCCTGAAGGACGGGAAATGGCTGCGTTTCCGGGAT
Organism: uncultured Rhodobiaceae bacterium; assembly: GCA_913057645.1. Taxonomy (GTDB): domain Bacteria; phylum Pseudomonadota; class Alphaproteobacteria; order Parvibaculales; family Parvibaculaceae; genus Parvibaculum. The sequence goes on along the minus strand of CAJXOU010000021.1, from coordinate 10,793 downwards.
TTCATGAACACGGCGGTCGCTGTGGCCGCTTTCTCGTAGACCGCGGAAAGGGTAGTCTCTCATCCTGAACAGTTTGGGATGGAGACATGTCGATCAGAGCGGGACTTGTAGCGATCTTCGTCGGCTGGTCGGCCCTGCCGTCCGCCGCCGGAGCCGATGCCATTGGCGACAACAACATCTGCTATTCGAAGTTCGCCACGGGCGACTACAAGTCTGCCATCGACTTTTGCACCCGCGCGATTGACTCCGGAGACCTGTCGGAACCGGATCTGATCGCCGCTCTCATCAATCGCGGTGTCGCGTACAAGTCGACGGGCGACTATCAAAGCGCCGTCGACGACTACACCCGTGCGCTCCACATCGCGCCGCGCGATGCGCTCCTCTACCAGAACCGCGCCAATGCGCTCCGCGAGATGGGCGACTATGACGCCGCACTCGAAGACATCGAAAAGTCCATCGAACTCGAGCCGAAAAGCGCCGGCGCCTGGTACGTGCGCGGCGCCATTGCAGAGGCGCGGGGGAACCATGGCGGGGCCCGCGGTTTCTACATGACGGCCCTGGGGCTCGACCCCGAAAACCAGGCCTACAAGGACAAGATTCTGGGACGCGACACACGATGAGCACGAAGCTCGATGTGCTGGCCACGATCCGCGAAGCCTATGGCGGCGCCTGGAACCATCTGGGTGAAATGATCCGGCTCATCTGGCTGCCAGGTATTCTCTATCTCTGCTTCTCCACGGCAAGCGCCTTCGTGAATGTGGAAGAGCAGTTCTTTGCCGCGCTCGTCCTGGAACTCGCGGGCCTCTTCCTCTGGCCCGTCATTGCGGTCGCCTGGCACCGCTTCATCCTGATGGGCGACGCACCCGCTGGCGCTTTCCGCTTTTCCTTCGGGCGGCGCGAGGCACGCTTCCTTCTGGTGTCCGTATTCCTGTTTCTGATCCTGGTCCCCGGCGCTGTCCTCGCCGTGGCGGCCGGCCAGATGGCGCAGACCATGACCGGATCGCTCCTGAGCTTCTTCGGTCTCCTGCTTCTTCTGGTCTCGATCTATTTCTTCGTCCGGCTTTCCCTGCTTCTTCCCGCTGTCTCCATCGGCGATCCGGTCGACCCTCGCCTCGTGCTGGAGCGGACCCGCGGCAATTTCTGGCGGCTGGCGGCGGTGTTCCTGTCTGTTGCGCTGCCGGTCCTCGTGCTGGCGCTGCTGCTCGGGTCGCTGCTGGGCGGCGGGCTGGCTCTCCAGGCAATATCTATCGCCGCCTTCGCGCTTGTTTCTGTGTTTTTCGCGGTGGTGAACGTCGCCGTTCTCTCCATCGCCTATCGCGAACTCGTCGGCCCGCCCGGCTCCGTCCCGTCCTCCGCCCGCACGGACCCCTCCCTCTGACCCGCCGAACAGGTTGGCGGATCGTGAACCCCCGTCTAAGGTAAACGCTCCATATCGCGGCAGCAGGCTGCCGATTCTCTGGGGGGAGACGAAGATGAGAAAGCTGCCGGTATTCCGCTCGGTCGGAGAAGTGTTCTCGGGCGTCACGAGGCATTATTTTCAGCTGATCGGCGTTGCCTGGCCCGCCTTGATTTTCATCCTTGTTGCGATGGGGCTCTATGCGTGGTCCTTCCATCAGGCCGGTATCGGCGCGATTTTCGATCTCATCAACGAGGAAGGGACACCGCCGCAGGAAATCGGCGCCGCCTATGAAGCCGTCGCCCAGCGCGCCACGGGGCCGGTTTATTATGCGGCCCTCATCCTGACGACCTTGGCGAGCGCGGTAGCTGCGGTCCGCTGGCACCGTTTTGTGCTGATGGGCGAAGGCGGCAGCTTCCTGTTGCGCATGGAAGACGCACGTTACATCTGGACGTTCATCAAGGTAACGCTGCTCTATTTCCTGATGGCTGTTCTTCTTTTCGCTGTCATCTTCGGTATCGCCGGCATCGCCGGTATCGCTGAAAGGGGAGGAAATCCGGCGGGGGCTGGGTTTCTCGGTATGGTCCTGGCGATCAGCATGGCCATCGGCTATCTGCTGATCCTCGGCCTCTCCATGCGTCTGATGCTCTCCTTGCCGGACGTGGCGATCGGACTGCCCGGCAAGGTCCGCGCAGTCCTCGCGGCCACGCAGGGCAATACCTGGCGCATGGTCGGTTACGCGCTGCTGATCGGGCTTCTTTACGGCGTCGTCGTTCTTGTCCTGATATTCGTCCTGGCCATCCTTGGCGGTGTCCTGGGCGCTGGCCCGGTCGTTCTCGCCATTTCGGGCGTCGTCGGCATCGCGGCCTACTTCTATTTCGTGATGCTCTCCGTCACCATGCTCTCCGTCGCCTATCGCGAGATCGTCGGCCTGCCGGGAGGGCACGAGGGCGAGGCGACCGCCGCCGAGCCCACCCCCGGGCTCTGATTGCGCTTTCGCCCGCTTTTTTGTAGGGTCCGCCCACAAGGATCAGGAAAGGTGCCGGGAGGCGCCTAAGGGCTTGTTCTGTATGCCCTTTTCGCAGCGGCATCCGGCCGCCGTCGCAATGTGCCGCGCAAGTCCCCATCTCTTGAGGGAGCCGTCGCGCGCCACCTGACAGGGATGATCCGAATGTCCGTCCAGTCGAAGATCAAGCGCATCACCGTGCCGGAAATCCGCGCCCGCAAGGGGGCGGAGCCGATCGTGTCGCTCACCGCCTACCACGCGCACACCGCGCGCTACCTCGACCCCTATGTCGACTTCCTGCTCGTGGGCGACAGCCTCGGCATGGTCATGTACGGCATGGAAACGACGCTCGGCGTCACCCTCGACATGATGATCGCGCACGGCGCGGCCGTGGTGCGCGGCACCGAGCGGGCCCTCGTCGTGGTCGACATGCCCTTCGGCTCCTATGAGGAAAGCCCCGAAATCGCCTTCCGCAATGCCTGCCGCGTCATCAAGGAAACCGGCTGCACCGCCGTGAAGCTTGAAGGCGGCACGCGCATTGCCGACACCATCCACTATCTCTCCGAGCGCGGCATCCCCGTCATGTCGCATATCGGCCTCACGCCGCAGAACGTCCAGGTCATGGGCGGTTTCAAGGCGCAGGGCCGCGAGGAAAGCGAATGGGCTGCCATCGAGGCCGACGCGCAGGCCGTCGCCGACGCCGGCGCCTTCGCGGTCGTTGTCGAGGGCGTGGCCGAGCCTCTTGCCGCCCGCATCACCGGCCAGATCGACATCCCGACCATCGGCATTGGCGCTTCCGCCCATTGCGACGGTCAGATTCTGGTCCTCGAAGACATGCTTGGCCTCTCGCCGAAGCCGCCGAAATTCGTCCGTGAATTCGCCTCCCTCGGGGCCCAGATCGCGGGCGCGGCGGAAGCCTATGGCCGCGCCGTCCGCGACCGCAGCTTCCCGGCGGTGGAACACACCTACAGCATGAAAAAGGCGAAATAGCTCAAGCAATTGCACGCCCGGCGGCCCCTGCCGGGCGGTTTGCTATTGGTCGGTTGCCGGGCTATTTTACGCCGCCTGCAGGGGGCAGGCGCCGGGCGCTTCCTCCGCGCCCATCAGCATTTCTCCGCGGAGTATTCTTGTGACCGATCTCTTTCGCGAAGTCGAAGAAGACCTTCGCCGCGAACAGTTCAGCAAACTTTGGGAAAAATACGGGATCTACGTGATCGGCCTTGCCGTCGCGATTGTCCTGGTCGTCGCGGCCGTCGTCGGCTGGCGTGCCTGGTCCCACGCCTCGCGGGTCGAGGCGTCCGCCCGCTACGACGAGCTTGTGGCGGAACTGGAAGAAGGCGCCGCGCCGGAAGAAGCGGCCGCGGCCTTCGACAACTTCGCGGCCGAGACGGGCGGCGGCTACGAGACCCTCGCGCGTCTCCAGCAGGCGGACCGGCTGCTTGAAGCCGGAGAGCGCGACGCGGCGCTCGCCGTCTATGAGGAAGTCGCCAACGACGCTTCCCTCGGCCTTGTGCGCGGCATGGCGACCGTCAGGGCGGGGCTTATTGTCGTCGATACGGCGAGCTACGACGACATGAAGGCGCGCATGGCGCCCATCATGTCGGAAGACTCGCCCTGGCATGGCAATGCACTGGAGCTTCTCGCGCTCGTCGCCATGCGCGAAGGCGCCTGGACCGATGCCGACGGCTACGTCAAACGCATCATCGCCAATCCCGCTTCGCCCAGTGGTCTTCGCGACCGCGCCCATGTCATTCAGGCGCTGGCCGCTCCCCATTTGCCGCCACCCGCCGCCGCACCGGCGGATACGGAGACGGACGGCTCTGCGGCAGCAGGAGCCGGCACGGAAACATCGCCCGAAATACAGCAAACGCCAGCCGCCGAAACCCCGGCCGAGACGGAGTAGTTGAAGATGACGGACCGAAATTCGGCTGAAGCATTCGCAATCGGCCGCATCCTTCGCGGTGCGGTTCTCGCCCTTGCCGTGGCGGGTCTGGCCGGCTGCGACACGGTTTCCGACATGTTTTCCTCCGACGACAAGACCGTTCTGCCGGGTAAGCGTCTGTCGGTCATGGAGCTCGGCGCACAGCTCGAAGCGGATCAGGAACTGGCAGATGAACTCATCATCCTGCCGAAGCCCTATGTGAACGAAAACTGGCCCCAGCCCGGCGGCACGCCGGATAACGCCATGTACCATCTGGCCGCGCCCGGTCCGCTCGACCGCGTCTGGTCGGCAAATGCCGGCGCCGGGTCGAGCCGGGTCGGCCAGCTCATGGCGCCTCCTGTGATCGCCGAAGGCAGGATTTTCGTGCTCGACGCCGAAGCGACCGTCCGGGCTTTCGAACAATCTTCGGGCAAGGAACTCTGGGAAACGAGCCTCGTTCCCGAAGACGAGGACGCCGACGAGGGCCGTGGCGGCGGCGTGGCCTACGACAATGGCCGCGTCTTTGTCGTGACGGGTTTCGGGACGGCGCATGGTCTCGATGCCGCCAGCGGCGCCGTTCAGTGGAGCCAGGCCGTCGGCGATCCGTTCCGCGCCTCGCCGACCGCGAATGGCGGCCGCGTCTTTGCCATCACGGCGGACAATCAGGCGATCTGCCTCGCCCAGGAGACCGGTGAAGTGCTCTGGCGCCATCGCGGCATCGTTGAAAGCGCGGGCATCCTCGCGGCGTCCAGCACGGCGGTCGCCGGTTCGGTCGCGGTCGCGCCATACTCTTCCGGCGAACTCGTCGCCTTGCGTGTGGAAAACGGGACGCCGGTCTGGACGGATTCGCTCACCCGCACGGGTAACGTCACCTCGCTCAGCGAGTTGAACGACATCGCGGGCCGGCCCGTCATCGACCGCGATCGCGTCTTCGCCATCAGCCATTCGGGCCGCATGGTGTCGATCGATCTGCGCACCGGCGAACGTGTCTGGACACGCGACATTGGCGGTGTGCAGACCCCCTGGGCCGCGGGCGATTTCATCTATGTCGTCACCACCACCCAGGAAGTGGCGGCGGTTTCCCGCCGCGACGGACGTATCCGCTGGATCACCCCTCTGCCGCGCTGGGAAGACCCGGACGATCGTGAGGATCCGATCGAATGGTCCGGCCCCGTTCTCGTCAGCGACCGCTTGGTGCTCGTCTCCTCGATTGGCGATGCCGTCTCCGTATCGCCCTACACGGGAGAGGTTCTCGGCAGCATCGATCTGCCGGGTGGCGCTCTCATCGCACCGGTCGTCGCGAACGAAACGCTGTATATTCTGACGGACGACGCGCAGCTCATCGCGCTCAAGTAGCGCGCGAAAGCCGGTCCGGCAGGCCGCCGCCGGTTGCGGCGCGCCATCACTCGGCATGAAAAGGGCCGCATAAAGTGTCATTCAAGGTCGCCATCGTCGGCCGGCCCAATGTCGGCAAGTCCACTTTGTTCAACCGTCTGGTCGGACGGAAGCTGGCGCTCGTCGACGACACGCCGGGCGTCACCCGCGACCGGCGCGAAGGCGAGGCGCAGCTCGGCGATCTCTCCTTCACGGTCGTCGACACCGCCGGCCTCGAAGAGGGAACCGGCGACAGTCTCGAAGCACGCATGCGCCGCCAGACCGATCTCGCCATTGCCGAGGCCGATGTCTGTCTCCTTCTCATCGACGCGCGGGCCGGCGTAACGCCGCTCGACAGCCGCTTCGCCCAGATCCTCCGCAAGTCGCCGACGCCCGTCATCCTCGCCGCCAACAAATGCGAAGGCGGAGCAGGGCAGGCGGGGCGAATGGAAGCCTATGAACTCGGCCTCGGTGCGCCGCTGCCGCTTTCCGCCGAACATGGCGAAGGCCTCGGCGATCTCTATGATGCGCTCGCCGAATACGCAAACAGCCTCGCCGGAAACGATGCCGAACAGGCGCTGGAAGATGCGCTCGCCGAAGAAGAATCTGTCGAGGGCTTCGATCCCGATGCACCCTACGAGCCCGATCTCGAAGCGCCGCTCCGCATCGCCATCGTCGGCCGCCCGAATGTCGGCAAGTCGACCCTCGTGAACCAGTTGCTCGGCGAAGACCGCATGCTGACCGGCCCCGAAGCGGGCATCACGCGCGACAGCATCGGCATCGAATGGGAGTGGCGCGGCCGCCGCGTGAAACTCTGGGACACGGCAGGCATGCGCCGCCGCGCCCGGGTCATCGAAAAGCTCGAAAAACTCTCGGTCGCGGACACGCTCCGCGCCGTCCGCTTCGCCGAGGTCGTGGTTGTGCTGCTCGACGCCACACAGCCCTTCGAGCGCCAGGACCTTCACATCGCCGATCTCGTGGAACAGGAAGGCCGCGGCCTGCTCATCGCGGTCAACAAATGGGACAAGGTCGAAAACCCGCAGGAAGTGCTCCGCATGCTGAAGGAAGAGCTGGAACGCCTTCTGCCGCAGGTGCGCGGCGTTCCGATCGTCCAGTTTTCAGCGTTGACGGGAAAGGGCACTGACAGGCTCATGCCCGCCATCGAGCGCATCCACACGCTCTGGAATGCGCGCGTCCCGACCGCGAAACTCAACCGCTGGCTCACGGAGGCCGTCTCGCGCCACCAGCCGCCTGCCGCCAAGGGCCGTCCGGTAAATCTGAAATACATGTCGCAGGTGAAGTCGCGTCCGCCGACCTTCGCGGTCTTTTCGAGCCGCGCCGACGACGTGCCGACCTCCTATCGCCGTTATCTCGTGAACGCGCTGCGCGAGACCTTCGAGCTGCCGGGTGTCCCCATCCGCCTTTTCATGCGCAAGGGCAAGAACCCCTATGCGGGAAAGAAGAAGCGCGCCTAGCCTCCGCCGAGAAGTGCGTCTATCGAGCCCTGCAGTTTTCCCATGTCATAGGGTTTCGTCACGATGGCCGTGCGCGGCATCGTCTCCGCCCCCGGCACGTCGCTGTGGCCGGTCGCGAAGATGATGGGCAGTCCTGCCGAGATGTCCCGCACCCTTTCTGCCAGTTCGACGCCGGTCATGTCGGGAAGCCCTACATCCGCGATCAGCACGTCGGGCACTTCCGCTTCGATCGCGGCGAGTGCTTCCGCGCCGCTCCCGCTCTCGATCACCTTCATGCCGGCGCTTTCAAGCATCTCCGTCGTGCTCATGCGGATCAGCACATCGTCTTCGCAAAGCAGCACGCTGAGCTTCTTTGGCGTGGCAGCCGGTGCTGAAGGACGGACGTTTCCGGACGGGCCCGCGCGGCCAAGCACTTGCCGAATCTTCCGCGCCAGCGCCTCGCGTGTATAGGGCTTCGAGAGAAGATCCACGCCGGCGTCGAGTCTCCCGCCATGCACGATGGAATTTTCCGTGTAGCCGGATGTGAACAGCACCGCGATGCTCGGCGTCCGCTCTCTCGCCTTTCGCGCGAGCTCCGTGCTCTTCAGGGGCCCGGGCATCACGACGTCGGTGAAAAGCAGGTCCACCGGCGCGCCGCTCTCGATCACGGTCAGCGCGCCCGCCGCGTCCTTCGCCGTCAAGACGCGGTAGCCGAGTTCGCTCAGCATATCGACCACGGTCGCGCGCACCGCGTCGTCGTCCTCTGCGACGAGTACCGTTTCCGTCCCCCCGGTTGCCGCCGCCGCACTTGTCGGCGTTATGGCGTCTTCGTTCTGTGTGACGCGCGGCAGGTAGAGTTTCACCGTCGTGCCGTGGCCGCGCTCGCTGTAGATCTTGACGTGTCCGCCGGACTGCTTGACGAAGCCATAGACCATCGAGAGCCCGAGGCCGGTCCCCTTGCCCTGCGGTTTGGTCGAGAAGAACGGTTCGAAAACCTGCTGCAGCAATTCGGGTTCGATTCCCTCGCCCGTGTCCGTTACCGCAAGAACCACATACTGCCCCGCCTCGACTTCCGGGTGGTCGGCCGCATAGGCGTCGTCCAGGAAAGCGTTCCCAACCTCGATGGTGAGTTTTCCCGTTCCGTCCATGGCATCGCGCGCGTTGATCGCGAGGTTGAGCAGGGCATTTTCGAGCTGCCCCGGATCGGCCAGCGTATTCCACAGGCCCCCCGACACCATCGTATCGACTTCCACACCCTCGCCGATTGTCCGGCGCAGCATGTCGCCCATGCCGTTCACCAGCCGCCCGATATTCACCACCTTCGGTTCCAGCGGTTGGCGGCGGCCGAAAGCGAGAAGCTGGTTCGCGAGTTTCGCGCCGCGGCTGATCCCTTCCAGCGCGTTTGCCACCCGCGTCTCGGCGCGTTCGTTGCCGGCCACGTCTTTCGTCAGAAGTTGCAGATTGCCGGACACCACCTGCAGCAGGTTGTTGAAATCATGCGCAACGCCGCCCGTGAGCTTGCCGATTGCTTCCATTTTCTGCGCCTGCCGCAGCGCGCTTTCCGCTTTGGAGCGGCGGGCGATTTCGTCCTCTACGCGCTGCTCCAGCGTTGCGTTCAGCTCCTGCTGCGCTTCTTCCGCCTGCCGTCTTTCCGTGACGTCCACATTGACGCCGATCATCCCCTCGAATTCGCCGTGCCGCCCGAAGCGGGGCTGGGCCGTCGTGTTGATGATGCGGTAGACGCCGTCCGCCCGGCGGAAGCGCACCTCCACCGAGAAGGGCGCATGGTCGCGCATTGCCCTCTGGTAGGGTTCCCTCAGCGTCTCCATGTCGTCGGGATGCACGGTCTCCAGCCAGTTGAAATGCGGAACCTCTTCGGGTGTCACGCCCCAGAAGCGGCGCAGCATCGCGTTCAGGTAGATGCAATTTCCTTCGGCATCGCCCATCCACAGTTTCACCGGCGCGCTTTCCGCGACGAGCCGGAAGCGTTCCTCGCTTTCGCGCAGCGCGATTTCCGCCAGCCGCTGCTCGGTCACATCGTGGCCTTGAACGAAAATGCCGCGCACATTGCTTTGTGCGGAGGAAACCGGATGGAATACGAAGTCGAGGTAGCGTTCCACCGGCTCTGATTCCGGCTCGCGTTGCAGCAGCACGCGGATGCCCCGGCCGATATAGGGCTCCTCTGTTTTCCGCACCCGGTCGAGAAGCTCGATGAACCCCTGGTCCACGATTTCCGGCAGGGCCTCGCGCACCGGCTTGCCGACGGCATCCCGGTGGCCGACCAGCTGCATGTAGGCTTTGTTGACCATCGCGAAGGTGTGCTCCGGTCCCGCCAGGATCGCGATGAAGCCCGGCGCCTGTTCGAACATCTGCCGGAGCGTCTCGAAGCCGCGTTCGAGTTGCGTTTCCGCCTGCACGCGCCGCGTCGTCTCGGCGACGAAGGCAATGACGCCCGCGGGTTTCCCCTCGTCGTCCATCACCGGCGAATAATCGAGATTGAGCCAGACCTTTTCCGGCGCGCCGCTCCGGTTCAGCATCATCTCCTGGTCGCGATAGGAGAGTGTTCCGCCCGCAAGCCCGACCTCGATCACGTTGCGGTTGAAGTCGGCGATCTCCGGCCAGCCGTCCAGCACCTGAGATCCGAGAATTGCCGGATGCCGCCCGCCCGCGACCTCGGCATAGCCGTCATTGTAGATCATGACGCCGTTCTCGCCCCAGAGGAGGGCGATCGGCACCGGCGAAAGCAGCATCATGCCGATGGTGGATTTCAGGCTTTGCGGCCATGCCGAGATGGGGCCGAGTTCCGTCGCCGCCCAGTCGAACGCCGCGATCCGTCGCGCCATTTCGCTGTCGCCCCCGAGAAACGGATACGCGCCGTTTCCCTCTCCTCCCGCCTTGCCCCCCGTCATTCGTACCGTCTCACCCGGTGATCATGCCAGTATGGTCCAGTCTATACGCATCCGGACGAGGGGCATAGTTGGCGGGCACGGGCATTTAGTCGAGATAGGCGGGCAGTTCCTTGTGGAACTCGGGGAAATAGGTCGGGATTATCGTCACGTCGAAACGCCCGAGAATGCTCTCCTTCGGTTCCCGATCGAGCAGGAACCGGAATGCCGCCTCCACGAGCTGTTCGGGTGTATGGCCCGGCGTCAGATCCTGGTGCGCCTTGCGCGCCATCGTCACTTCGTGGCGGGTGGTGCCTTCCTCGTCCCGTACCACGACGCGGAATGTCATCGGGTCACCGTCGTCGGTCCGGCTCACATCGATCATCGTTGTCTCCCAGAAAAGCGTGGTCCAGATGACATAGGGCGTCGTCGCCGCAAAGCCGAGCGCAACGATGGCGAAGAGGCCGTCATGAGCAACGAGGGCGAGGCCGAATGCGGCGATCGCCGCCCAGGAAACCGTTCCGGCGAAGGGAAGCACCTCGAGCGGCGGCACGGTCAGTGCGACGAGAATGCAACCAAGTGCCGCAACACGCACATAAGGTCCGCTGAAGAGCCAGCTGAGCCGCGGCTTCAGAATGGCGTCCACCGCCCGCGCGGCTTTGCGCGTGAAGCCGCGGCTCAGCTGGCTCTTCAGCGGACCTTATGTGCGTGTTGCGGCGCTTGGTCGGTCTCTTATACCCATCTCCGAGCCACCGAG